>CAZFAA010000006.1:0-26577 GCA_964516605.1 uncultured Coxiella sp. | reverse complement strand
GACTGCACCAGCAAATTCGCCAGACATGGCTGTGGTGCACATGCGTTAATTGGTAATAGCTGTGGATTAAATTAATTTAGAATAGCCTGTAACGGTGCTTCATTACCTTTTAAAGAAAAATTTAGTTTAGTTTCAGCACCTGTTAAGACCGATTCAAGAAAAGTAGGGTGCGTACTGTAATCACGATAATGCATGACCGCAAATTGTGTTTGCATAAGCTCCCATAAATTGCCTGTACCATCAACAATACCCAATTGTGTCGCATGCGTACCATCCCAAAAATCACCGGAAAAAAGCTCAGAGAAATCACCATGCAATTTTCCACGTCGCCCATCGATTACATCTTTAATAAAATGCTGATGCACATTATCCAGTAATACCGCAATCTTAGCTCGATCACTCGGTGTGAGGGGCGTAAAAGGATCTAAACGGTCTTTATTTTTTCCTGCTGTAAAAACACGACGCGTGATACCTAATTTTTGAATGGCATCGGTAAATCCAAAACCACTCATGATGACACCTATGGAACCGGTCAGCGTATCTTGATGCACAAAAATGCTATCTGCAGCTGTTGCAATAAGATACGCTCCCGATGCCAACACATCCTGTCCCAGCACCATTACTTTTTTATGATAGCGCTTTTTTAAGTATTCAATACGATCGTGAATAATACCAGCTTGAACTGGGCTGCCGCCTGGAGAGTTAATTACCAATATCACTCCTTTTGAATTTCTATCTGCAAACGCTCTATTTAATTGCGGTATGACATTGTCTGCCGAAAAGCGGGTGCCTGGCATAATGACACCATTTAGACGAATCAATGAAACATAGGACTTACCTGCCAGCGTGTCTACTGAAGAGGAGCTGCCTGAAAAATAAATCAAAAGGAAACAGAATAACACTACGCACACCCACAATAATGAGCGAAAAATTTTCCAGCGCCGATCAGAACGGCGCTCTGCGATCAGCGCTTCGACTAACGTATTTTGAAAATCTGTATTAGGTGCATTGTGAGCCATATCCTATCCTATCCTATTTTAAAACCCACACATCACATTGGGCGTGATGTAAAATAGCATTAGCACGCGAACCAAGCAATAAGTCTATCGCACTATGTCCATGAGAGCCGACCACAATTAAATCGGCTTTGATTTTTTGCGCCAACTGCGTCACTTCTGCCTTAACCGAACCCTTGGCCAATGTGATATGCCGCTTATTCAATCGATAGGTATTGGCTATTTTTTGCAAAATAGTCATCGCGTGTATTTCAATTTTTTGCTCAGCATCCATGTCCATAGGTATCGAAAACTCACCTTCATATGCGATTGGAAAATGCTCTATCACGTGAATAATATAACACTCCGCATCTCGAGCTTGAGCCATGCTCAATGCTTTTTCCAGCATGTTCTGGCCTTTTTGTGATAGGTCTGTCGCAATAAGAATCCGTTTGTAACCGAACACAGCTTTACTCCTTAAAATGAAACTATAAAATTCAGCAATTCACAGTAGATATTACTGCACAAAATTAGCAATACGCACAAAATCTTCAACAGACAAATCCTGTGCACGCCGTTGTGGATCAATATCCAATTGCGCAAATCCGACATCATCCAATACATCCTTCAAGCTATTGCGTAGTGTTTTACGCCGCTGGTTGAAAGCACACGCGACAACTGCTGTCAGTTTTTTAATATCTACAGCCTTAATCTGTTGTGCACGCTTGGGAATTAAGCGCACAAAAACAGAATCCACCTTAGGTGGGGGCGTAAACGCATCCGGATCCACCAAAAATAATAATTCAACATCACAAAAATAATGCGTCATCACTGTGAGGCGACTGTAATTACTAGAGCCCACCGGTGCCGCCAGACGCAACCCTACTTCCTTTTGCAATAAAAAATGCATGTCTTCAATAACAGCAACTGCATCAAATAAATCAAACAACAACGGCGTTGAAATATTATAGGGTAAATTACCCACCACTCTCATAGGTTTCTCTGTCGCCAACTCAAACCAATTCAACGAGAGCACATCTTGCAAATGCAACGTTAAATTGTCGTGCTGGCTGAACGCTTCTTTTAAAATAGCCACCAAGTCACGATCAATTTCGATAGCATCATAACGGTGTACCGAATCGATTAAATGCCGCGTTAACACGCCCAAGCCCGGGCCAATTTCCACCATGTGATCTGCTATTTTCGGTGCAATGACACGTTGCATGTCTAATAACACAGACTCATCAGACAGAAAATGCTGCCCAAAACGTTTGCGTGGCTTATGATGCGGGCTGGTCATAAATTTGTATGTCCGATTGTTTACGCAAATTCTTGAGCCAGTCGGCCATTTTGCTTTGAATTTTGATCATATAAATGTGTTCTTGTACTTCACGCAATGAAGGCAGTGGCGTAGTGGATTTACGCAAAGCGATGACCTGCAACACATGCACACCATTAGCAGCACGCAAGGGTCCTGCGACACCACCCGCTTTAAGCGATACAACGTTATCCGCAAAAAGAGTGGGCAGCTGTGATAGCGTGCGCCAACCCAAATCTGTTTTATTGTTAGTTGCTAATGTGCTATATGGCATGCCTTTTTGCAGCTGCGCCTTAAGCTCTTGTGCTGATTTCAAGGCTTGCGCAACTTGCGCAGTGGTGGGCTTTTCAGGTAGCGGTATGAGCATATCGATAATATGGTATTGTGCCGAAAAACGTGGGTCTTGCTGAATTTTTTTGTATTCAGCTGCCACATCATTTTGTGAAATAGACACTTGATTAGCTAATGCTGAGTGCTGCAATTGACCTACTAACATTTCATTCTTTACTTCATTTTGAAATGTTGCAAAACTGTATCCACGCTCCTGCAAATACTGTTTTAATTGTGCCAGCGTCATATTTTTTTGCTTCATAATTAATTTAATTTGTTGCTCAACTTGGTCGTCTGAAACATGAATGCCGCCACGATTAGCCATTTGAATCTGTAAACGCTGGTCAATCAATTGGTTTAACAAATAACGGCGCAGCTGACCTTGCTCTGGTAATGCTTGGTTCTGCTCTTTTAAACGTTGCACAGCTTGAGTGTAAAATGCATCAAACTGATGCTGTGTAATCGGATCGCCATTGACTGTTGCAATAACGCGATTTAAATCGTGCACTGATTTAACCGGTTGTGGCAATGCGTTAGAGGCTTGTGATAACTCACAACAGCCAACACCCACCAAGGCCACTATGCCCGCCATCACTACCATTTTCTTCATTATTTTTCTCCTAAAATTCAACAATTCCGGGTGGACATTGCGACATGACTATAAACTATTTAAAAAAGGATCTTTGTATCCCGGGAATCGACTCGCTAACACTGATGTCGCACTGTCTTTACCAACTGATGATAACCCTTTCAATTGCAACTGCACATAATAAATGTTGTTATATTGGTTAATCACATCCGTTGGGGTGCTGCTGGGCGAACGACTCAAGAATTCGCGATCAAATACAAAACGCAGCGCCCAACAACAGCTATCATATTGTAAACCCGCTAAATAACTGGTTGGATACTGATTGCTGAAATCATATCCCATATAACCAAAGCCAGTCCATTGATTGTAAAACGGCGTGCTCACACCACCATAAATTTGATTGGTTGACTGATTGAATCCCAATACATCTTTCCCAGGATAATATACATAATTGTACCCAAGTGTCATGATGCGATTATTGCCGCCTTGGTAGGTGAGTGCCGTACCCGCATTATTCATTTGATTGTTTTGGATATCCCACGCTGCATTACCGCTATAACTCAAATAACGATTAATACTGTAAGTGAGACTGCCAATCACTGGTGAAAATGTTTCAGGATCAGGTAGCGTTAAACCCGGCAATTGCACTTGTGGATTTTGCAGATAATAAATAACACCTAAATCCGCGCGAATTTTTTCTCCACCCTCATCACTATCTAAAATACGGCTGGTTAAACCAAAACTAGTTTGATTGGCATTATCCAAACGATCAAATCCAGCAAAACGATTGATCGTGAATAATTGATTGTACGAAAAAGGCAACAGTTGTGTATCAAATATAGGGTAGTCACCCTGACTTTTATAAGGGACATATAAATAAAATAAGCGTGGCTCTAAGGTCTGAATATAAGAATGCTCATTAAAATGAAACGAGCGGTCAAAATAAAGGCCTGCATCCACATCCGCAATCGGCATCACACGCGTTTGATTAAAATCAGAGCGCGACACATAGCTTGGCGTCGTTTGAAATTGTGTTATGTAGCTGGTGGTATCAACATATATTTGCGGGTCAATATACCCCGCACTCCATACGGCATCATAATCAACACTGGGTCTAACATGAAAGCGTTGCCCAACAGGTGTTGGTACATTAGGTGTTTGCGTTGGAAAGACACTCTGATACTGAAAATCTACCGCTTGCGCTGAAAGATGCGTATTAAAACGTTTCCACATGCTAGGATAAAATCCGGTCGTATCCACTTCCGGTAAGCGCATATATTGATTGTATGCAGGGGTTTCAAACTCATCAATGCGGTGCAATGTTTGATAACCTTGGGCAAACGAAAACAGATTCCAATGGTCCCCCTGATATTGCACATCCAACTCATTTAGTAATTGATTGGGGTTGTTAAAAGAATACGTGGACAGCACATCGCGAAAATAATACGGATCTGTCACATAGTTTACATGATAGTGGGCTTGCCAATCATCGCTCCAATTTACAGACCCATTAAACCCTGCATAACCACGGTAATCATGCATCGTCTTCAATTGATCAACGTATTCTTGTAAATCCGGTGTATTGTTATATTCATTTATCGTATCAATACGGTAATTTTTAAAGTCTTGATCATAGGGTAGGTAACTGAGATCTAAATTACCGCGTGACAAAGCTGTCATGTACCGAAACAAATCCGTGACCTGAAGTCCGCGCTGTAGATTGTAATACGGCGTAATCGTCATATCGTAATTGGGGGCCATATTCCAATAAAATGGCTGCCCAAAACGCGTTCCTTGTTGCCGCGATTGCGAAAATGTTGGAATTAAAATACCCGTGACACGTCGGTTATCAATTGGAAAACGTAAGTAAGGGAAATACACTACAGGAATTTTTCTAAAACGTATAACAACATTATTAGCATGCCCTAAACCAGAATCACGATTCAACCGCATGTGATTACCATAGAGCGTCCATACTTGATTCAAAGGACTGCATGTTGAATAGGTTGCATCCTGGAACTTAATCAATTGTTGGGATGGGTTGTGCACATACGCTGCATACCCCCAAGCATCATAGTCTAATTTTATTTTCTGCCCACGCTCTCCTTGGTAAGCGGGCCCTAAATGATATAACGCGTTTTGCAATGCAATCGTATGATGAAGCAAATCCATTCTGGCATAAGTCGCCACGATAAGGCGGTTGTACTGAGCAAAGTGCACGTTACCAATTAAGGTAATAACAGTCACTTTACCGGTTTTAGCATCACGCTCAATAAATGCTGTGTCCGCCGTAATGCGCCGTCCTGGCTGTGTCACCACAACACCATCTGATAATTTAGATGTACCATTTTGCACAAATTCAGTCGGGCCGCGCGATGTGATGACAGACGGCAGCTCTGTTGCTGGCAATGGATTCGGATGCCGAATTAAATCGTCCGGCTGAAAAAAGTAACCGTGGCACGCGTTGCATGTGTGATGCGTAGGTATCCAACCTAAGCTGTGCGCTACAATATCAGATCGTAAATAATGCTGCATAAGTTGAGTTTGCGGAAGTGATTTGCTAGCCTTGATAGACTTTTTTATGGGCGTCGCAAAACCAGGCAGTGATGCGCAAAATATAAGCACTGCAAGCGAAAGCCGTTGAGATGTAATAATTTTTCGAAATTGCATGGGCGCATGTTACCCGCTTAAGCCTTGTTTTGCTATACTGCTCGCCACAAGATGCAAACTACAAAGAATGCACTGCAAAGTGTGATGGGATTTTTGACGTGCTCTATCAGCACGCGGGGGCGGCACAATGAACGATCAACGCTTAGACAGCTTAACCGACTGGCTTGCGACACACTGTGACAACATACAAAGTATTGTGCCACTTGCAGGTGATGCGAGTTTTCGCCGTTATTTTAGAGTTATTTGTGCCGCGCAAAATCTTATTGCAATGGATGCGCCCAAAGAAGATTGCCGACCTTTTGTTTGTATAGCCCAAAATTTGCGCGATATCGGCGTGCGCGCCCCCACAATTTACGCCTTGGATTTAGAACACGGATTTTTACTGTTATCCGATTTTGGTGACCGCTTATTACATTCCCTATTAGATGAACAGCATGTCGATGTCTGGTATCGCCACTGTCTGGATCAATTGCGGCTTATTCAAAGACACACACAACTACCCACCTACACCTTAAAAGCGTACAACAATGCGCTGCGCAGTTATTACGAAGAATGCAGCTGGTTTATGACATGGTATTTGCAACAACACTGTCATTACGATTTAAGGTATGATGAGCTGGCTGAATTAGAACGCGAACTGCATCTGATTACTAAAACCATGCTTGAGCAACCGCAGGTGGTTGTGCACCGCGACTACCATTCGCGCAACATCATGGTCATGGATGATAACACACTGGGCCTGCTGGATTTCCAAGATGCTGTTATAGGCCCTATCACTTATGATCTTGCTTCTCTTCTGCGTGATTGTTACATCGACTGGCCTATTTCTCGCGTGCATGAATGGGTGCAATATCATTACACACGCTTAAGCAAAGAAGGCATTTTAACTGATTGTAGCTTGCAACAATTTTTGAAATGGTTTGATTGGACAGGGCTGCAACGTCATTTAAAGTGTCTGGGGTTATTTGTGCGCTTAAATTTGCGCGATGCTAAGCCGGGCTATTTGCAGTACATTCCACGTTTGATACACTACGTCCAGCAAGCCACTGAGCCCTATCCAGAATTGCAATTCCTAAACAAGCTCATTGGAATGACACATACAAGACAGTGTGAGGTTAACACATGAAAGCAATGATACTGGCAGCAGGACGCGGCACACGTATGCGCCACCTCACCACCCACATACCAAAACCCCTCCTAAAAGTAGGTCAACATACGCTGATTGAACACAATATCTTACGCCTAGCACAAGCCGGCATTACAGAAATTGTCATTAACCTTGCCTACCATGGCGACAAAATTAAAAGCTATCTTGGTAACGGCCATCAATTTGGTGTCCGCATTGAGTATTCAGAAGAAGGCGCTGAACCGCTGGGTCCAGGCGGCGGCATCGTGCAAGCACTGCCGCTACTCGGTCGTCATCATTTTATTCTGATGGCATCGGATGTGTGGTGTGATTTTCCGATCAAAACATTACTGAATAAAACAGATCATCTAGCACACATGGTGATGGTGCGTAATCCGGATTTTCACAGCAGCGGTGACTACGGTATTAGCAATGGCTTTCTAACACATAATGCACCCAAACTGACTTACGCCAACTTCAGTGTTTGGCACCCAGCCGTGTTTACCAATCATTCTGCTGGCGAGCATTTTGAACTGCCGACCTTCATTAATAAAATATTGCCTCTGCAAGCGATCACCGCTGAAGAGCATCACGGTGATTGGTATAACATCGGCACACCAGAGCAATTGCAATGGCTAACAGAGAATGTGTGTCTTAGATCGTAGGACGTTAATTCTTATATTTTATCCTGCAAAAATTGCGACATAGCCACAAGCTCTTGCGCACACAATGTATGTGCCATGTCATACGGATGCCATTCAACGTTGTACCCCAACTGTTGTAACGCATCGCGTGAACGTTCGCCAAACTCAAATGGTAACACGGTGTCTTGCCGGCCATGTGCCAAAAAAATAGGTGTCTTAAAATTAGCGCTATGGCGTTTTTTGTCTAACACAAAACTACCTGCTAACACCGTTGACAACCCCATAATGCCGCCCAGTGGTTTATCATAAGTTAGCCCACTGTATAAGGCCATTGCACCACCCTGGGAAAAACCAACTAAAATAATGTGCTCACTGGCCACGCCATCTGCTAATTGCTGCTCGATCAGCGAATGAATATAGGTATTCGTTTCGTTCATCCCATCAAGATCTTCATTGCCCAGCCTAGAGAGGGAATAAATATCAAACCAAGCACGGCACGACAGGCCACCATTGAGCGTGACGGGACGCACATTTGCATGAGGAAAAATAAAACGTACGCGTTCCTTGTGCGGGATCTGCAACTCTGGCACAACAGGCTCAAAATCATAACCATCCGCACCCAATCCGTGTAACCAAATCACAGCGGCCTGCGGATTTTGCTGTGCACCTAAAACGACTGGGGATTCAAATTGCATGGAACACCTCTTGACTTGATTATAAAAATTACGCATTCTGGCCGCTATGAATATCATAACTCACCTTAAGTTGCCAATTTTTCTTGGCCTTATCACCTTGCTTTGTGGTTGCGGGCAATCAGGTAAATTATTCCTGCCAGGACAAGGTGGTGGTTATTACCGCACACACGAGTTTACATCACGCCCAACGGTTGCTGTACCCAAATCAAAAATTGGAAACTCAACATGAGCATCCCTTTTACAAAAATGCAAGGTTTAGGAAATGATTTTGTGTTGCTCAACGCACTTAAAGGATCTTTTAATTTATCAGCAAAAGATATCAAAGCTATGTCTGATCGTCGTTATGGGATTGGCTTTGATCAACTGCTGATACTGGAACCCAACACTAAAAAGAATGACGCCGCATATTACTACCGCATTTTCAACGCGGATGGCTCGGAAGCAGAGCAATGTGGGAATGGCTTACGCTGCATGGCACGCTATATTCAAGACCACAACCTCATGGATGGCAACTGCATTACCTTAGCGTGTAAAGGCGGTTTGATGGAAGCTGAAATTGAAGACAATGATATGGTAAAAGTGAACATGGGGGCGCCGATATTCACTCCAAAAGATATTCCCTGCACCATGCAAAACGAACAGCTCATTTACAACATCACTATTGATGGCGCACAAATTCACATGGGCATTCTCAGCATGGGCAATCCTCATGCAGTGATTTGTGTCGACGATCTGAATCACGTTGATATCGAGGTGGTTGGAAAAGCTATTTCTGAGCACAAAACATTTCCCAAAGGTGTGAACGTTGGGTTTTTGCAAGTAACGCAACCTTATCATGCTCTGCTTGAAGTATTCGAACGTGGCGTAGGCAAAACACTGGCGTGTGGCAGCGGCGCTTGTGCCGCTATGGTATATGGCAACAAACTTGGTATTTTGGAACGTGAAGTCAGTGTGATTCAACCCGGTGGCGAACTTGTCGTCATGTGGTCTGGCGATGACAACCCTGTTTACATGACGGGCCCTGCAGTAACTGTGTTTGAAGGGCATTGGCTATAATGCTGTAATGTTTTTTTAACATATGGCTTGTACACTTGTGTCTCTTTAAATATTGTTATGGGACTTTCTTAATTAAAAAGATTTTATTTTTAGGTGCAAAGTTGTTTGCGTATACGCAAACATCAGATAAAATGGCGGACTCACTTTAACCCGTGAGTGGAGGACAATATAATGCCAAAAATCAAAAAACCAGCTAAAAAAGCGGTTAAGAAAGTAGTCTCCGCAAAAAAATCGGTTAAGGCCGCCACAAAAAAAGTAGCAAAACCTGCTAAAAAAGTTGCTGCTAAAAAAGTGGTGGCGAGTAAGAAAGCAAAGGCAAAGCCCGTAGCAAAAAAAGCAGGTGCTATTAAAAAAGTAGCCAAAAAAGCCGTTAAAAAAGTGGCGGCTAAAAAAGTAAGTGCACCTCCAGCAAAAAAAGCAGCTGCTGCTGCCAAAAAAACAGTATCAACAGTAAAAAAAGTGAATCCGGTGGTTGCTAAAAAAACCGCAAAAACCAAATCATCTCCCTCAACAAAACAGAAAAGCGCTAAAAACAAAGAAATGTGTATGACTAAAATACAAAATAAGACTAAAATGAAACCACAACTTAATCCACCACCGATGGCAGTGGAACAACCGATAGTCAAGGAGGATACGGCATTGGATACTACAATGGATGACATGGAAGTGATGCACTATGCAATCGATCTAGAAGAACACGATGATCAATACATGAATGATGAGCAACGTGAACATTTTCGCAAGATTTTAATTCGCTGGAAGCATCAACTGATGTCAGAAGTAGACAGCACCATGGGGCATATGCAAGAAGATGGTTTATCATTCCCAGATCCTATCGATCGTGCAGCACAAGAAGAAGGCTTTAATTTAGAGTTAAGAACACGTGATCGTGAACGCAAACTCATCAAAAAAATTGAAGCTGCACTCGATATGATTGAAACCGGGGAATACGGATACTGTGACGATGGTGGTGCGAACATTGGCGTGGGTCGCCTGGAAGCGAGACCTACTGCAACAAAGTGTATTGACTGCAAAACATACTCTGAAATTCGCGAAAAACAGTCCGGTGGTGCATGACCCACGAGGCCTTACTCACCGCAACGTTATGTGATCGCCTAAAGCCCGGCTTTAAACCAAAAGTTGGGCTCATTTTAGGGTCTGGTCTTGGCATGATCGCTGAGCAACTGACGGACTCTACTCGTATTAATTATGCTGACATACAAGGATTTCCTGTCTCATCCGTCGAGGGGCATAATGGAATATTGCATCTGGGTTATTTAAGTGGCGTACCTGTTGCTTGCTTACAAGGTCGTGTGCATTACTACGAAGGTATCGACTACTATAAAATGCAAACACTGATTCGCAGTCTCAAAGTATTAGGTTGCGATACACTGCTTTTGACAAATGCTTCTGGCTCACTGCGCGAAGAAGTCGGTGTGGGTGAAATCGTCTCCATTACCGATCACATTAACATGCGGGGTCATAATCCATTAGTTGGATTGAATGATGAGCGCTTTGGGGCTCGCTTTCCTGGCATGGAAAATGCCTATGACGCTACACTGCGCGAACAATTACAGCGTGTCGCGCGTGCAGCAAACATTACCTTACATGAAGGTGTGTATGTAGGTGTGCTTGGACCTGCGTTTGAAACACCCGCCGAAATTCGTGCTTACCGCATTTTGGGCGCTGATCTTGTTGGCATGTCCACTGTGGCCGATGTGATTATAGCGCGTCATTGTGGCTTAAAAGTCGCCGCACTCGCAGCAATTACAAATTTAGCAGCAGGCATGCACCCAGAGGCCTTGAATCACACCATAACCCTACAGGGCGCACAAATCGCTTCTGAAAAAATGATCACGCTGATCACGCGGTTTATAGAACAACTCGCTCTATAAAATGGGAACTGTAACTCCATTTTTCATGAAAATTCACATACCTTTTTGATTAGAATCTCTAGGAGAGCATCATGACCCATACTGAAATCATTGCCCTCATCGATTTGACGCGGCTGCAAGAAGACGATCAAGCAGAGCACGTCAGTGCTTTTTGTCAGCAAGCTGTCACACCGCTCGGCCCAGTTGCAGCGGTTTGTGTGTACGCGCAATTTATTGATGCCGCCAAAAAAGCATTACACAACACCTCCATTCCCATTGCCACCGTCGCTAATTTTCCAACAGGCAATGAACCGCTCGATACCACGCTCGCACACATTAAAAACAGCATTGCCGCGGGCGCACGAGAAATTGATGTGGTGATGCCATATACGCAATTAATGCAAGGTCAAACACATTATGTCAGTGAGTTTCTCACCGCTTGTCGCGATGCCACACTCGGCCATACACTCAAAGTCATTATTGAAAGCGGCGCATTAACGCCACATTTAATTCATCAAGCCACATCGATCGTCGCGGCAATAGGCGCAGACTTTGTTAAAACATCAACGGGTAAACTAGAACACGGCGCATCACTGCCTGCTGTAGAAACGATACTGCAAACGTTATCGACGATTGAAAATGCACCTGGTATTAAAATTTCAGGCGGTGTGCGCAGCCCAGAGCAAGCGCGCGATTATTTAGAATTAATCACCCGTTACATGGGGTCTGAATGGGTGCATCCCCATAATGTGCGCCTCGGTGCTAGTCAATTGTTGGAGCGGTTACTCAATTAAAAAGAGTTGGATCGGTAATCAGGCTATCGATCATGTGCATCACCGCATTACCAACATTATCTGAAAACTGCTGTGTGACACGATTGGCTACCACCACGCTCATCGAAGCACAGCGATGCCCTAACATATTGCCCAAGGCTAAAATGGCCGCCGTTTCCATTTCAAAATTTAAAATGGGTAAATTCTGAAAACGAAAATTTTGCACGTACTTAAAAAAATCGTATGTCATTAATGGTGCACGTACACGCCGGCACTGCGGCCCATAAAAACCCGAGCAAGTAAGCGTCATACCCCGATGGCCGCGATACTGGTGCAGTGGCAAACTGGCTTTAGCAACATACGCACAAGGCAAGACAGGTAAATCCACAAAATGTTGCATGAGCGCCTCAAACACCGCCTGCTCATCTGCATCACGTGGATCATCATAAAAACTCAACAACCCATCAAAAGCTAACGCATACTCAGAATAAATTAAATCATGCAACGCCACAGATTCTTGCAAAGCACCACAAGTACCCATGCGCAGCAACTGCAGCTGCGTCAACTGTGCTTTAGGTTGACGGGTTTTGAAATCAATATTGACTAGGGCATCCAGTTCATTCATCACAATATCAATACTGCCCACACCAATTCCGGTGGACACCACACTGATACGCTGCCCATGCAGTTCGCCCGTGTGAGTAACAAATTCACGCCGCTGCTTACGCACATCCACGCGCTCAAAATAGCAACTCACCTGCCCTACGCGATCAGGATCACCGACCAAAATCACACGCTCTGCCAACTCATGCGGGTGTAAATTAAGATGGTAAATACTGCCGTCTGGGTTAAAAATAAGCTCCGATTCTTTAATGTACATTATGAAATCCTTTTGTGATCTGCGTCATAGCCTAATCTGTACGAGATAGATATTATGATATCTTTTTAAAATTTACTGTTTTGTCCTAATGAAACATAGTATAAAGTAAGCACAAAATAACCCATCGGAGGGAGCCACCCATGGTTAACATATCCTTACTCAGCCCAACACAGCGCTTACCTTTTCTCAAAGCGTTGCTATGCAATCTTGCTTTTATCGCCCAATTGCGCCGCAACAAACCAACAATCAAGCCACTGGATTTGGCGGATAAAAATATTGTGTTGCCCGACTGGTATGAGATTTCGGATACACCACCAGCAGAAGATTGCGTCACTAAAGCACAACAGTATACTCAAATGAAAACCATTCTAGAACACATTGTTGCGTCATTAGATAAGGGCCAGCAATTCGCTCACGCGCGGTTAAATAGAGCAGCAGAAGAAAATACCTTGATTCAACGCCTGATCGAACCACTCACAAAAACCTTGAATCAAAGCTATTCGACAGCGCCTCATGGTGGCCTAGCTCAAATCATTAACTTATTGAATAATCGCACCCCGAATATCAGTGCATCACAATTGCAACAAGACACGCATCCGGCATTTCATTCACACAGCGCACGCGCACACAAGCGCATGGTAGCGCACCGCGCCACTGATGCTGTCTTAGCAACACAAGCTGCTGTTGAAGTAATGTGGCATACCCTAGCTGGACGCCATTACCAACCATTATCTTGGGATGAACATGACGTGCGTACACTAGCCAACAGCGCTTTTATAGCAAAAGAGATTCGTGCATTGGGTGATACACTGCTGGATGCGGGAGTGCATTTGATCGCGCCATTTTCACGCCATTGCTACCCCAAGCAAACCAACCAACACACTATCGCCGGTGTCCCCATCACGCCGATTCCCCACATACTCGATCATTTAGCTTTTACTGATACGCCACCGCGTAATACTGATATTGGCGATTCATTACCCGCGTTTTAATTGAAATTCAAGATGTTGTTCGCGGCTTCAAGCGTAATGGGTATATTAATTCAACACAAAAAAAGAGAGCGGTATTACCCGCTCTCTTTCTTGGTGTTCCTTACCAAAATGCCTATCCCTAGTCTGTGTCCCGGTTAAGCCACACCTCAACCGATCCCTGATGCTCTGTCCTTTTAGCTAGTCCCTGATTGCTCTCCTTAAACTGAGCACCACTTTAGCACGCAGTCGCAATGGAACAAGGGGGGTTTTAGAAAATCTTTAGAATGTACACAGATAAAAAAAGAAATTAAGCGTCGAAAAAACATTAATATTAATATGTTAGCATAAAGTGCTAACAATTTAGATGCACAAGATAACCTATAATTTTGTAATTAAAGATTACATGGTGTTGAGATATATCTCACAAATAACGAACCCCCTCAACGAGATTTTGGTAATTGAGGGGTATGATTACAGAATTTGGTGAGATGCCCTAGCCTGCACCTAGACTTATAGCACTTGGGACGTGTGGATTAGCATCAGCATCATCAGCGGCAACTTCAAGCCCATCTTGATGTATAGGCTCACGAGGTAGCTGGTTAACTTCCCCCATAATCGTGGCGCCTACAGCAGCGGTGGCAGGGGCAGGGGCAGGGGCAGGGGCAGCGGCAGGGGCAGCAGCAGCAGCGGCAGCAGCAGCAGCAGCGGCAGCAGCAGCAGCAGCGGCGGCAGCATCAGCAGCAGCGGCAGCAGCAGCATCTCCATTAACACTCCCAGCATCATCAATATCGTTTTCATATAGAGGCTCAGAAGGTGGCTGGTTAACTCCCTGCATAGGCGTGTAGTCAGTAGCAGCACTAGGAGCTGCTGTAGCCGCCACCGGTGGCGCTGCTTTAACTGTAGCTGTAACATTAAGCTGCACTGGCGCGACCTCAACAACATGACAGTCTGTACCCATTGCGAATTCAAGTGCGCGCTTTAATGAGGCATTAAACTCTTTGGACTGGTCTGGAGTTAAAGATGAGCCATTGTAAGCAGCAACCGTCACAGAGCTAAGCTCAAACGTAAATGGTTTTCGACCACTTTCCATATACTGTGCCTTAACTGACGCAACTAATGCACTCACTACATCATCCATTGCACCGCTTATTGCCACTGTTGCCGTTGATGTTGTGCCATTCTCTTGCACCGAATGCTTCACACCCACCTTTCGGCCCGTATCTTTCTTGTCGCTATCACACACAGCAAACTCTGCTTGCACAGTTTTACCATCCTGTTTTGGCTCACCTTGCGGTTTTAATCGATCATCATGACTCGGTAATTTCTTAAAAAACTCCATAACTTTTGCTGGTTCAACAGGAAAGCTCACCTTTGTATTCATCAACTCTACTTTCTTTTGCTGCTGTTTCTTTTGTTCACCCAAATCTTCTTGTATCTGTTGTAAAAGTTTGCGCAGCAGCTCCACCTTTCTATCCAGATTTTCATCTGATGTTGTTACCGTAATGCGAGGAAACCTTGGATCACCGTTATTAACACCTTCAGGATTGCTATTCCATCCTGACAGAAGCCAAGATACTCTACTAAACACCCCGTTGGAAGAAGTAGACGCTGGAACAGCAGAGTTACGTGTTGCAGCAAACTCCGCTCTCTCTTCATCGGAAAACAAATCAACAATAGGATCAAAAACATCGTTGACATTCAACCCATTCAAAGCAACGAGCTTCTCCAATGAAGTTCCGCCGCTACTCAAAACATCAAGCATGCTTGTTATTGCTTGTTGATGCGCACTTGTAATACGATCCGCATCAAATTCTCTTTTTAATGCATTCCAAAAATTTTCTATTGACAGAGCCATATCGCCCCCTATATAAATGAACTTATTGGGGCTAGACTACCACCCCGACCTTAAATAAACCTTAAAAACCCGATTTAACTGTAAATTTTGCTTGCGCTGAAACAGGTACAACTTGAGGTGCTGGTAGCTCTATACCATCTGCATTATCAACCTCTGTAAAGACTCCAATACCTGGCCTTGTCATAGCGCTTACTGGTGATGTAAAAGAAATCGCTAATTTTTCCAGTAATAAAGCATAAAGGTCAGCGTCGATACTAGCGCGCACACACAGTTTATCGATTAATTTTCCCAAATTGTCGTTTGACGGTTGGCGCAGTTTATCGCCACCATCTAGATGTTCTTGCAAATAAGTATCACCATGCTCATTTGCTGCAATTAAATCATCAGCGATTGAAAGCAACGCCCTATAAGTATCCTCAAGCGGTAATGTGGATACACCTTCAAACAATCGCCCCTGCAAGCCTTGTAATGCTTCACGTCGCTCCGCTATATCCAACGCATCACGGCGAATTTGCAACATCTCCAAAAACAGAGGGTCTTTTTGTGAGTGCGCTCGCAACACATTAGCCACCGAATGCGCGCCACAATGGCCATCTGGCTTTGCTGGAATAATACCACTGGGCGCGGAGGTTATACCTGCATCCCAATGAGCTGGCTTAGAAGTATGCTTAAAATAAATTTTACCAACTGGCTCTACCGGCGCTGGATCACCATTTGTTGCCTCACCAAGAGGACGAGGGTCTTTAAGCTGCTCAGTTGTTAAAAAAGGCTCAAGCCCCAGCCAACAACACAAAATATTAAGTTCAGGATCCTCCAAAGACTGTGTAGTTACTGCAAGCCGCGCCATTTGCGCTTCATCAGGGCATGATTTAAGGATTGCTATCATGCGACGTAACAATGGCACAGCTCTTGGATCGTTTTCTACATAATCCGCCCGCTTTAGCAGATTACATAAATCTCGCAAAAGCCGGTTAAACATCTCCCTTTGCTTCGCAAACTTTTTTCCTTCAGTAATTTCTTGCTGTATGTGTAATGCTGGAACTGAGGATCGACTCATCAAACTTCTCCTATGATGAAGGAGAGTATACTGGGGTAAGCTTAAAAAATTCTTAAGTCACATCAAACAACACTAAGAATTAACAGGTATTTTGCGAATTTTTACCAGTGGCGTACGATTACATAACTAATAGTACGCCATGTTGGTGTTGACTAAAGTGTACTGCCTCTAATAAGGGAAAAACGTTGTGGTGACTCGCCTGCACAACCAGGAGTACTAAATAACCCTGCTCCCATGTTGCGTCTGCAACCAATATTTGTAGTTCCCCTCTCCGGCTCAAAAGAAAGTCGTCTTCCCTTCAATCTTGGTCCATCCTCATCAACACCCTCAACACCCTCACCTTCGGGATCATTTACAAATTTTCTCTTTTTCGTGCGATCTTTTAACTGTCTTTGTGGAGCTAACTGTCTTTGTGGAGCGCGTGGCGGCTCGGGCCCAATAAATACTGCTGTGTGCAATGGCAATGCGTCTGCCTCAGACTGTCCTTGTGTAGTTCCTGTCATCCTCAACCCCTTAATCTTAACTTACTAAATTTAAAAGCTATCTTTAACCTGCATCATTGTAATCGCCACCACCGGCGCCGTTTCAGTACGCAACGTAAGAGGGCCTAAATAAAACGATTTGAACCCATGCTGATGCGCTAATGCGACTTCAAGCGGGTCAAAGCCACCTTCTGGGCCGATCAAAATATTAGCAGAGGTAAGATTATAGCGGTCATCAATACCAGATTGGAAGTCACAAATGAAATTATTTCCCCTTAATTTAGTAATCCAGTGGTCGATTGGCACGGGCTCATGCAACACAGGCAAAAGCGTGCGCCCCGACTGCTCGCAAGCGCTAATGATAATCTGCTGCCAGTGGCGCATCCGATTGGCAACGCGCTCAGTCGCCAAATTCACATTACTGCGCTTGGAAAAAAGCGGCGTAATCTCAGCCACCCCAACTTCCACTGATTTTTGTATGGCATAGTCCATGCGTTCGCCGCGTGATAAACATTGCCCCAAATGCACCGCCACGGGTGGCTCGCGTTGCACATCGTTAAACTGAAGCAGCTCTATTTCAGCTCCCGCTTTTGCAGCACTTTTAATTCTGGCTCTATACTCACCGCCTCTCCCATTAAACACAACCAACTCATCGCCGATACGCATACGCAGTGCCTGCAACACATGGCCGCTGGCCATCTTGTCTAACGTGCACACACTGCCCACTGTTAAAAGAGTGTTTTGATAAATTCGATTCATGACAAACTATCCTGCTTATTACTCTTAAAAAGAACGAACGGCAGTATGGAACGATGGAACCTGCGGCGTCAATCGTAGTACACTATAGCGCTCACCAATATGGTGCGACTATTCCCTATAGGAATGACGCAAATGAACGGATTTCATTGCATTACGCTATCATGCTTACTTACGCTGTCTGTCGTGAGCAACGCAACGATGCTGGATACTGGCAATCTATACCGCTACAACAAAGAAGTTGCAGGCGTTGCTCAACAAGGATTGCATTACCTGCAGTTTCGTTTAACAGAATATAAACGGTTATCAAACCCGAAACCATTAGCTGTGATATTCGATGTGGATGGAACCGCACTCTCTTGTGACCAACATTCTGCTCTACCTTACACACGCACACTGTATATTTTTGCGAAAAATAATGGCGTTTCTGTCTTTTTTATCAGTCAGCGTCACGAACGCGCACGCGACATCACGGAAAAAAATCTGATCGCAGCAGGCTACACAGGATGGGCCGGACTTGTTATGCAACCTAACGACAATCCGCCATCGTCCAGTACTTCCTATAACATTGCGGCTCGCAAGAAAATTGTAGACTTAGGTTACGACATCGTTTTTACCATCAGCACACACCAGAGCAATTTGGCCGGTGGCTTTTCTGATATGACGTTTAAATTACCAGACCTCTCCCAATCCTTAACAGAGGTTTCTTAAAAATCTATATATATCAATTAGTTATATAGAAGGCGTGGCTTGCTTTTTATACTAAATTCTGCTAGGATGTTGCCCAATCTTTCTACTTTTAAAAGGTGATAATAGCCATGAATAGACGCCTACGCATCCGATTATTTCTCTACCCACTTGTTATTGTTATCGCATTCTTTTACAGCCTATTGCACCCTAAAATAGCCCTACTTACCTCAACCGAAGCGCCTGATGCCGCTACAACATCATCTGCTTTAGCAACCAATATGCATGCTGAGCCTAATATCGTCGTGAAAACTATGGCTAATTTTGGATTTTTACAGCCCAAACTGACTGTCGTAAAATTTTATATTGATAACGATGAATTTGATAAAGCAGCCCCTATAGCAGAAGAAATTTATAATTCAGGAAATACCGCTGCAATCAATAATGTTGGTACTTTCTACGATTACAAAAAGCATTATGCAGAAGCATTACGATTTTTCCAAAAAGCACTGTCGACTGACACATCCCCCATAACTTTGGCGGACAATACAACTGAAAAACTTAACGCACAAAAAGCGCTCGCTAAGCTAAAAGGATTTAATGAGAATAGCCACGCGCCCGTGTCTATTAATTCACTTGCTAAAAATTAAGAGGTACTAATCGTGACCACACCTACTATTACATCACAACGCCCTATCGCTTCAAGCAATTCTATTAGCACTTTTATGAATCGTGTTTATTTATGGATGATGGGGGGGCTTGGAGTTTCTGCAGCAAGCGCTTATTACATTGCATCACACCCAGCTTTATTTAAAACAATTGTCTCCGGAGGCATTTACATGGGACTGATCATCGCCCAAGTTATGGCTGTGATTGTATTCTCATTTCTTGCGCGCAAACAAAATCCTGGCATTAACACGTTAATTTACCTTATCTACACAGTGCTCTCTGGTGTAACACTCAGTGTAATCGCGATGGTCTACACCAATCAAAGTATCGCTGTAGCATTTTTATCAACGGCTGTAGGTTTTTGCGGTTTGAGTTTTTATGGCCGCGTAACCAAGCGTGATTTAAGTGCTATTGGCACATTCTGTATCATGGGATTATTCGGCATGATTGGTGTCATGCTCCTGTCACTGTTCATCCCATCACTGCGCGGCGATACTATGCAACTAACACTATCTGTTATTGGTATTATCGTTTTTTCAGGCCTAACAGCTTGGGATACGCAAAAAATTAAAAATATGTATGTCTATCAAATGCAAAATGGTGGTACCACTGCAGGCGCTTCAGCGCTAGCAGTCAGCGGCGCACTCACATTGTATCTTGATTTCATCAACCTTTTCTTAAGTTTATTACGCTTAAGCGGTTCGCGTCGCTAAGGATTACGGGGGCAACCCCTCTTGGCGTGCCAGGCTGTTTGTTGGGGCTAACATTGTCAATGGTGTCAACTTAGTGAGAGGGCAGCAGACCTGGCAACTGCTTTAACCTAGGTTTACAGGTTACGATTCTTGGTGACCAATTCTCGATTCCCGATTTTTTTTGACTTCTTTTTGTTTGCGGCTCTTCCAGCTTCTTAAAGAACGATGCTCTAACCGCTGTGTTAATGTCAACTGATCCGCTGGCGCATCTTTAGCAACAATTGATCCAGAACCAATCACCGCATTTTTACCTATTTTTACAGGAGCAATTAAACTGGAGTTAGACCCCACAAAAGCGCCATCCTCTATAGTAGTCGGCCATTTGTTTACGCCATCGTAATTACACGTGATCGTGCCCGCTCCAATATTAACATCTGCGCCAATCGTCGCATCGCCAATATAGCTTAAATGATTTACTTTGCTGCCTTCGCCAATTGTAGATTGCTTCACTTCTGTAAAGTTTCCTACTTTGGATTTCTCCATTAATACAGCACCAGGGCGCAGCCGTGCAAACGGACCTACCTGACAGTGCTTACCTATTTTTGCACCCTCGATCACCGAATGCGCAAAAATACTCACGTTATTGCTAACTGTCGCATCCTTAAGAATTACATTAGGACCGATATAACAATTATTACCAATCTCAACGTTACCTTCTAAAATAACATTAATATCAATCGTGGTATCCGTGCCTACTTTTATATTACCGCGCACATCCAGGCGTTGCGGATCAACCAAAGTCACACCAGAGTACGCTAACTTTTGTGCTTGCGTACGCTGATAATAACGCTCTAAGATCGCTTGTTGCCAGCGATCATTCACGCCCTGCACTTCTTCATGACAATACGCCATCACGCCGCCAACTGGTGTGCCCTTGCTAACCGCTAACGCCACGATATCTGTTAAGTAATATTCTTTTTGTTTATTTTTGTTTTTTAAAAGCGGTAACCATGTTTTCAAGTGATGCGCTGTAGTGGTTAAAATACCCGTGTTAATTTCGCGAATTTTACGCTGCATGACTGTTGCATCTTTATGCTCAATGATCGCAATGATATTACCCATGTCATTGCGAATAATACGCCCAAATCCCGATGGATCATCCAACTCAGTTACAACCAAACCCAAGCCATTGTTTGGTGTATCTTGAATAAGCTGGCGTAACGTGCGCACGGAAATTAACGGCACATCGCCGTAAAGAACTAAAATATGATCTTTGGAGTCTGTGTGCGGTAAGGCTTTTGAAACAGCATGCCCTGTTCCAAGCTGCTGATCTTGATGCACCCAATTCACTTTAAGGTGTGACAATGTCTTTGGAACTAAGTCGCCGCCATTTCCATAGATAACATGAATTCTATCCGGCTCCAGCAACTGCGCTGTATTCACGACGTGCTCTAACATGGACAAGCCGCCTATGCGGTGCAATACTTTTGGCATCGAAGATGCCATGCGCTTTCCACTTCCTGCCGCAAGGATTACTACATGAAGGCCCATGGTTTAACTCCCTTTTAACGCTTTTTGCTATCCCTAATGTACTGAATCGCTCGAAGCTGCGCGATAGCATTGGCCAATTCAATCATAGCTTGCGCGTAATCAACACGCTCTTTTTTACTTTCAATGAGCTGCTCCGCACGCTCTTTTGCAGCCAAAGCTGCTGCCTCATCCAAGTCCGCCGCACGTTGCGCCACATCAGCAAGAACCGTCACAACCGAAGGCTGGACTTCCAGCATACCACCAGACATATAAAAAGCTTCTTCGCTTCCATCTTCTAAAATAGCGTAAATTTGTCCGGGTTTTAGTGACGTCAGTAACGGTGTATGCCCGGGATGAATTCCAAGTTCGCCCATACCACCGGTCACCTCAACACGCTGCACCATCCCCGAAAACAAAGACAGTTCAGCACTCACAATATTAAGCTTCATGGTCTTCATCGATTGTGCCACTGTTTCTACCCTCGTTTATAATGACTTGGCGCGCTCAACCGCTTCTTCAATACTACCGACCATATAAAATGCTTGTTCAGGTAGGTGATCATAATCACCGTTAATAATACCTTTAAAGCTGCGAATCGTGTCTTCCAGAGAAACGTATTTTCCAGGAGCACCAGTAAATATTTCCGCTACGAAAAATGGTTGCGACATAAAGCGCTCAATCTTACGTGCACGGCGTACTGTCGTCTTATCTTCTTCAGATAGCTCATCCATACCTAAAATCGCAATAATATCTTTAAGTTCTTTGTAACGTTGTAAAATCGATTTAACTGATTGCGCAACATGGTAATGCTCTTCGCCAACAATTAATGGATCTAACTGACGTGATGACGAATCCAGTGGATCAATCGCAGGGTAAATACCTTTTTCGGCAATCGAACGCGACAACACAATCGTTGAATCCAAATGCGCAAACGTTGTTGCAGGCGAAGGATCGGTTAAGTCATCCGCTGGTACATATACTGCTTGAACTGATGTAATGGAGCCCGTCTTTGTTGACGTAATACGCTCTTGTAATATACCCATTTCTTCAGCTAATGTCGGTTGATAACCCACAGCCGATGGCATACGTCCTAGCAATGCAGACACTTCCACACCAGCCAATGTATAACGGTAAATATTATCGATAAACATCAACACATCACGGCCTTCATCACGGAAATTTTCTGCCATCGTCAAGCCCGATAGCGCAACACGCAAACGGTTGCCTGGTGGCTCGTTCATCTGTCCGTAAACCAGCGCCACTTTATCCAAGACGTTCGATTCCATCATTTCATGATAGAAGTCGTTACCTTCACGCGTACGCTCACCCACCCCCGCAAATACAGAGTAGCCGCTGTGCTCAACAGCAATATTGCGAATGAGTTCCATCATATTAACTGTCTTACCAACACCCGCTCCTCCAAACAAACCCACTTTACCGCCCTTAGCAACAGGACACAGTAAATCAATTACCTTGATTCCAGTTTGCAATAGCGCTGTGCTGGCCGCTTGGTCCGCGTAAGAAGGTGGTGCGCGGTGAATCGAAGCACGTGCCTCTGTCTCAATCGGCCCTTTATTATCGATAGGTTCACCCAATACATTCATGATGCGCCCAAGCGTTGCTTTACCTACTGGAACTTGAATCGGCGCGCCCGTGTTATGCACTTTGACCCCACGACGTAGACCGTCTGTCGACCCCATAGCAATCGCACGCACAACACCATCACCTAACTGTTGTTGTACTTCCAAGGTCAGCTGATGCGCATCAATACGAATAGCATCATAAATATTAGGTACATTATTGTTGCTGAATTCAACGTCAACGACAGCCCCAATGACTTCTGTGACCGTACCGAATGTTGTTGCTGCGCTCATATAAGCATCCTCATCATTCTATAGCCGCTGCGCCCGCACATATTTCTGCAATTTCTTGCGTAATGCTGGCTTGCCGCTCTTTGTTATAAATCAATTTCAATTCTCTAATAATATCGCTTGCGTTATCTGTTGCACTCTTCATGGCAACCATACGCGCACTTTGCTCGCACGCAATATTTTCAATCACGGCCTGATATACCTGTGATTCAATATAACGTCTCAGCAGCAGCGTTAATAATTCACGCGCATTATCGGGTTCATAAATATAATCCCAATGATACGGCTGCGCCTCATCTTGCGACTCTGCTTGCAATGGCAATAATTCACGCAGCACGGGGCGCTGCGTCATCGTATTAACAAACTCATTGTGGGCTAAATACAAACGATCTATTTTGCCCTCATCAAATGCGTCCAACATCACCTTTACAGGCGCCAGTAATTCGGTTAAGGAGGGTTTGTCGCCCAAATGTGCAGCAGACGCCATAATATGTCCGCCAAAATGTGAGAAAAAAGCTTCGGATTTGCGGCCGATAAGGCACAGATTATTTCCGATTCCATTACCATCCCACTCCCTCATCGAAACAAGTAATTTGCGAAATAAATTCACGTTTAACCCGCCACACAAGCCTCGATCCGTTGATACAACGATATAGCCAATACGCTTAACTTCGTCCCGGCGTGCTAAATACGGATGCTGAAACTCACTGTGCGCTGTCGCCACATGGCTAATAACTCGACGCATTTCCGCAGCATAAGGCTTCGATGCTGCCATACGCTCTTGTGCACGACGCATCTTACTGGCAGCAACCAATTCCATTGCGCTCGTAATTTTCTGTGTGCTTTTAACACTCGAAATTTTTTCACGTATTTCTCTTGTCGAGCCCATGTCTTATCATTCCGCCTAGTAGGATTGTGTCTTTTTAAATTCATCCAGACGCTTCTTCATTGCATCATCGGTTGGTTGATCTAATGTGGGGTTGGCATTGATGCCATCTAAATCAGATTTATGTTGATCGTTCATCCAACTTAAAAATGCTGTTGCAAAATCGATCACGCGATCCACCGGCACATCATCAACGAAACCACGATCAACCATATACCAAGAATATGCGATCTCCGCTACAGACAGTGGCTGATACTGCGCTTGCTTTAACATTTCATAAATACGCTGTCCACGCTCTAATTGCTTGCGTGTTGCATCGTCCAGGTCCGAGGCAAACTGTGAAAACGCCTCCAACTCACGAAATTGCGCCGCCGCAATACGCAAACCACCGGCGAGCTTTTTGATAATTTTAGTTTGTGCCGCGCCGCCTACACGCGATACAGACAAACCAGTATTAATAGCAGGACGAATATCCGAGTTGAACATATCCACATCTAAAAATATTTGTCCATCGGTAATAGAAATTACGTTTGTTGGAATAAAGGCAGACACGTCTCCGGCTTGTGTTTCAATAACGGGGAGCGCTGTTAATGAGCCTGTTTTGCCCTTCACTGCGCCGCCTGTAGCGCGCTCAACATAATCTGCATTAACGCGTGATGCTCGCTCTAATAAGCGCGAATGCAAGTAAAATACATCGCCTGGATACGCTTCACGACCCGGAGGGCGACGCAGCAATAGAGAAATTTGGCGGTAAGCCCATGCCTGCTTCGTTAAATCATCATAAACAATTAAAGCGTCCTCACCGCGATCACGGAAAAACTCACCCATCGCACAACCTGAATACGGCGCAATATATTGCAACGATGCTGCCTCCGCCGCAGAAGCGCAGACAATAATAGTATGCTTTAACGCATCGTGCTCTTGTAACTTACGAACAACTGATGCAACAAAAGAAGACTTCTGACCTATTGCCACGTAAATACACTTAATTCCAGTATCTTTTTGATTGATAATCGTATCAATCGCAATAGCGGTTTTACCAGTTTGGCGGTCACCAATAATTAATTCACGCTGGCCGCGACCAATCGGAACCATCGCATCCAATGATTTAATACCTGTTGGCATAGGCTGGTCCACTGATTGGCGATCAATAACACCCGGCGCAATTTTTTCAATCGGCGATAGCTCTGTCGTACCCAGATCACCCAAGCCATCAATAGGCACACCCAGTGAATTCACCACGCGCCCCAACAACTCATAACCAACCGGTACTTCTAAAATCTTGCCCGTACAGCGCGCCGTCATACCTTCTTTTAAATGTTGATAAGGACCTAGCACAACAACACCCACAGAATCGCGCTCAAGGTTCAGTGCCAAACCAAATGTGTCGTCAGGAAACTCTATCATTTCACCGGCCATCACATCGTTCAAACCAAAAATACGCACGATACCATCTTTCACGTTAACAATAACGCCCTCTGTGCGCACTTGCGACTGCACTTTAAAATCGGCGATGCGTTTTTTAATGAGGTCACTGATTTCAGATGCATGTAATTGTGTTGTCATATAATCCTCTTCGCTAAACTGTTTAGCTGACTTAGAATAGTCCCATCAAAAACCCAACCGTTCGACTTGACAATCAAACCACCGATTAGAGAGGGGTCTTCAAAATAGCGTGTTGTTACTTTCGAATTAAAGCGTTTTTCAAGTGATTGTATCAATTCTTTTTTTTCTTGATCAGTCAGCGGCATAGCAGACGTAACATCCACCTCCACCATATGGCCGTGTTCCATAAGCAATTTGTGATACAGCACGGCAATATCAGGGATAACAGCAAGACGCCCTTCAACTAAAATCAATTCGATGAATCTTTTCAGGCTTTCCTCAAATTCGGACGGAGCTTGTGTTACCTGCTTAATCAAATCAAAACAAAGCTGCAGCAGCTGCTGATTTGAAACACGTGGATCGCCAATAATTTGCTGCTCGGATAAATAGTCTACAATATCAGCAAACGCCTCTATGCTTTTATGCCATACATCAAACGTAGCATGATCAGTTGCTTCACTAAACAAGGCTCGCGCATAGGGCCTGGCTATAGTTATACTATCAGCCATCAGCTAACTCACTTAACATATCTTTTACTAGTTGATCGTTTGCAGAACTCACTTCAC
>CAZFAA010000005.1:0-51694 GCA_964516605.1 uncultured Coxiella sp. | reverse complement strand
CTTTGTACAGATGAATAAATCGCAGGACATTGTGTTAAAAACAAGGCAATCAGCGATAGCGATAGTCTTTTTTGTTCATCTCGTCCAAATCAATCAGCGCATAAAAGAGTGTGTTCAAGTGGATTAGGCAATGGACGGGTCGGATAGGCAAAAAACTATTGCGGAAAAGAGTAAAAGGATGGGGCATGGTTGAGAAATAGCATCTTCTGCTGTCTTGATTGATGGAGTCATCAGGTGAGACGAGGGAGCTCGATGCGCAGATTGTTGACTAGTCACTAATCCTCATGCATTTTTATACATTTCTTCGTGCCATGTTGTGATTCCCGGTGACAATTGTTTGGGGTTGGATTTCTGAGCGACAGCGCGCTTTCAATTTGGTAGACTCTGCGTTTTGGATTTTTACTTCCCGTGGATTATTGTGACAGCATTAACTGAATTAGTACCTTTAGAACAAATACGCAATTTCTCCATTATTGCTCATATTGATCATGGCAAGTCGACTTTGGCGGATCGCTTTATTCAAGTATGCGGCGGGTTGACAGACCGCGAAATGAAATCGCAAGTTCTTGATTCAATGGATATTGAGCGCGAGCGTGGCATTACCATTAAAGCTCAGAGCGTGACTTTGTACTACAAAGCGCGTGATGGTAAAACCTACCAGCTCAACTTTATTGATACGCCTGGGCATGTGGATTTTGCTTACGAAGTGTCTCGCTCACTGGCAGCCTGTGAGGGGGCGTTGCTCGTGGTGGATGCCGCTCAAGGTGTCGAAGCGCAGACAGTGGCTACATGTTATACAGCGATCGAGCAGGGGCTCGAAGTGTTGCCTGTCCTGAACAAAATCGACTTACCTCAAGCCGATCCAGATAAAGTGAAGCAAGAAATTGAAGATGTGATTGGCATTGATGCGGTCGCAGCGGTTGAAGTGAGTGCTAAGTCGGGATTGGGTATCGATACATTATTAGAAGAGCTCATTCAGAAAATTCCAGCACCCCAGGGTGATGCGGCAGCGCCATTGCAAGCGCTGATCATTGATTCGTGGTTCGACAGTTATTTAGGTGTGGTGTCCTTGGTGCGTATTATGCAAGGCACATTGAAGGTGCACGATAAAATTAAAATCATGTCGACAGCACGTGAGCATCAAGTGGATCAAGTGGGTGTCTTTACACCCAAGCGCGAAGCGCTGGCTCAATTATCCGTAGGCGAAGTGGGTTTTGTGGTAGCGAGCATTAAAGAACTCACGGGTGCACCGGTGGGTGACACCATTACACATGCCAAGCATGGTGCAACGCAATCCTTGCCGGGATTTAAAAAAGTCAAACCGCAGGTCTATGCGGGTGTGTTTCCTGTCAGCTCAGATGATTTTGAAGCCTTTCGTGAGGCGTTAGCCAAGCTCTCACTTAACGACGCATCATTATTTTATGAGCCAGAATCCTCGACAGCACTGGGTTTTGGTTTTCGCTGTGGCTTTTTAGGTATGCTGCATATGGAAATTATTCAGGAACGCTTAGAGCGTGAATACAATCTGGATTTAATTACCACAGCGCCGACCGTGGTGTATGAAGTGCTGACGCGTAAGGGTGAGACAATTTATATCGATAACCCCAGTCAATTGCCTGAGCCAAATTTCATCGATGAAATTCGCGAACCGATGGTTGAGGCAAATATTTTAGTACCGCCTGACTATGTGGGGCAGGTGATTACCTTATGTGTAGAGCGCCGTGGCGTACAAACACGCTTACACTACACAAGCAATCAAGTATCACTAACGTATAAGTTACCCATGAGCGATGTGGTATTGGATTTCTTTGATCGGTTGAAATCAGTCAGTCGTGGTTTTGCATCATTGGATTATAGCTTTGTAAATTTTCAAGCAGCGGATCTAGTTAAATTGGATATCTTAATCAATGAAGAGCGTGTGGATGCGTTAGCGTTGATTGCGCATCGTGAGTTGTCGATGCAGCGTGGGCGTCAGGTCACAGAATTCTTAAAAGAGCTGATTCCACGGCAGATGTATGATGTAGCGATTCAAGCCGCTATTGGTGGTAAGATTATTGCGCGCACGACAGTCAAAGCATTACGTAAAAACGTGACAGCCAAATGTTATGGTGGGGATGTGTCGCGCAAGCGTAAATTACTCGAAAAACAAAAGGCGGGTAAAAAACGCATGAAGCAAGTGGGTCGAGTATCGATACCGCAGGAAGCGTTTTTGGCGGTTCTACGTGTGGATAATGATTAATGCAATTCCTTTGTAATTGCTTTTTTAAGGAGTGTGAATGAAAACATTAAATATAATTCTTCTTTGGGCATTAATTGCAGCGATTGGACTGCTGATGTATTACATGGATTTTGCTTTTGGTTTAACCATTGCGGTGGCGGCAACCGGTGTGATTGCCTTACTTGATTTATTATTTTGTCGACGCAAACGTCAGAGCAAGGGACATAAAGATCCACTCTTGATTGAGTATTGCCGCTCATTTTTTCCTGTATTATTGCTTGTGTGGGTGATCCGCTCGTTCTTGGTGCAACCGTATAAAGTGCCGACTGGTTCACTGGAGCCGACGGTCATGCCAGGCGATTTTATTGCCGTGAATCAATTTGCGTATGGAGTAAAATTTCCGATAGGTAACTACAAAATGATTGCAACGGGTGAGCCAAAACGTGGTGATATTGTGTTATTTCATTACCCACCTGATCCAAAAGTTATTTACGTAAAACGTTTAATTGGCGAGCCGGGCGATCGCATTGAATATAAAAATAAGGTGCTCTATATCAATGGCAAAAAACAGCCACAGCATTTGGTCGGACATGATTTTGATTACGGCGATGGACCAGGTCAAACCGCGCCTGTGGATGTGTATCAAGAAAATTTAGATGGCGTCTGGCATAATATCTTTCAGCGTCCTGGTAGTACCGACGGTGGTTTTGATATGCAAAGCGATGCGCAGGGCGATTTTTCGTATACTGTGCCAAAAGGTATGTATTTTATGATGGGTGATAACCGTGATAACAGTGCTGACAGTCGTTATTTCGGTGCGGTTCCTGAAAATTACATTATTGGCCAGGCATTTGGTGTGTGGATGAGTTGGGATCCTGTGCACCATCGCCTACGCTGGGATCGCATAGGAACGAGTTTGTTGCCGCAACATAAACCTATGAGGACTACACCATCAGCGCAGAGTAACACGGATGCCTGATTTTGTGATATTGCAAAAAAAATTAGGGTACACCTTCAAAGATGAGCGGTTATTAAAGCGCGCGCTGACACACCGTAGCGTGGAAAAAGATAATAATGAGCGGCTCGAATTTTTAGGTGATTCCGTATTGAATTTTGTGATGTCCGATCTGTTGTATCAGCGCTATGCCGAGTTAAGTGAAGGTGAGTTAAGCCGCGTACGCGCAGGGTTAGTTAATGGGGATATGTTAGCAGATATTGCGCGTGGATTGGGATTGGGGCCACATTTACTCTTAGGTCAGGGTGAAATGAGTAGCGGTGGACAAGACCGTGATTCCATTTTAGCGGATACACTGGAAGCGATCATTGGTGCGGTTTATTTAGATGGCGGCATGCAGCAAGCGCAGCGTTATGTGATCGATCTGTTTCATGAAAGTCGTTTAGATGATCTTAAAAATGCCAAACTTGAAAAAGATCCTAAGTCAGCATTACAAGAATGGACGCAAGCACGGCATTTGCCATTACCGCATTATGATTCCACTGTCACGGGTCTTGCGCATGAGCAAACGTTTCATGTGACGTGCCGTGTCCAAGGTATTGCATCTGAAGGACATGGCGAAAGCACCAATCGCCGCAAAGCAGAGCAGCTCGCTGCCAAGGAATTATTTGATTTATTAGGTCAGGGGAGAGGCATGTGAAGTTTGGATATAGTGCTTTAATTGGTCGGCCGAATGTCGGCAAATCAACATTGCTGAATTGTTTTTTAGGTAAAAAATTGAGTATTACCTCGAAAAAACCACAAACAACACGACATCGCATTATGGGTATTAAAACCTTAGGTGATGTTCAATTAGTGTTTTTGGATACACCGGGTTTGCATTTAGGTGAGAAGGGTGCTTTAAATCGCTACATGAATCGTGCAGCACTAAAGACATTAGCTGAAGTCGATGTGGTATTATTTTTAGTATCGGGTACTACCTGGACTGCTGAAGATCGGTTTGTATTGGAAAAATTACAAGCAACACAATTACCGGCTATTTTAGTGATTAATAAAATCGATTTGATTAAGCAACGCGAATTATTATTACCGTTTATAGAGGCGCGGCAAAAGGAATATGATTACAAAGCGATTGTGCCTATTTCAGCGTTGAAGCAAGATCAAATAGAAGTCTTGCAATCTTGTATTATCGATAACTTAAAAGACGACATGCATTATTACGATCCCGAACAATTTACGGATCGCAGCGATCGTTTTATAGCGTCTGAAATTGTGCGTGAAAAATTGATGCGCTTTTTAGGGCAAGAAGTACCGTATGATTTGACCGTGACCATTGAAGCATTTGAGGAAACCAAAAAAGTCATCAAGATAGCCGCTATTATTTGGGTTGAAAAAGCAGGTCAAAAGGCGATTGTTATTGGTAAAGATGGCGAGATGTTGAAAAAAATCAGCACCAGAGCACGCTTGGATATGGAAACGTATTTTGAAAATAAAGTTTTTTTACAAACATGGGTTAAGGTAAAGAGTAATTGGTCTGATGACGAACGTGCATTAAATCAATTAGGCTACAAGGATGACTAATCGCGTTGATTTGGAACCGGCTTTTGTACTACACAGTCGTGCTTACCGTAACAGCAGTTTAATTGTGGAATTGTTTACGATGCGTTACGGTCGCATTGGAGTGGTGGCGCGCAGTGCACGGGGGCCGCGGTCGCGTTACCAGGGTAAATTGCAATTGTTTTCGCCTTTATTGGTTTCGTGGTCAGGGCGTTCTGATCTTAAAAATATGGGGAATGTCGAATTCAGTGGTTTGTTTTACGAGCTGAATGGTACGGCTTTATTGTGCGGTTTTTATCTGAATGAATTGCTGATGCGTTTGCTAAGACACGAAGATCCTTACCCTAAAATTTATGAATACTACCAAGCCACGCTCAATGTTTTAGAACAAGGTGCTGTGATTGAACCGCAATTGCGCTATTTTGAAAAATGGGTATTAAGTGAGTTGGGGTATGGCATCCCGCTGACGCACGATGTCACCCGCGGTAGTGAGATTTGTGCGACGTGTTTTTATCGTTATGTTCCTGAACGCGGATTTGTACAATGTACCGATGAAAAAGGGCCGATGGTGTTTTCAGGTTCAGTCTTGCAGGCATTTCATAATGAAACCTTAAGTGATGCCGCCGATTTGCTCTTGATTAAACGCTTAATGCGTTTGGTTTTGACGCGGTATCTGGGTGCGAAGCCTGTGTATAGCCGTGAGATACTAGCATAAAATGTGCTGTTTTTAACTTGATCGAAGTGGTATGATGCAGCCCAATAAATGGCTTATTAGGTAATGTATTATGCGTTTTTTTCAAGAACAGTGTCATGGGGTTTACGCCATGGCGAGCAGTGCGGCCTCGTTAATTTTATCTGCTGCGCGCGCACCTACATCTGAAAAAATATCTGGTGTCACGCGTGTGCTGGTCACCGTTGTGGCCATGGCATGTGTCGCCGTGCGTGAGGCTGGCTGGAATGCTATTTTTATGAGTGAAATGGCCTGTCGTCTTCTGCAGTTTAATCATAAAAACTATCATGAGCCTTCTGCATTTTTTTTGCGTTCGCTTTTTTTGATTACCGATCTTTTCCAGGCCTTGAGTACTTTTTTATTTGTTATAGCACAGATCCCGAATTTTTGGTCAGGCACAAAAATTACCAATTGGCGTGAGCATTTTAATTATAAGCGCTCTGAGGACCCCGCTTCACAAGCACCAGTAAAGCCACTGTCATCGCTTCGAAAAATTCTTTTTGTTTTTTTAGGTTTGTGTGGTTTTGGTAATTTTGCAATCAATATTCTTAGAAATCAGATTGGTTCTGCAGCGCAATTTGAAAAGCAGTGGTCAGTGCCATCGGATTTAGCAAAGATCTTAAGTGTTGTGATTACTGTATTTTTAGGATTGGTATCATTACTTGTAAAGCTGCCTGGCTATTTTCGCAATTGCTATAATTTTTCTGCAACCTGTTCTGTAGATTTTAAGGCTATGCGCTCACGAACACAGAATACCAGATCGATTGTAAATTTAATTATGTTGGCTATAGTGGGTGGGTCAACGGCTATTTCGATGGTGGATTATTTATCGCGTTTTATTGAGGCGCAACATGAACCCGTAGATGATTATATTCCTGCTTTGATTTGCGGTTTTATAGCTGCGGGGGCGTTTTCTGTGTTTACGTCGGGCGCCTCTATGATCAAAGAAGGTCTGGTTGATAAAATGCGTAAACATTGGTTTGTGACAACATTATTTTTGATTAACAGTGTTCCGTGGTTATTGGTGAATATTCATCAGTTAGCGGCGCGTACTGAGCAATGGATTTTTCATCCGCATAATACCACTCAGGCGCATTCTGATAGTTTTGACGATTTATGCCGTGCACAATTTGCAAACCGCCATGGTACGTTGGGAGAGCGCGTTGCGATCTTCATGTTATCTGCATTATTAGCTTTACCTTTAACCTTGTCTATGATGCTTTATTTGTTTGATTTATTATTGGGTGTTAAAAAAGAGGCTCAAGTTTCTAGCGTTTCTGAAGCCTCCTCTTTATTGTGGAGCTCAGTTCCTTCAGTAAGTCTAAATAATGATGGCACGAAAAGAGCAGTTTGTTCTGTTGGATCATCTTATTGAGACTATGTCAGTAATGGCTCTTGATCTGCCGGATAGATATAGAGTAATGAGAGTTGGTGGTGCCATGAGCCGAGTACGATACGGCGGTTGGCATGAATTTTAGGACGATGTGTGTGGCCATGAATCATTCTTTTGGCACCATAATACTGCATCATGCGTTCTACTTCCTGTGGGCAAGCATCCATTAAAGCATTCTCGGTAACATGATAATGTTCGAAACTTTTAGATCGCATTTTATTTGCAGCACGGCGTCGCAGTGAGAGCGGTATTGCGTAAGCGAGCGGTTTAAATAAAGGGTGGTGGGTTTTTTTGCGAAATTGCTGGTATTTGTAATCGTGTACACACAGTGTGTCACCATGCACGAGTAGCGTTCTTTCGCCGTAAAGATCAATCACTGTTGGATCGGGCAGTAAGGTGACTCCTGTGTTGCGTGCAAAACGTTTGCCAATTAAAAAATCGCGGTTCCCGTGTATGAAATAGGTTGGAATGGATGTGGTGCTAGTGAAGTGATGCAGTGTTTCAATGATGTCGCAATTAAATGGATTTAAATCATCGTCGCCTAGCCACACTTCAAATAAATCACCTAGTATATATACTGCATCAGCATGCTGTGCAGGACCTTTTAAGGTTGCTTTAAAATCTTCTGTGATGCGCGGTTCGCGTGGATCAAGGTGCACATCAGATAGAAATAATGTATAAGCCATAGCGCCACAGTATAGCGGATTATCGGATTTTTAACAGTGATTCTGCCTCTTGAAGTGTAATAGGTGCAGTTTGTTCTACACGGGCAAAAGAGAAAATAGCGCGATTGCTTCATGCTCCCACTTTGGGTGCTGGACCCCTTCGCGTCATAGTGCAATTCCCTCCAGGACTTCCTACCTGTTAACCATTCCGGCTCAGTGAATTATCCAGTATAATAAGCCCCTTTCAGTTAACATAAAGCGCGATTATGACACACTTTCATAAAGACCATGCTATTAAAACTCGATTTTGTCCAAGTCCTACCGGACGTATTCATCTTGGCAATGCGCGCACCGCGTTGTTTAGCGCTTTATTTGCTAAAAAAATGGACGGCACTTTTTTGTTACGTATTGAAGATACGGATCGTGAGCGTTCAAGGCAAGAATACGCAGACGGCATGATGGACGATTTGAGGTGGATGCATTTGTATTGGCAGGAGGGTCCTGGTACGGATCACGAAGAGCATGGCCCGTATTACCAGTCACAGCGTCAGTTTATTTATGATGATTATTACGAACGTCTGATTGTAGCCGGTATGGCGTATCCTTGTTTTTGTAGTAACGATGAACTGGCGTTAGCGCGTAAAATTCAACTGGCCAGTGGTCAGCCGCCGCGTTATTCAGGTGCGTGTTACGATCTTTCCCCTGAGCAGCTTCAAGAAAAATATGATCGTGGCTTAAAACCTGTATTACGTTTTAGAGTATGTGATGATGAAGTGATTGAATACGATGATTTTGTGCGCGGTAAACAAAAATTTAGTACGACAGACATAGGCGATTTTATTATTCGACGTGCAGATGGTACATCACCTTTTATGTATGTGAATGCTATTGATGATTCCCTGATGGAGGTGACCCATGTGATGCGTGGTGAGGACCACATTGCCAATACGCCACGTCAATTAATGATTTTGCAGGCTTTAGGATTGCGTGCGCCGCAGTATGGTCATATCTCGTTAATTATGGGTGAAGATGGTACACCTTTATCCAAGCGTAATGGCAGTCGCAGTATTGAGGAATTACGCTGTGATGGTTATTTATATGAAGCCGTCGTGAATTATTTGGCGCGTTTAGGGCATTACTATGGCCACGATCATTTGTTATCACTCGATGCGCTCGCAGAGCAATTTACACTAGAAGGGCTGTCTAAATCACCTGCTAAATTTAATGCCCAACAATTGGATTATTGGCAAAAGCAAGCCGTTTCTCAAGCTGAACTCAATGTATTGTGGGCATGGCTGTCACCGCAAGAGCAACAGCTTGTGCCCGATCAGCAGCGGGATGCCTTTTTAGAATTAATGAAACAAAATAGCCACTACCCACATGAATTGCAACGTTGGGTTCTGCGTGTGTTTGGTGAGTTGCCAGAGCTGGATGAGGCGCAGCAACAGATAGTGCAAGAAGCGGGTAAGGCCTATTTTATAGCTGCTTTGGATGCAGTAGAGAAGTACCAGTATGATGTAAAACACATCACACAGCACATTAGCGAGCAAGTTAATGTAAAGGGTAAAAAATTATTTCAACCCTTACGTGTTGTGTTAACAGGTGATGTGCATGGCCCTGATTTGGGGCAATTGCTCGTCATGATGGATTTGGATGAAATTAAAAAACGTTTAAAAAAAGCAGAGCATTATGTTAAAGATATTTGATAGTTTGACGAAGCAAAAAAGTGAATTTAAACCAATTAAACCCGGGCATATTGGTTTGTATGTATGCGGTAATACGGTTTACGATTATTGCCACATTGGCCATGCACGTGCCATGATTTTATTTGATGTGATTACGCGCTATTTGCGTTTTCGCGGTTGGAAGGTAACGTACGTACATAATATTACGGATATTGATGACAAAATCATTAAACGTGCAAATGAAAATGGTGAAAGTTGCCATGCGTTAACGACACGTTTTATTGAAGCACAACGAGAAGATGAGCGTGCACTGAATATTCTGACACCGGATCATGAACCGCAAGCAACACAGTATGTTGAACAGATTATTGAGCTGGTGCAAAAGATTATTGAGCGCGGACATGCGTATGTTGTGCCAAGTGGTGATGTTTATTTTAATGTACGTAGCTTTAAAGGCTATGGTAAGTTATCGCATCGAGATGTTGATGATTTGCGTTCAGGTGTGCGTATAGAAATCGGTGAGCAGAAGCACGATCCGTTGGATTTCGTCTTGTGGAAATCAGCTAAACCTGAGGAACCCAGTTGGGATTCACCGTGGGGTCTTGGGCGCCCTGGTTGGCATATTGAATGTTCGGCAATGTCTACAGGCTTATTAGGTCAGCCATTTGATATTCACGGTGGCGGTCTTGATTTGAAATTCCCACATCATGAAAATGAAATCAGTCAATCTGAAAGTGTGTGCGATCAGGGCTTTGCTAATTATTGGATGCACATTGGATTGTTGCAGGTGAATAAAGAAAAAATGAGTAAGTCTCTTGGGAATTTTATTACCATTCGTGAAGCACTCAAGTCGCATCATCCCGAGGTGCTGCGTTATTTTATGTTGTCCGGACATTATCGCAGTCCAGTGAATTACGCAGAAGATAATTTAGCACAAGTGCGTCAGGCCTTGATGCGCTTGTACTCAGCGGTAGATGGATTACCTGTGATAAAACCCCAATTACAGGGCTATATCGATCGTTTTAATGAGGCGATGGACGATGACTTTAACACGCCGGAAGCGTTGTCTGTATTATTCGAGATGGTACGTGATATAAATCGATTAAAAGAAGAAGGGGATAAACAGACAGCAGCGGGTATCGCGGCCGGATTAAGACAGCTTGCTGGTGTGCTGGGGCTATTGAATGAGGATGTTGCACAGTTTGTTCGCGGTGATACAGCACACTTGGATCTTCCTCGGATTGAGGCGTTGATTGCAGAACGTGAAAAAGCACGTGCTGCTAAAAACTGGGTGCGAGCTGATGAGATTCGTGCTGAGTTATTAGCTTTGCACATTGAGCTTCTTGATTCTAAAGAGGGTGTCACGTGGCGGCATATGAGCTAGCACAGAGGATTGCAATTTTGTGGATAGCCTTGATCTTTGCTCTCATGTATAATCTTTTTGCATTCTAATCAATCATACTGATCTTTGGAGCCCTTATACATGCTGTCCTCTCATTATGTTGGTCTTGTTTTAATTGTTATGGGCTTATTGTTATTTCTTATTGAAATGGTGGTATCCAGTTCTGGTTTGAGCTTACTGTTTGGGCTGGCGAGTTTTGTCGTCGGTATTCTTTTAATAAAAGGTGTGCTTGTGTTTGCTGTGCCATGGGATGTGTTAGTAGCTTTGATTGTCGTCGTCGCACTGTTTGTTTTTTTCCTGATACGTTTGGTGCTGCATTTACGCCATCGGCCCAAAGTAAATGGGTTAAATACATTGATGGGACAGGTTGGTGAAGTATTATGTAAAGGTAATAATGCGTGGCTACAGGTGAATGGTGAATTGTGGCGTATTGAAAACAAAGAAGGTCTGAACACATTGGATCAGGCAAAAGTGATTCATGTAAATGGCTTAATAGTTAGGGTAAAAAAAATAATAGGGGACAAATAATGATTGTACTATATGCTGTTGTAATACTACTGGCTTTTTTGTGGATGACATCTGTTAAAGTATTGAAAGAATATGAGCGTGGCGTGGTATTTATGTTAGGGCGCTTTTGGAAAGTCAAAGGCCCTGGATTGATTTTGTTACTACCAATTATACAAACGATACAGCGCGTTGAATTACGTACTGTGGTTATGGATGTGCCAAGTCAAGACATCATTTCTCGGGATAACGTATCAGTCAAGGTAAGTGCAGTGGTCTATTTTCGTGTAGTTGACCCAGAACGCTGCATCATTCAAGTGCAAGATTATTATAGTGCTACAAGTCAGCTTGCACAGACCACATTGCGTTCTGTGTTGGGGCAGCATGAGTTAGATGAAATGCTCGCCGCACGTGATGTGTTGAGTGAAAATATTCAAGCTATTCTGGATAAATCAACAGAAGCATGGGGCATTAAAGTATCTAATGTTGAAATCAAACATGTTGACCTGGAAGGCAATATGATACGCGCTATTGCACGTCAAGCTGAAGCCGAACGTGAGCGTCGTGCTAAAGTGATCAATGCAGAAGGTGAGCTGCAGGCATCGACTAAATTACAAGAAGCAGGGAAAATATTGGCCCAGCAACCGAATGCGATTCAGTTACGTTACTTGCAAACCTTAATGGATATTGCCAACGACAAATCACACACCATTATTTTTCCAGTGCCGCTCGATTTGTTGCAGGGGATTATTAATAAGCTGAGTCAGTAAATCTAGAGTAACAGTAAGAAAAATCGGTAACTGAGCGGTATTTAATAAGTTAAAATACGTCGCGAAGCGACTCTGTTCGGTTACCGATTACCGTTGTTCGATTTTTTATATGTTTACGCGCACTGTTTTCCATCACTGTTGCCCATACACTTGAACCAGGCATTCGCGCTGGGAGTGAATAAACAGATAGAACCAATGATACCTAAAAAGGTATTGATTACCGCGGCAACCAATGCAAATAAACCTTGAGCCAGTGCCAGATCAAATTGAGTGGTCCAAAGGATTAACCCAATCAGCACCAGTATCGCATACACATAACGAGCCCAATTTTTTCCTTTGTTAATTCTTGAAATAATAAACCAACCAATAATTGTTGAGAGGATTGTGATCGTGAGCATAGACCAGAAACCAAAATATGGGGGGGTGCTGGATAGAGTAAGAAAGGGTATGTCATTTGAGAAATGACTGAGGTGCAAAATATTAATGAAACCTGCAATGCAGCCTAATACTAAAGAGATGTAGAAAAAGCTCACGCCTGTGATGACTGAGTGAGGGTGTTGAATTGCTGCCATAATGCCTCCGTTGCAATGCGAACTATACTGCGCACCAGTATACCTTGCTTATCAGGGGTTCGTAAAATGATTGCATGGGGTTTTTATCACGGTATTGTGCTAATAGAGGTAATAATGAATCCTATGTATATGCAACTGACATCCCGTATACAAGCGTTTACTTTATTTGAAGTGCTTATAGCATGGTCTTTATTTACCGTGGTGGTAATCGGTGTGGCTTACGCCCAGGTCAGGGCTTTAAATAGTTTACGCGATGCCTATATCAAAGAAGTGGCATTCATCCAATTACTCAATATTAAAGATATATTTCGATCAACGCAGGACCCGGTGTTGCGTGAACAGGCTTATAATGTTTGGCACAAGCAAAATATTGAATTATTGATTCATCCAACCGATCGGGTTAGGTGTCATACAGCATCATCTTGTTGCGTTGATTTATATGGGGCAAGATACTCACTCTCCACCTGTTTTTCGACTTAATACTGCTCAGCCCGGTATTGCATTGTATGGAACGCACTGTTTTACTGCGTGGATGAAAAGGTTATATGGATTTACCCTATTAGATATGTTGTTGGGGCTATTATTCTGCAGTGTACTCAGCAGTGTTCTGATCACGACTTATGTTACGTTTAAGGGGGGCTATCAGCGAGTTATGGTGGTTGCTACATTACAAGATGATGGTCGTTTTGCGGTAGAGTTATTACGGCGGCATATTCACAGTGCGGAATCGATTGTAAATGTGATCCCAATAGGACAGGTACCATCAGCTCTTAAGCAAAACTTAAATAACAAAAGTGATGTGTTAATTTTAAAAGAGCAAGGGCATGACATTGCTTTTTATGTGGCGGCGACGAGTTGGACGCAAAATGCAAAAACGGTTCTAGCGCTGTTTGAAAAACCATTAGACAGTCGGCGTCAAGAATTGGTCCCATATGTTGAGGCCGTACATTTTAAGCGTGATTTAGGGGGTGTTTACTATGATCTTACGTTACGTTCGCAAGAGCCAGTTTTACGTTTTTCTAAACTCATAACAGATCGTTATCTATATCGTGTTTGGTATGGATTTGCTGTACCACTAATGGTTGAAAATATAAAGGCAATAAATGATGTTAATGTCTAATAAGCAAAAATCCAAACAGACAGCAATCGTATTGGTGTTGACACTATTGATTATATCGATCATGACCGTATTGACAACGCTGATGTTAGAGCGGACCATGCTCAGTATTAAAATTGCAACAACTCAGGTACAAAAATGAATTTAAAAAATAAAACAATTATTATAACGGGTTCCACACGTGGAATAGGACGCGCAATGGCATTGCGCTTTGCCAAGGAGGGCGCTAATCTTGTGATTACAGGTAAAAGTGATACGCCGCATGCAACGTTACCTGGAACGATACATAGTGTTGCCGAAGAGGTGCGTGCTGCGGGCGGTCAAGCGCTACCGCTGTTATGTGATGTGCGCGATGAAAAGCAAATTACCCATGTTGTAGAGCAAACTGTAACCCATTTTGGTGGTATTGACGTATTGGTTAATAATGCCAGTGCCATCGCTATACGCGATACGTTGCACATGACGCCGCAACGATTTGACTTGCTGATGGGTGTGAATATGCGCGGCACCTTTTTTATGTCACGTGCGTGTGTGGCGCATCTTGCTCAGGCAGACAATCCGCATATTTTAAATATTGCACCGCCATTAAATATGCAGGCACGTTGGTTTAAGGACATGATAGGTTACACGTATTCCAAATATGGAATGAGTATTTGTACTCTCGGTATGTCAGAAGAATTCAGGCAACAAGGCATTGCAGTGAATTCGTTATGGCCCTTAACAACTATTGCAACGAGTGCGATTGAAGTGCATTTCCCCAAAGAGATTTATGAACGCAGTCGCAAGCCTGAAATTATGGCCGATGCTGCATTTGAAATTTTAGTCAGTGACAGTCGAGTGCACACGGGTCATTTTTATATTGATGAAGATGTATTGGTGGCTGCAGGTGAAATTGATTTTGACAAATATGCTGTAAAAATAGGTGTGCCGTTGCAACAGGATTATTTTATTAATTAGTGTTCTCGGTGTAATTTTTAAGGAGCGTTTGTGTCTGAAATACAGCGTTGTCAGTGGGTGAGCGATGATCCACTTTATATTGCATACCATGATCAAGAGTGGGGGCGCCCTGTATACGATGACCGTATTCTATTTGAATTTTTAATCTTGGAAGGTATGCAGGCAGGCCTTAGCTGGATAACGATTCTGAAAAAACGCGAGCGTTATGGTGAGCTGTTTGCAGGATTTGATGCACGAAAAATTATAGGTTTTACTGATACGTATCTTGAGCGTATTTTGCAGGATCCGGGTATTATTCGTAACCGGCTTAAAGTAAAATCGATTGTTAGTAATGCGCAGTGTTATTTAGATGTTTGTGATGAGTACGGTAACTTTAAGGATTATATCTGGCAGTTTGTAGGTGGGACACCTATACACAATCAATGGCAGGCACATACAGCTGTTCCTGTGTCAACGGACATCTCAGATAGTATGTCAGTTGATCTGAGGCGGCGCGGCTTTAAATTTGTTGGTACAACAATTTGTTATGCGTACATGCAGGCAGTTGGCATGGTCAATGATCATATAAAAAGCTGCTTTTTGCATTGCATCCCTTAAAGGAAATTGTTTAGAATGGCGCCTTGAAATTAATTTGGAGAGAATTATGCCTACGGCTCACGCACGACATATCCTGGTGGATACACAGAAACAATGCGAACAACTCATTCAGCAAATTCAGGATGGTGACGATTTCGCTCAATTAGCCGCTCAGCATTCTTCTTGTCCATCAGGGCGGCGTGGTGGTGATTTAGGTGAATTTCAAAAGGGCATGATGGTTCCGGAATTTGATGCAGTTATTTTCGATAGTAATAATGCGTTGAATCAAGTGTATCCTCAGCCTGTGAAGACGCAATTTGGATACCATGTTATTGAAATCTTAAGTCGTGATAATTAAGATTTAATTTTAAAACCGCTCATGAGTAGGGGCGATTCCAGCCCCTGATAACTTTAAGATCCACAGTTTGTTACAAAAATTTATGTCGAGTCATTTTTTGTAATAAATCAGCCTTCACAGTTGAACAACGGGGCGTGCAAAAGGGGCGCCTTGAGTTGTTGCAAACTCTTTGCTGCCAGTGCCGTGATTGCCATAGATTAATCAAATGGGTTATTTCAATAAATCAAGCAAGCAGCTTTTTAAGTAACTGATTTAATTTATCAGGATTAGCCTTGCCTTGAGTGGCTTTCATAACTTGTCCAACAAAAAAGCCAAACAATTTATCCTTGCCACCACGATATTGCTCCACTTGGGTAGGATTATTGCGAATCACTTCTTGAATAATGACTTCAATAGCGCTGTCATCTGTAATTTGTCTTAATCCCTTCTCTTCGATGACCTGATCAGCTGATTCGGCACCAAGCCATAGGGCTTCAAAGACTTGTTTGGCAATATTATTTGAAATGGTGTGATCAGCGATGCGTGTGAGTAAACCTGCGAGTTTTTGGGGTGTCACAATGCTTTTATCAATAGAAATATCATCTTTATTGAGCATCGCAGACAGGTCCCCATTGATCCAATTGGCAATCAGTTTGGGTTCAAGGTGTTGTGCGTGGTGCAGCGTGGCTTCAAAGAAGTCTGCCATGTCGCGTTGATTTGCCAATAATGCCGCATCGTAATCACTGAGTTTGAAATCATGTTTGTAGCGCGCACGTTTTTCCCAAGGCAGCTCGGGTAGTGTCGCACGCACAGCATCTAAATCCGCTTGTGTTAATACCAGAGGTAATAAATCAGGATCAGGAAAATAGCGGTAATCATTAGCTTCTTCCTTACTGCGCATAGAGCGTGTTACATCTTGATTCGCATCATACAGGCGCGTTTCTTGAATCATTTTACCACCCTCTTCGAGGATGGCAATTTGGCGTGCTACCTCATAGTCGATCGCGCGCTCAACAAAGCGAAATGAGTTAATGTTTTTGATTTCAGCGCGTGTTCCAAACGGTTCACCAGTTCGGCGTACTGATACATTCACATCACAACGAAACGAGCCTTCTTGCATATTACCGTCACCAATTTCCAGATAACGTATCAAGCGATGAATGCTCTTCATGTAGGCACTGGCTTCACTGCTGGAGCGCAGATCCGGTTCTGAAACAATCTCAAGCAGCGGTGTGCCTGCGCGATTTAAATCGATACCGGATGTGCCGGGAATGCCTTCGTGAATGGATTTGCCGGCATCTTCTTCAAGGTGCGCGCGGGTAATGCCAATGCGTTTTTCAGAGCCATCATCGAGCACAATATCCAGATACCCTTTGCCAATGATCGGCAATACAAACTGGCTGATTTGATAGCCTTTAGGTAGATCTGGATAGAAATAATGTTTACGCTCAAACACAGAACGCATAGTGATGTCGGCATTGATCGCAAGACCAAATTTTATCGCTTTATATATGGCATCGTGATTGAGTGCAGGCAGTGTGCCGGGTAGGGCGATATCAATACCACAGGCTTGCGTATTCGGTTGTGCGCCATAGGTTATCGAGGCGCCTGAGAAAATTTTAGAGGCTGTGTTTAATTGAGCATGAATTTCCAAGCCAATTACTGTTTCCCATGTGCTCATTTTAAAAACCCTCCGGACTGTGTTGATGCCAATTGGTGATGCATTGGTATTGATGTGCGATATTGAGAATCTTGGCTTCATCAAAATGTTTGCCAATTAATTGAATGCCAGCGGGTAAGCCATCAATGAAGCCAGCTGGAATCGAAATACCTGGTAATCCTGCTAGATTTACAGCAACAGTGAAAATATCCGATAGATACATGCTCACGGGATCTTTTTCTGCGTTGAAGACAAAGGCAGTGGTTGGTGTTGTGGGTGTTAAAATCGCATCGACCTGTTCAAACGCTTTTAAGAAATCATCACGAATGAGGCGGCGCACTTGTTGTGCTTTGATGTAGTAGGCGTCAAAGTAACCTGAGGATAAAACAAATGTGCCGACCAAAATACGCCGTTTTACCTCATCACCAAAACCCTCGGCGCGCGAGCGTTTATACAGATCAACTAAATCATGTGGTGCTGCACAACGATAACCATAACGCACGCCATCAAAGCGCGCTAAATTCGAAGAGCATTCTGCTGGAGCAATCACATAATAAACTGAAGTCGCGTAATCCGTATGCGGTAGGCTGATATCCACAAACGTCACCCCCAGTTTTTCAAACTCACTTTGTGCTTGTGCTACTGCTTTGGCAATGTGTGGGTCTAAGTGTTCGCTAAAATATTCTTTAGGCAAACCTATTTTGAGTCCTTGCAGCGAATCGGTTAATGTTTTGGTGTAATCTGGTAGGGGGTGATTGATGCAAGTTGAATCTTTGGGATCATGCCCTGCCATCACATTTAACACTAATGCCGCATCTTCTGCTGTTTGTGCAAATACACCGCCTTGATCCAGACTCGAGGCGTAAGCAATCATGCCGTAGCGTGAGACACGTCCGTAAGTGGGTTTAATGCCGGTGATGCCGCACAGGCTCGCTGGTTGGCGAATTGAACCTCCGGTATCGCTACCTGTGGCGGCGGGCGCTAAGCGTGCTGCAACAGCAGCTGCAGAACCACCAGACGAGCCACCTGGTACGCGGGTTTTATCCCAGGGATTTTTAGTAGGTCCATAAAAACTGTGTTCGGTAGAGGAGCCCATCGCAAACTCGTCCATATTGGTTTTGCCGAGCATGACGCTACCTACATTTTTAAAGTGGCTTACCGTGGTTGCATCATAGGGTGCGATAAAATTATCCAGCATTTTAGAACCGCAGCTGGTTTTCACACCTTGCGTGCAAAAAATATCTTTTTGCGCAATCGGAATGCCAGTCAGTGGGGATGCGGTGCCATTTTTCAAGTGTTGGTCTGCCAGACGCGCTTGTTCTAATGCCGTGTCTTCACACACACTCACAAATGCATTGAGTTGTGGATCGAATTGTTTAATGCGTTTTAAGTAGTGTTGTGTCAATTCAACACTGGATATTTCTTTGCTGTGCAATGCGCTGGATAATTCTTTGAGTGTTTTAGTATGCATAGTGTTTTTCTCTTATTCGGCATCAATAACTTTAGGAACGATATACAAGCCAAGCTGTACTTGAGGTGCAATGCTTTGAAACAATTCGCGCTGATTGGTTTCGCTGATCACATCTGGGCGCAGTGATTGAGTGGCATCGAAGGGGTGTGCCAGTGGCAGGGTCCCTTCTGTATTCACGCTATTTATTTTAGCGATCATCTGTACGATACCGTTTAACTGTTCACATAGCTCGCTGGTTTGTGTACCGCTCACACCGATGCGTGCTAAATCGGCTATTTTTTCAATATCTTTTTGATTAAAGGACATTATCATTCTCCGAAGATGGTGTGGCATTTTTGCATATGTGCAGAATATTACAAGAGGGAAGGTGTCAGCTTCAGATGTGCAACAAGGATTTATTGAAAATTAGGGGTGTTTTTAATCAAAATAATAGCCGCTATTAACGCAAGTACGAGTAGGTAAGGATAAAATATTATGCTAGGTTATGCTTCTTTTTCGAAATAGGCACAAGGACATGCAAGATTTTTTCGTTCCTAATCAAGAACAACAAGGGTCAGTTGTTGCACAAATATTATTTAGCCAACAGCTTGGCCGTTCTCTTACCTTAGATACGCAACAAGTACCCCTTGTCCCATCGCGTCCTTTAGGTCAGGCAGGTGTGCAAATTGCTGCAAATATCAGCACTGGCAATTTATTTATTGAGGATCATCAGATTGCGTTAGATGATGGTGGCTGGCAGCTGAAGTTTGGGATGGTATTTAACAGCCAAGGTGTACCGCAATGGCGTTTTAATTTAGGGCGTCGTATCACCCAGAAAAATACATCACAAATTGAAGTCACGCTCGATGATGGCGGGAAACTGTTATTCACATCAAGTGATGGAACAAACTTTAGTGCACAAACACCCTCAGGTAACTTTGAACTGACGAAAAATGCAGATAGTAGTTTTACTTTGCTGGATCCTGCTTCTGGTATTTGTTCGCATTTTTCAAATAATGGGTTTGAAGAGCGGCGCGAAGATGCTACAGGTATTGGACTGACATTTCATTATGATGAGCATGGTGATGTGGCTCACATGTTTTTACCTTCAGGGCGTAATGTGCAATGGATACGCCAGCATTCACCAACAGGCGCAATTGTTACACTCAGCTTATTGGATCAAGAAGGTATAGTGCAGCAGGATTTATTAGCTTATCAATTTAATTTACAGCAGCAAGTTCAAAAAACACGTATTCCACTTGGTACGCGCGCTGATTATGAAATCAGTTATCAATATGATGATCAACTGTCCGATTTAAAAAGTATTACTCAGACCGATCAAACAGTTATAAATTTTACCTATGGTATCTTTCAGGGTAAAAAAAGTATTTATGATATCAATGATGGCGAAGGGCGTAATCTTCACTTTGCTTTTAATGACAATCAACGTCAGTGGACATTGGGTCAAGATGCAAAAAATACAGTGACAGCGACACTCGATGCGGCGCAACGTTTACAAACATTATCACAACCCATATTGACGGGTCTTGATATTGTGGAGCAAGAGGTGACAACGCTTGAATATTCGGCAGGAGATCGTATATCAAAAATTATCTATCACGATCAGAGTACTAAGAACTTTGAATATAGTGCTAAAACAGGAAAAAAATCGAGTTATACTGACTCTGCTGGAAGTCATGAGGAAACAATTTATCATCCTGTAACCGGCGATAAAGTAGCGATCGTGAAATTAGCATTCGTGGAAGGCGAGAGCCAAGTAGTGACTGAGTATTTTGTGTATGATGACCAAAAGCACCTGCGCTATCACATTTCTGCATTGGGTTGTGTGACCCAATATCTGTGGGATCAACATTTTTCTGTTATTTCAGAAGAGCGCACTAAACGTAATGTGGCCTTTGATGTGACGGGTTATAGTGCAGATGCTTTACCTTCCCTCGAAGATTTAGAAACGTGGTGGGCGAGCGAAAACGATCACTCGAATACGACATTAGTTCAAACAGCGTATAATAATTTTGGGCAGAGACGATCACATAGACGCTATGCTAAAGTCGATGTTCAGGGCAATGGTATCGTTACCGATGCCTTGAAAGAAACACAGTGGCCAGACTTAATACCTACGGGTGAGTGGTTACAGCAAGTTGAATTCATTGCTTCGCAACAATCTCGTCGTATACGGCGTCAATTAGATGGTTTAAAACGTGAGATTTTATCTACAAATTCCCGAGGTGAAATTTGTGAAAGCACTTATTTCGATGCAGAGCAGCGTTATCAGATCGCACATCGTGATGCACAAAGCCATACTTATCGTTTAGAGGGCAGTACTTGGGATCAATCCGGTTTAACGCTCGGTCATACCGAGCAAGACCTAGTCATGTTGGGTGCGCCAGCGTTGACGACTACTTATCAGCGCGACCCAGGAACAGGTTGTATTTTAAGCACAACAACACCTACAGCACTATACAGCCATGTTTATACACCTTCTTTGGGTCTCAAGCATAGTATCCAAGAGCAAACAAATCATGAATGTGAATTTGATTATGATGTGCGCCATGTATTGAAAACACAGCGTGAAGTAGGTGGCGCTGATACAGCGCGTATCAATGTAACATTACGTGATGTATCGCAAAATAATCGCTATGAAATTGATGGTGATCGTTATGTAACAGAATATGTTTATGATGGGGCACATCGTCATATTGAAACGATTCGTTATGCAATAGCATTACTGGAAACAGTGACACTACAATTGACAGCTACTGGTATCTTATTAGGCATTATTCAGAGTATTGACGATCGAAGGGATGTTATTTTTCGCAATCGTGATGGTGATGAAATAGGTAGTCAAAATCATTGGGGATATGTGTGCGAATATGTACGTGATTTTATGGGCCGACTTTGCCAAAGTCGGCGTTATAAACAAGCTGTGCCCACACTAAATACGTGGGATGCACTGAAGGCCAGTGCAGCTCAAGCAGATCCTGAGCCAGAACTGACTGTTTACCAAACAGATTTATTGGGTAATTATCAAATGACGATTGATCCTGAGCAGTTTGTGATAGAGCAGCGATGGTTGGGAAATGGCCAATGGTCTCAATTGATCCGTAAAAATCAAGATTCTAATAAGCCTGATCATGTTGAAACGCGTGAATTTGATGGTGAGTCTTTTTTAAGAGTTCATGAAATTCAACCTAAAAAAATAAGGCATTGCTATACGCCAGATGTGCATAACCAAGTAGCAGACAGCACGACCACTGATTTAATTACTCAGACAGTGGTGCGCCATACTGAAACCAAGCGTGATGGATTAGCACGTATTATTCAAACATTAGGCCCAAGAACTTCACAGAAACAAACTAAAGTATATGATCCAGATACTGGATTTTTAAGGTATCAAGAGAATTCATTTGGTGCGCGAACTGTTTTTTATAAAGATCCCAATGGGAAAACGGTTGCGCTCATTGATCCGAATGGATTTATTACGCGCTATACTTACAACATATTCGGTGAGCGTAAAGTAAAGCGTCAGGTCGCTAACGCATTATTATCGGATGATCTTGAGGTATTAACGGGGGGTCAAATGACACCCGAGATTGATCAGTTGCTGTGTGCTTATCAAAATGATGAAAATGATATCATCACCAGTAAAGACTATAACAATCGTGGATTGTTGATGATTACAACTGATGGTGATCTTTATCAAACCACTCGAAACATCAATGCATTTCAAGAAGCAGATTTGATCACACAAGATGTGGATCATCAGTCTGGTGTGATACTCACAAAAAAAACTACGATTCAAAAAACAAAATTACCCAATGGTGGCTGCCAGCGTGTGGCGACAGAAGATCCTGGTGGTTTAAATATTGGAACGCTAGAATCTCTTAACCATCAAGATGAAGTAGCTTACCGCAAGGAGCCTAATGGCGCCGAACATGATTTTACTTATGACAGTAAAAAAAATGTGGAATCACATCGAGACCGTGCGCGTGGTGCAACCCAAACTTGGCAGCGGGATCACCTGGAACGCGAGATCGCGCACACCAATTTTCAAGGTAAAAAATCTACAACAGGTTATGATGATTCTCAGCGTTTGCGTACGCACACGACTCCATTAAATCAAACACAGCAAGTCATTAAAAATGCCTTGGATCAAGATGAAACTTATCTCAATACTGCACGTTATCAACATCAAGTATTACGCAATGCAGCAGGTGATCTTACGCATGAGATTGATGAAGATACATTGGATACAGAGCATGTCCCGAATGCAGAAGGGTTTGAAGAATTTGTTATTTTTCCAGGCCAGGCACTCATACATCGTCATGAATTTTATCCTGGAGGCCAGATCAAGTTTCGAAAACAATGTGCAGGGGGTCAAACTTATTCTGATTTCTTTCAAAATAATGTAGCAGGTCATCCTGTATTTCAAGAAGATGCTACCGGCGCGCAACATAACTACGCATACGATAAACGTCAGCATCGGACTCAGCAGTCAACGAAGATTAAAGCTAATGGCGATACTGTTATACAAGCTAATACTTTTAATGCTGTTGTATCGATATCGAGTACAACACATTCAAGTGATCAGCAAACGTTTAAAATAGAAAATGCAGTGGATGTGCTGGGGCGTGTGATACAAAAAACACGTGATCCACAAGGATTGAAACTGAGCACATTGTATCAGTATGATTGTCAAGGACATGCCACACAGATCACCGATGCATTAAACCATAAGCACTGGTCTGTTTATGATTTAATGGGTAATTTACGTTTCACAGTATCACCCTTGGGAATTGTTCATGAATACCGATATGATGTGCTCGACCAAAAAAGTTATGACTGTGTTTATGATCATCCTATTGCAACCAGTACGTTAACACCCACGACAACACCCCAAGATGTTCAAGCTTTGCTGGCACCTAAAATGAATGATCGATCGCAGGTGCATTACTATTTTTACAATGATGATCAAGAACTCTGTTACACAGTGACAGGTTTAGGTATCGTAACAGAAACACTGTACAACGCAGCGCGTGTTGTTTGTGGTACTTATCGCTATGCAAACGCCATTGATGCGAGTCAATTGCAGGTTGGTGACATCACGAGTGTTCACCCGATTTCTAATGTCACACAAGATCGCATGACGCTGACGATTTTTAATAAAGCCAATCAAAAACCGCGTTATTCAATGACGGCAGAAGGTCAGGTCACTGAATACGTATTAGATGCAAAAAATAATCCTGTTCAGATCATTCGTTACGCCAAAGTGTTGACCTTAGATGAAATGAAATCGGCGACGCTGGACACGATCGCTTTGCTGCTACAGAGTGATGATCCGAGCAACTTAATTAAGTATCAAGTATTTGATGATTTTAATCGACTCGCTTATGTGATTGATGAAAATTACTACGTATCTGGTTTCGAATATAATGAAGCGCATTTGCAGGTCGATGCGTATGTTTACCCACAGCCCTTGACTACCTGGCCTGCACAGTTGGATGTCAATACGTTACGTGGATTCTGCTCGCCTCAAAAGACAGCTGCTTATCATACGCATACGACTTATGACGAACTACAACGCAAATTTGATCATAGCGTTGGCGATGATCCCGCTGAGCATTGGCAGTATGATGCATTGAATCATGTACGTGTTTATATCGATCAATGTCAGTTTGATTGGCAGACGACTTATGATGATGCCGGCCGTAAAATCCAAGATGACACGCCAGTCACCACGATTTATCAAATACAAAACGACCCTGCAAATCCCGGAGGAATCAAAGAAGGAAATATCAGTCGTGATCGGCGTACCAAAAAAATGATTTTAGATGCCGGTGGCCACCTGAGGAGCTTGGTAAAGGGTGCTTTATCAGATGTAGCTCAGCAACGTATGACACGGCATGATGTGGATGCAGATGGTCGTTGCACCGCTATTTATGTAGACAGCGTCACTGTAGATGACTCCACTAAGAATCCTAAAAATCCTGGGGATTTAGTGACTCAAGTGCAAACTGTTTCACGCCGCTATGTCTATAACACATCGGGTAAAGTCATCGTTAACATCGATGAAGACAATCAACCTCATTTTAAAATCTATGATGCTGATCAGCGCTTGGTTTATGAGATACAGCCCAATGGCAATGTGCGTCATTATCTGCGTAATAGCTTTGGTGAAACGGATGCGGTGTATCACTATGCAACGAAAATTCAGTTAAATTTAACGCAGCATATGGAAACGGGTTTAACGATAGCAGATATTGAAGCGTCAGGCGTGTTAATCAAAACTGATCAAGACCGTATGATTGCATTGAAATTCAGCCGCACAGGACAACGTCTTGAAACGGGGTTGCCACCGCAGTTGTTGGCTTGGGTTGAAGCGGATCACTTAAAATGGAGTGTGAGCGTTGGCCGCACGACTCGGAAATTATATGATGCCTTCGATCGCGAAGTTGGTGAACTGCGCTTAATTCATGGTAAGGACGAAAGTCCTAATCAAGTAACTCAGAATAACACTCAAGATCCTAATCAATTTTCCTGGCAACTTACTTATCATTGGCTCGATGGTTGTGGCAACCCGTTACTCACGGTTCAGTCAGTAGATGGCGCTGTATTTAATGCGGTGCAGTATACACGTGATCATCGTGGTTTTATTCTGAATCAGCGTGAATTTTCGTATCAATTTACATTGGCAGAATTATTTGTCGGAGAGGGGGTGCCATTACCTTATGCAAGTGTATTGCTGACCTTATTACAGCATGTTGATTCAGCAGAGGATCATTATTATGTGTATCAACGTGATGTGAATGGTCGTGAGCTGAGCAAAACCTTAGTTCAAGAGATCGTACAGAGTGTCACCTCTAAATCAATACAACAAGAAAATGGTACAGTGATTGTGCCAGATCAATTAGCAGAAGAAACTCAAGACCTGACATGGCGTAATTTAAGTTTTGATCCGCGCACAGGTAAGCCTACACAAACACAGTCACCTGGTGGGGCGATCACAGATTATAAGTTTGATGAATTAGCACGTGAAGCAGGTCAGACTGGGCCTTTCGCCAGCACGGGTGATCCATTTGCTAAAGCAGGCGATCCATTGCATCCCAGTTTTACACGCGAGCAGCAGACTAAAGGGTATAATGCGCTGGATAAAGACCCTGTTTATGATGTGTTAACCTTTAATGCTTTTGATTCCAATCAAAATCCATTGCCTGGTCCAGTGCTCACACATGTAGCGCTGCAATTGAATGATATGCGGGGGTTGCCTGTTATAAAGCAAGATCGTAATGGTCATGCAAAACATACTACCTATACGCCGGGGCGACGTGTAGCGCGACATTATTGGTTCCGTGAGATTCATGAACAAGCCACACAGCAATCTGGCGTATTGTCTGCTATAAAGCGTTTATTTTCTACAGCGCAAACGAGCTCGTCATCTCAAGCAACGAAAAAGCCCATGCAGCATCAATTCAAATATGATGATAACGGCAATCGTATTGAAAGAGTGGATGTCAATTTTGACGGTCGTACTACGACTTTGTATGTCAAATTCAATATCTTTGATGAGCCGATTGCAATGGGTCCTGATGGTGTGAATTGGCCAAAAACCATCTTACCTGGATTATCCGGTACACCGATTGTAGAAGTGGGCGATGATGGTGTGACACGTGTGAAACTCGTCGATGGTTTGGGAAATCAAGTAGCGCAAATTCAAAAGCCAGAGGGAGATGATCTGGCTCAGAAAGTGCAATCGCAAGCAGATTTACTCAGCTTATTAACAGACATTAAAAAGAAAGTTGATTATCACACAACTTATCAATTAAGTTTATGGCGCCGTAATTTCTTAGGCCAGGTGCTTGAAAAATCTCATCCTACTTACACCATTAAAACACCGCAAACGCCAGAACCTTTTTATACTGCGTTAGAAGTGGGTACTGACTATCCAGAGTTTGGTGCATACAGTATTACGTGGCCTACGCCGACAGATCGCTTTTTAACAGGGCAGATCATTTTGACGGAATCTCAAGTGCCTGGCGCTATGCCTCTTGTATTAGATATTCAAGCACCAGCTGGCAATCTACGCTCCGGTGTCGACGCTTCACGACTGCCGACAGGCTATTATGATTACGAAATATGGTATCAGTATCATGCTGCTCTCGGTGGTGGTAATGATTTAAGAGATAGAACACCACGTACCTACAGAGCAGTGGGTCAAGCATTACCAGTGATCACCTCAAATCAACGTGAAGGTTATTTAGTAGCACGTATTTTAAATTACAATCAGCTCGTGATTGGTTGTGTTCCGAGTATAGCGACGCTTGATGTAGCAATCTATCAAGATGGTGCTTTTCTTCAAACCGTACCAGCATCCTTGAATAAAGCAGGCTGTTATACAGCCGATTTATCACGGTTCACCACAGGATATTATAGTTTTTGTATACCCGGGAAAGATGTGCCAATTGCAGCTAATCAACTTGTATTAACAGCGATTATGCCACCACCAGGACAGTTAACGCCATTTGAAGTGACCCTCCCACAATTAATCATGACGGGGGATTGTAAGCTGGATATGCATAATAAGCATCATTATAAAAAGCCGGATGAGCTCTGTTGGCAGATTAATGATAATGTGGCTTTTACTGGCTATGATCCGCTTCATCCTCTGTTAGCATCTCAGCTGACACCAGAGGTTGTCATAGATTGGTCAGCAATAGCCAACCTATCTGGTGAGGAAATTTTTGATTTGCTGCAAAGTAGAGCGCATGGTATTCCCCATATTTATAGCAACATACAAGATGCTAGGACTACTGATTATTCCCATCTGATCACCGACTTTGTGTATAACAGTGTTATGTTGCGCATTCAGCTGCAAGGTGAGTGGGTTCCCTTAATTGAAGTCCGTGCTGATTTGCAGCAAACCATGACACCCTCTACGGAAGTCAAAACCCCAGAAGCAGGTTTTGAACACACATATGTCTGGCAGCGTAATGCAAAAATGAGTGGATCGCGGATTATTTTTGCAGGATTGCCAGCGGGTGTTGCTTCATTTTTATTGACCTATAAAGATTTTTCGCTCTATGCAGGCCCACATGTGATACACAGTCATGATCGTTGGCGCGATATTTCCTCGATGGGAATTTTAACTAAAGAAGCTAAATTTTTGGTAGTGAATAGTGAAGGCATTCCACCCGGTGAAGTCGATTATGTGCTCATTTTAAAAGACAGCGCGGGTCATCAATTGGCGGTTCACACTGGAACGATGGCGGTAACACACGGCAAAAATGCGATTCCGGTGCCACGTCAAACAGAAAAATTTTCGCCTGTGAGGCCTCGGGAATCACAAGCTTACAATGCCCATGGCAATGTAGTGTCACAAACGGATGCTTATCGTTATGAGAAAATACACAAATATAATAAACGTGGGAAACGCATCCAAACGACTTATCCTCCATATTCCTATTTGTTAGATGATGGCACTACCGTAACAGGCTCTACCAGTGAGCAAGTCGGATTTAATAGAGATAATCATCACATTGGTACTGCGGACCAAAAAGGACATGTTTCAGAACGGTTTGTGAATGAAGTCGGTGATAGTCTCGGAACGAGGGATGCAGATGGCGTTTACCTGCGTCATATCCTAGATGGCTTTCGTGATGTAATCGGTGTTTATGGCTATGATGCAACTAACGCGCAAGATCCTGAGCATACTGTGTTTTCACAGCGTGAACACGATGCGTTAAAACGCGTCACTAGTGACACCGATCGCTCTGGTGATGCATTGCGCTTTGGGCGGGATGACAGTGGTCATGTGAACCACACTACTTCACGTGCTGGACGTGAAAGTTATGCCAATCATGATATCAATGATCATGAAGTAGAACGTTGTAATGCAGCGGGTCAAATCATCAGAACGCAATCGGATAAGCGTGGTAATTTATTGGAAGTTGATGATGGTATCAGTCTACCTATGCGCTATTTTAGAGATTTCTTCGGTAATTTTGATATGAGTCAGCCAGTTCAAATGTGTGATAAAAGTGGCGTCCCCTATAAAATACAATTGAATAATAATAAATTACTGATCTCTCAGCAGTCGCAAATGAGCAGTGAACAGCATGCAGCGGGTGTGCATGGACATTATTATAATCCTGTTTCAGCAGGAGTTGAGTCAACACCGAATCAAGATTTAGTCTATGTTCGTGATGAAGCGGATCATACCAATTATATTTTGGATAATGCAGCGAATACCCGCTTCCAGAAATTTTATGATGAAGCGAATACGTGTCGTGGCGAGCGTTATACGAATGGCGATGGTTTGGTCTGTGCGAATACATGGATTAAGTTTAATCCGCTCGGGTGGATTACACGCTTTTTTGATGATGTATTGCAGGGTGAGTTTCAATATGATGCGAAGGGCAATCGACGTCATACCTTAGTATCTGTAAAAGAAAATGGCCGATTTTTGATGATGAATCAACGTGAGAGTTGGTTTACTTATTCTGATGCAGATCGAGTGCAGTATGATGATTGTGTCATGACTGTTACAGGTGAGATTGATCTTTCCTATGATGAAGCAACAGGCTTACCGCGAGGCCGCGTATTGTTGTATGGCTTAGACGGTCGTTTGATGCATGAACTTTACAAAGACAAAAAAGATGCCAATGGTATACGCACAGAAGACGTCAACACATTGAGGATAGATGTGATTTACAATCCATCCCTCACAGCCTATACCTTGCAATGTTGCCAGCAACAAGCTGATGGCCAGTTTAGCGCCCCGGTTGTATTGGCTCATTATAAAGTCGATTCAGATCAAGTAGCCTTGATGAAAGTAACAACTGATCATGTGCGCGATATTACCGCTACACAACGCTACTCCCTTAACCCTGTTGGCTTTGTGAGCAATATCGATTCACAAGAGGTAAACAGCGTGACGGGTCATCCTATAGATGGAAACAAAAGACCGAATACGTCACAGCAAGAGCGTAATGATATTGACGTCTATGGGCAAGAGGCTTCATCCAATACCTATTACCCCGTCAAAGAAAAAAAACACCTGCAATGCACAGACTCCTTAACGAATCACTTTATCGATGTATTTTCCAGGCAAATTGCATCGGTTACTGGCCAGGAGTCAGTTCCTAAATCATCGCATCAAAAGCCAACCGATCCGCAAACAGTGAATGTGCTGCATGATCCCAATGGTGCTGTGTCTGCGCGCACGGCTGGATCGGCGGAGAGTGACGGCACACGCAGTTTTGATACGATACCCGATGGGCGGATTGTGTTAGTACGCAATGATTTAGCGAATCGCAGTTCAAGTGACTTTGGTTATTATTTTTATGATCCGCGCAAAGGGGTTGCGATTGGTTATTATGGAAACATTCCATCGGCCAATGATGCGCTCTCGACGATTAATTTTAATTTAAACTATCACCCCATTTTACAATACTTCCCACCTCCTTCACCGGGTGTGTATCACACCTTAGAAGATGCGACGTTTAGTCAAATTTCAGAGATTGTGTATGGGAGTAATCGTTACGCAGATGAGCTTGCCACCGCCAATGGCGGCGGTAGTGGTGGAACGATGGTTAAGGCGAATGAGACGATTACCGTACCGCCGTTAAACACCTTATCGTATAACAACGTGAGAGATAATGCGGTTCTGAATGCGAGCGCAATACTCGGCACCTTCGATCCCGAATTGGTGCATTTGATGCCCCACCAGAAGCATCATTTCTTAGTAGAGCTTTTAGATGCATTAGTAATCATTGCCTCAGTGGTTGCGAGCATTATGACAGGAGGAGGCGCATCGGCTACGGTAGTGGCTGTATTAGAGGCTATTTTAGAGCAAGTTGCGATTGCGGTGACAGCAAACTTGAGTATTCAGGGAATTAACTTGGCCGCTCGTGTGCAAAGCCACTTTGATTTTAAATCATTGGGCATTAGTGCTGTGGGTGCTGTAGCTGGAGCGGGCGCAAACAGTTGGGCATCTGGCATGGCTTTTTTATCGAGGCTGTCGGTTTATGAGCTGACGGAGATGCTGAATCAGATGGTAGATAAGGCGCTGGGTTTAGAAAAGCGGCTGACCTGGTCTGGATTTGTGGTCGGGGTATTGAATAGTGTGAATCAAGGATTAGACAATACGCCTTTATTGCAGGATCATACGGGCTTGCGCATTACGACCGATACTGTGTTTGCAGGGATCAATGCGACGATTACGGGATTAGATAGTAAACACCACCATGTGGATGTGTGGACGGTGGCAGCAGAGATGATTGGTACGAGCGTAGGAGAGCGCTTACAGCTTGATCGTGCGCAGTCAGTATCACATTTACCTAAACTGCAACAAACGCAAGGTTATGAGTATGATCACGGTAGTCTCAGCATGGGCGAAGTTGCTTTAGCACGTACAGGTCCTGATTATGCTGTTGCGGTTCAGCAGGAGGCGATTGCAACGCATAAGGCAATGCAATTAGGCTTATCGCATCCGAGACAAGCTGCGGCATTGCAGCAACGAGAGGAAGAGGTGCTTGCTGAAGCATTCAATGAATATGTCAATCAGGCTAGTCATTTCCTGTGGCAACATCGAGATGGTATAGTAGCCGGGTTTGGAATGATGGGCATGGCGATGGGTGCAGCAGCTCCGCGATTTGCACAGCCGGCGCATGAGAGTGTGGTGGCGTCTGTAGTCAATGGTACCGGAAATGCCGTTGCACAAACAGTTAACGATACAATAGGCTTTGGAAGAGGCGCTTATGCGTTTGGCAAACGTAGTGGTTATGATCTAGGTCATCCTGCTCAACTCGAATCAGATGCAATTCATGTTGGCGGCTCAACTAAACGAGTGGGTTTATCGATGTACCATGGTCTATCTCATCCACGGATGCTGTGGGATGATGTGAAGCTTTCTGCGGAGCACTTTGTACATGAGCCGTTAGAAGACGAAGTCACGACGGTGATACATGGTGCGATGACGACTGCGGTTACAGCGATTGCGACAGGTGGGGTTGGGGTGTTTGCGCGGGGTGCGAGGGTTCTTGGTAGTGTAGGGGCTGGGGTAGAGAGGAGGTTACCAAATGTTGTTCGTGAAGAGGAAAATTTAATTCGACCGGGGACATTGAGTTCGTCGAGAGCTTGGACTCCAAAAGCAAGAATCAACGCCGCGCAGCTGCCTAATGAAGGAAAGATGAGGTTTATCCCCCCAAAAAATTATCATCCATCTATACCATTACAAAAAGGACCGAATGGAGGATATATTGATAAATTTGAGAATGAATGGATAAAAGGACCTTCTCGCACTCCTGGGCAACCATTTGAATGGGATGTGCAATTATCACCTTTAGGTCGGAAGCAGCTCGGCTGGGCAACAAGAGATGGTTCTCATTTAAATGTTTCTTTGGATGGACGAATAACTCATAGGTAAAAATTATGAATAGTAAATTTAATTTTTATGAAATTGTAAGAGTTTCTTCAACAAAAAGTAGTCTTCACGAAATTAATAGCTGCGAAGGTGTTGTAAAAGGCAAATCTCAATGTGAAGATACAGGCCAGTGGGCGTATGCTATTAGCATATATAAGGATGGTGGAATTGTTTGGAGTATTATGGAAGAAGATTTAATTTCTACTGGAAAATTAGATGAATCCAGTCAGCATACATCTACAACACATCTAAAAGTCCAAGTTGATCCAAAAACTGGGGAAGGTAAAATTGTTGATGAGGATTAATTTAAATTACTATCTCATTCTCATTTTTTAATATTTTCCCCTTCTTTACCGATAGTAAGATTTCTGAGGAAACAAGACAATAATTTTAAGATTTTTTTGCTAATAGTTTTTATTTACATAGAGAGATGTATTTACGGTTGCCGCAGAGATGATTGGTACGAGCGTAGGAGAGCGCTTACAGCTTGATCGTGCGCAGTCAGTATCACATTTACCTAAACTGCAACAAACGCAAGGTTATGAGTATGATCACGGTAGTCTCAGCATGGGCGAAGTTGCTTTAGCACGTACAGGTCCTGATTATGCTGTTGCGGTTCAGCAGGAGGCGATTGCAACGCATAAGGCAATGCAATTAGGCTTATCGCATCCGAGACAAGCTGCGGCATTGCAGCAACGAGAGGAAGAGGTGCTTGCTGAAGCATTCAATGAATATGTCAATCAGGCTAGTCATTTCCTGTGGCAACATCGAGATGGTATAGTAGCCGGGTTTGGAATGATGGGCATGGCGATGGGTGCAGCAGCTCCGCGATTTGTGAACCCAGCACCTACAGTGCATCACAGTGCCATACCTTCATCAGCTATTTTGGGTGAGGCAAAAGCAGGATTATCTGGTTTTGTAAAGGAGCCATTGCGAAATGTAGCAGATTTACTGAAAGGTTTAAGTTTATTTTCTGCAGCGATAAATCCGTTTAATCCTAAGGCTGATTTAGCCGCTTATGGGGTGCTGAATCGTTTAGAATCTCCGGGTCATGCGTTAGGACTAAATTCGGCTGCACAACAGAGAGGTGCGTTTGCGTTTGATGTGTCAAGCATAGTTGCTGTGGGGATATTTGGTGGGATTGAGCTTGCTGCAAGAGGAGTGGGGGTTGTTGGAGCAAAAGGTTTTCTGGAAATAAAAACCTTAGCATCACCACGAGATTTTTATCTAAGTAAAGTTGAACACCCTAAACTTTATAGGATAGTAGATCGACTATATCGACCAGCTGCAAAATTTAGCTCGGGCAGTACTGCTGATGCAGTTAGACATGAGCTTAGTACTGGAGAGCTATTGTCTAGGACGAGTCATATCCAAAAAGCCATTGAGTCGCGAAATGCACTTTCTGACTTAATTCGTTCAAAGCAACTCTCTGCTAGTGATACTCAGGTTGCAGTTTGGATTAGAGAAGATTTACACAATGCTTTAACCGAACAACCATGGAATAAAATTTACTCTGGAAGACAGGAAATGAGATCATGAAAAATTTAGCTATTGAAAAATTTACAGAAAATTTAATAGAAAACTTTCCGAAATTTATTCAGGAGATGAATCCAGACGACAGTCAACCATACATGATTTTCGGAGATTTTGGAATTTATATCAGGAATCTTATAGATCGTGGTAATTATAACGAAGCTGAGCTAAATAGAATATTTCAGTTTCTTAATGAGATGGGCGAGTCTTCTGATAAAGATGTCCATAATTTATTGACAGTAGGCATTTTAGAGATAGTTATTGACAGTAGTGAAGCGATAAAAATTTCAGAAAAAAATCTGAAAGGCGAAGCACTAAAAGATTTAATTCTAATTCATAAATACTGGTCTGGCCAATAATTAGATGGATAGATTCTGATACAATAAGGGCTAAAATTTATATGACTTTAACTGCTGCTAATAAATGTAGATTATGCAATTCTCATGACTTAATCAATGCACATATTATTCCGAAACAATTTTTTGAAATTGATGGAAAAATTTATTCTTCAAAATTACCGTACACTCAAAGAATAAAACAAGGTAGTTATGATAGTAATATATTATGTGGAAAATGCGATGGCGGACTACTTTCAAGTCTTGATACAGCTGGGTATGATTTTTTTCTAGGGCCGATAGAAAATAAGCACAAAAAAAGAATCTATGGTAGTTTTCAGAATGATTTTATGGATATTTATGAAGTAGAAATTCAGAATCAATTAATACATAAGTTTTTGTATTCAATTTTATGGAGAGCATCTATTACAACTAGAGGAGAATTTAGAAAAGTCGATATAGGGTCTAAGCATGAAGAAAATCTAAAATCTTTATTTTGCAGCTCTCAATTAATTGATATATACAAATACCCCATTGTATTATGCTATCTAGAGAATTTACCTATAGATAAATTTCCACTGATGCCTTTTAAAACAAGAGGTTTTGCTAATATAAATTATTACAAAATGTATTTAGGTCGATATATTATAAATATTAAAGTAGATAAAAGAAACGACGATAGAATGTTTCCAAAGGAGCTAACAATGGGTCATAACGGAAAGGTAGTTATACTATCATATGATTATAATGGATCAAATGAACAAAAATCAGTTTTAAAAATCTTAAGAAAATAAAATAGTAAAATATTAGCATTATATTCAGAAAGGCTATGTAATGATAATGGATTACGTACTACAACGGATGCCTTGTTTGCTGGGCTGAATGCGACGATTACGGGATTAGATAGTAAACACCACCATGTGGATGTGTGGACGGTGGCAGCAGAGATGATTGGTACGAGCGTAGGAGAGCGCTTACAGCTTGATCGTGCGCAGTCAGTATCACATTTACCTAAACTGCAACAAACGCAAGGTTATGGATATGATTACAGTCACGAGGGTGGTCAAAGCATGGGCGAAGTTGCTTTAGCACGTAAGAGGTAAGAGGTGTCAGTCGCGGCGATTCTCAAAATCAGCAGCCTTTTTCAAACAGTTAAAAACTGAGAATCGCCGGGTCGTTCACGGCGATTCTTGCCTGGTAATGAGTTACACTGACTCAATTGAACAAGTATTACCCTTCTTAAAAGTACTTATTCTTTATAAATCAAGTAACTAAAAAGCATTCTTCCCTTATGGCACCTTTTATAGTTAAATTTTAACCTTGCAATTCGGGAATGCCATGCCAGGATTGCAGGGATGATAAGACAAGATTTACAACCTATTTTATCTCTTGCTATCAGAGTGGCGTTTGATACCATGCACACACGGAATCACATTTATTATTTTGGAGATTAAAAATGAGGTCGGCATTAAAATTACTAGCTGTTTCAAGCAGTATTCTTATTTTAGCAGGTTGTGCTATGACAAATGATACGATGAAGTTAAATTATCATTTTAACAGCGCTAATGCATTAAAAGCAGCTTATCCTGCCAAAGTTTCTGTGAGTGTTGAAGATAAACGTGGGGTTGATAATCCACGCTTAATTATTCACAAACAAAATATGTACAACGAAACCACTTCTGGTGGATTACTTGCAGAGCGACCTTTGGCAGCTATAACACAAGAGGCTATTTCATCTGGTTTGCAACAAATGGGTTATCAAGTTAAAAATAATTCAAATTATTTCTTTGATTGTGAATTGCTAAATGTGGAACAAAAAAGCGTAATAGGGATGTTTAAAGCACAAGTTGGTATTCAAATTCAGATAAATGTTCGTGTTTATGATAAAGCGCAACATAGGATAGTATGGCAAGATATTATAGTGGGCAATGGTTCTGTATCGACTGCTTGGGGTGGCGAAGGCGTATTGAGATCTGCATTTAATATCGCTCTTACTAATGCGGTAAAACAATTACAACAATCTCGTTCATTAATTTATTCATTAGGTAAATAAATAGCGATACAGTGACTCTCGCACTCCTTCAATTAGCTTATTAACTGAAGGAGTGTGTTATATACCCATTACACTTCAAGATGCGACTAGCATGTTGAAGTGTCTCAAAAGCGAGATGGTGTTTCCAAGGGGAGATCGATATTCTTCCCGCCTGCACTCTGGAGTGTGGTACCCCGTGTGAATTTATTCCACGCGTGGCCATCAATAAAAGAATACCGCGAGTTATCCATCTCTCATTTCGCATCTTCAATGGCGAGCGGTATAGGTAAGGTCCTTTTGACAACTGACAACTAGAGATCATCAATGAAAAATAGATTAACGTTAATTCTTGCATCGTCTTCACCTTCACGCAAAATGATTTTGGATAAACTACAAGTGCCTTATCAGGTGATGGTGCCTGATATTGAGGAAATCGTATTAGCAGGAGAGGGCGTAGAAGAACACGTCTTGCGTTTATCTAAAGAAAAAGCGCTTAAAGTAGCTTGTGATATTGCCAATACGATCAATAACCCTTTAATTATTGGCTGTGATTCTGTGTGTGTTTTAAAGGGTGAGATCATGAGCAAACCTGAGAATCATGCAACGGCCGTTATGCAATTACAAGCAGCTTCAGGGAATGTTGTTTATTTTTATTCAGGTGTGACACTTTACAATTCCAACACAAAATTAATGCAGCAAGAAGTTGTTCGCACAGCCGTGCATTTTAAAAAATTATCCCATGCAATGATCGAAGCGTATTTAGAAAAAGATCACCCTTATCAGTGCGCTGGTAGTATTCGTGCAGAAGGCTTAGGCATTGCCCTCGTTGAAAAAATGGAGGCAGATGATCCGAATAGTTTGGTTGGGTTGCCACTGATTGCAGTGATACGGATGCTGGAGCGAGATGGTTTTTCATTGTTTGATTCAAACTGAGTGACTTGCTTGTATCGTCAGTGGCGAATAAACATGATGCTGCACAAATATCTTCCAGGCTTTCTCGTTGCAACGCCACAATAATTCCCATCGGGGTCTGTTGTTAATACTCGCATTTTTTAGGAATTTCAGTTAGAGTATGCCATTTCCTCAAAGAATTACAGATGAGATAGACTTATGTTTAAGAAATTGCGCGGGCTGTTTTCAACGGATATATCAATTGATTTAGGAACAGCGAACACGCTGATCTACATGCGTGAGAAAGGTATTGTATTGGCGGAGCCGTCTGTAGTGGCGATTCGTCAGGATGCTACAGGTCAAAACCGTGTGGTGGCAGTTGGTATTGAAGCCAAGCGCATGCTCGGTCGTACGCCTGGCAATATGAAGGCAACGCGTCCGCTTAAGGACGGTGTGATTGCTGACTTTGAAGTAACTGAGAAAATGTTGCAGCACTTTATTCACAAAGTGCATGAGACTAAGTTTTTACGCCCCAGTCCTCGCGTGTTGATTTGTGTGCCCTGTGGGTCAACTCAAGTAGAGCGTCGTGCGATCAAAGAATCGGCATTGGGGGCTGGTGCGCGCGAAGTGTATCTAATTGAAGAGCCGATGGCGGCAGCCATGGGAGCTGGGCTACCGGTTGAAGAGGCGAGTGGTTCGATGGTGGTTGACGTGGGTGGTGGTACTACTGAAGTCGCGATTATCTCATTGAGTGGTATTGTGTATTCCCAATCTGTTCGTATCGGTGGTGATCGTTTTGATGAAGCGATTATCAGTTATGTGCGACGCAATTACGGCAGTTTGATTGGTGAAACCACGGCTGAACGTATTAAACAAGATATTGGAACTGCTTTCCCGAATAGTGAAGTGAAAGAGATTGAAGTGCGTGGTCGTAACTTAGCAGAAGGTGTGCCACGCAGCTTTGTGCTTAATAGCAATGAAATATTGGAAGCGTTGCAAGAGCCTTTATCCGGTATTGTTGGTGCGGTTAGAGCCGCTCTTGAACAAGCACCACCTGAGTTGGCGGCGGATATTGCTGAGCGCGGTATGGTATTAACTGGAGGCGGCGCGTTACTTAAAGATTTGGATCGTTTGTTAATGGAAGAGACAGGATTGCCGGTGATTGTGGCCGATGACCCGTTGACTTGCGTAGCTCGTGGTGGCGGACGTGCGCTGGAGCTGATGAAAATAGGTGGCGATTTCCTTGTTAAAGATTAATAAGAACGGGAGCCGATTCTCGGCTCTCGGTTCCCGCTCTTACGCTTACCGTTTACCGCTTACTAAAAGTCCTATATAATTCGCGAACAACACGGAGGATGCTTCCATTCGCGATATATTCAAAACAGCCCCAACTTTTGGGCTTCGTGTCTTTATACTAGCTATTCTTGCGCTTGTTTTTGCCGTGTCTGATTTTCATAACGTACGTTTTCATCAGTTGCGTGAACAAGCAGAACAGTTGGTAACACCAATACGTCTCATTGTCGATCGTCCCATTAATTGGATCAATCAATTGATGCAAGGTATTACTTTGCAGAAAAATCTTGTTGAAGAAAATGACCAGTTGCGCACTAAAGAAATCATCTTGCAATCGCAAGTGCAGCATTTGATAGAGCTGCAACGTGAAAATACTCAGTTACAAGAGTTATTGAGTTCTGCGGGTAATGTGACAGGTCAGGTAAAATTAGCAAGATTGCTCGCTATTTCGTTAGATCCAAGTTTGCACCAGCTCATTTTAGATAAGGGGCTGGATGATAAAGTATATATCGGTCAGCCTGTATTTGATGCTTATGGTGTGATGGGGCAAGTGATTAATGTTGCGCCTAATACCAGTAAAGTGTTGCTCGTAACCGATTCACGTTCTGCGATTCCTGTGCAAGATTATCGTAATGGTATTCGCGCTGTGGTAGTGGGTACAGGCGATAATCAATTTTTGAAATTAGTGAATGTTCCAGTCTTGGCAGATATTAAACGCGGTGATTTATTTGTTACATCAGGATTTGACCAACATTTCCCACAAGGTTACCCTGTTGGTGTGGTGACGTCTGTCATGCAAGAAGTCGGGCAGCAGTTTTTACAAGTTCAGGTACTTCCTTCTGCACATTTGGACCAAACACAACGTGTTTTATTAGTGTGGCCAGGCCAGCTGAAGCTGCGTAATCAAGTAGAGCAACTGTTACAACAAAATCTTCCCATTCCATCACCTAAGGCTGCGAACACATGATTGTTAACCACCATTTTAAGGAAAATATATTTATTGTTGTGACTTTTTTAGCTGCGTTTATTTTTATGGTGTTACCTCAGCCAACATCAATGGACTATATGAAGCCGCAATGGGTTTTTGTTGTATTGTTATTTTGGCTAATACATACTCCTCGCAAAATTGGCCCTACGATTGCTTGGTTCATAGGTTTGTATGTTGATTTATTGTTGGGGAATATTCTAGGAGAGCATGCATTTATATTTGTTGTGTTTGCTTATTTTATTCAGCATTTTTTACGTGTTATTCAAGCAATACCTTTGTGGCAGCAAGTCCTGGGTGTGGGTTTAGCAGGAACACTCAATATTGGACTACAACTTATTTTTCTGAAATTCACCGGCGTGCATATCGTGAATTGGCACATTATGTTGCCTGTCTTAGCGGACATGATAATTTGGCCTTGGTTATACTTTTTGTGTCGAGAAGCACGGCCTAAGCATGATTACAGACTTACGCATTTTGGGCGTTAACGATGGTTAAAAGTGTGTTAAGACGGATATGGCACACTCTCTTAATTCTCAGTATCGCATTTATTATTTTTTTTGCGATGGGGATGACTGTGCTGCGCCTGTTCTTGCCCACCTTAGGCCAGCATGCTTACGTTGAACGGGTTACATCAAAATTAGCGCATTCACCGGTGGTTATTGGTCAAGTGACTACAGGTTGGTATGGCTTGCAACCGTGTTTTTATCTGAGTCAGGTGCGTATTATGGATCGCTCAGTACACGATACTTTGCTTACGATTCAACACATGACGTTGCAAATAAATTTATTGAGCAGCCTGGCACATTGGCAGTTGATGTGCAAGCGATTGGTTGTAGATGGAGCAACATTACAGTTTCGGCGTGATAAAGTTGGGCAATTTTCAGGTTTATTAACGCAGCATGATCATGCGTCACATCCACAAGCTGTTCAATCAGCTCTGAACTGGTTGTTAACACAATCTGATATTACGCTGAAACACATTACTCTTTATGGTCAATTTGAATTTCCTACAGGTGAACGTCGTGAGCTTGCATTAAAGAATTTGACGCTGCGCATACGCAATAATTTTTTTGGACACCATTTTGCTACAACCTTTGATTGGCTCGGTACCACGAATACACAGATTAAAATTATTGCTGATATGACAGGTGGTCGTGAAAATTTAAAAAAAGCCGACACGGATGTGTATGTCGTCGTGAACAATATATCAGGCAATCAGCTAAGTTTTTTAAAAGCATTTCTGCCTCAATTGAATCCATACGCTATTCAAGCTGTGCAAGGCAGTTTTAAAGCATGGCTGTCTTTTGCCCAGGGCAAACTTAAACACAGTCAGGTGGAGTATGCCATCCATCGCTTTCAAATAAGTAAAATAGATCTTCGCAATGCGCAAGGTGCTATCGAATGGAGTCGCAGTGATCATCACAACACCATTCACTTGGATAATAAAACTGGAGTAATTGATCATCCTGCATTATTCAAACACCCTATTTTTATAGGACATGTAGCGGCGGATGTGGCGTATTTTCATTCTATGCAAGAGTGGAATATCAGAGCATCAAAAATTAAAATAGACAATCGTGTTGTGACCTTGAATGCGTTGTTGAATGTGACACGGTATCGGCAAAATCCTATTTCTATCGAATGCTTAGGAAATTTTGGTGTAGCGGATTTACGAAATATCTCTGCTTTACTGCCACAAAAAGTCGATCCGAGTGTATTGGCATGGGCGCAACAAGCCTTTATTGCAGGCAGTTTGAATCAGGGCACGTTTTCATACCGTGGATCTCTAGTAGCTAATGCGACGAATCAATTTGATATGAGCGCGCACTTAAATCATTTAGTGCTATCGTACGCGCCACATTGGCCTGTTGTGCAAAATGCGGATATTAATATAGTGGTGCATAATAGAGTGCTCACAGCCTTCAGTCAGCATTTGGAGTCGGTAGGAAATACCATTGATCGGTTCACATTAAGTTTGCCTTTAAAAAAAGCGGCCATTTTAAAGGTAACGCTGCATACCCAATCTGATCTAAAGCAGGGTTGGCAGTATATAGAGCGATCGCCCATGCATTTGGCTAAAACGATTGCGCCATTACAGTTTAGTGGCCCGATGGATCTGAACATGACATTACAGTTGCCTTTACATAAGAGATCCTTAACCGCAGTGACAACGTTTGGAACAATTGCAACGCATGATGGGGCGTTGGATATGCCACGCTGGAATTTAGCTTTGACCCATATTAATGGCACGGTTGCATTTCATGATAAGGAGCTCAATGATGATGGGCGCGGGTTACAGGCATTATTGTTTGGAAAACCTATGCACATAAAAATCAAAACGGTTACAAAACCTAACAGTTCGATAATGGAATTTAATACACAAAGTAGGTTATCTGTTGCAGACATCAGTGAACATTTTCCATTGCCTCTTGCGCAGTTTTTTAAAGGCAGCTCTGTTTTTGCAGCTGATTTGGTTCTACACAGCCCAGATACTGAGGGCAATGATTTGCATATTTCAACTGACTTATTTGGCGTTGCGTCACAAGGCTTGCCGCCACCTTTTGCTAAAAAGGTAAGTGATACACGCAATTTTAAATTAGATGTCACTTTACGTGATAAAAAGCCATTGTATCTGCGTATTGATTATGCGAACTTAGCGTCCTTGGCTTTAATTTATGATAAGGTATTAAACGGTTTCAAATTCAGATCAGGCAACATTCAGTTAGGTACAGATCAAGCGGTGTATTTACCAACACCAGGATTGATTATTCAAGGGTATTTAGCTGAATTAGATTGCTTGTCGTGGCAAAAATTTTTAAGCCCTTTATTCAGTGCGCAGCGTAACCAGGTTACGTTGAACAATCCACGAGTTCGTTTGGTTTCTTTACACATTGGTATCTTGAAAGCGTATCATGCATTTTTTAAAGATCTATTTTTAACGATCCAACCCATAGCGCAGGCTTTTAAGATTGATGTCATTAACAGCAAAATGGATGGATCTGTGCTCATTCCAAAAATACCGAATCAACAATGGGTAGCAGATTTTAAGCGGTTATATTTAGAAAAGCCGAGTAATCAATCTTCTTTCGATGTGAACCCAGCTGTGCTACCACCATTAAAAATGAACATTGCTCATTTTAAGTTGGATGAACAGTCTTACAGTTCAGTGTACTTGTTAACAGAGCATGTAGCTGATGGACTGCTTATAAAAAATTTAAGTGTGCAATCGCAAGACGGTTACTTGAATACACACGGCTGGTGGAAAAATACAGGCGTAGAACAACAGACAGGATGGTCAGGTGCATTAAATACAAAGGATTTAGGCCAATTGATCAGTCCTTGGGAAAAAGACTCTATTTTAGGTGGTAAGGGTTATGCTCATTTTTCATTGCATTGGTATGGTAAGCCTACGCACATCGATTGGCATCGTGCTGATGGTGTGATCACATTTTATTTTAAAAATGGTAGTCTCTTGGTGATGAATCGCAAAACAGCATCTGAAATTGGTGTCGGGCAATTATTGAATCTACTGAGCGTTGATGCTCTTTTTAAACGTCTTGAAACACATTTTAAAGACGTTACGCAAAAAGGTATGTGGTTCGATGTCTTTAATGGGCAACTGTTTTTAAATCAAGGTATTGCTACAGCTAAAGTGGTTAATGTATCAGGACCGGTCGTGAAGATTAAGGCGCAAGGTCAGTTAAATTTAAGCGATCATACGTCGAATATGACACTGTATGTCGTACCACAATTAACATCCAGTTTTCCAGCGATTGCTGGAATATTTGGTGGTCCATTGGCAGGAGCGGTCGTGTGGATGGCAAATAAATTAGTGGGTCAAGAAATCAATAAGATTTCAGCATCGACATATAGCGTGACAGGTCCGTGGAAACATCTTAAGATTGCTAAAAACTAAGGTCGTTTGGTTAATGCCCCCAATCATTTTGCTAGCCAGACAAAACGAAGGAGATTGTTGTGCTTAATTCTGATTTATCAAAAAAAGCGTCACAAATTTTGTTGACCCCAGCTCATCTGAATCAACAGTTATTGGAATCGGTATTATCCAAAACACTGAGTGCTGGTGTGGATATGTCGGAAATTTTCTTACAACGTACAGAAAGCGAATCTTGGATGTTGGAAGATGGGGTGGTGCGTGATGCCGATTATAGCATTAATCAAGGATTTGGTTTGCGTGTTACCAGCGGCGAGAAAATTGGCTTTGCGTATGCCGATGCCATTGCTTTACCAGAGCTTTTGTCCGCAGCCAGTTCAGCACACAGCATTGTGCGCGCTGGACAATCTGCAACGTTAGCGCTACCTCAACACAGATCAACAGTTGCTTTGTATGCCGATTTGAACCCGCTTATTTCATTAGAAGATACCGATAAAGTAGCGTTGTTAACACGTTTAGATAAAATAATCCGTGCGCGCGATCCACGCATTACTAATGTTATTTTAACCTTATCAAGTCGCCATGATGTGGTGTTGGTATTGCAAAGTGATGGCAGTATTGCAGCTGACATGCGGCCTCTTGTATCCTTCAATGTTAACATTATTCTGGAGGATAAAGGGCGCCGTGAAACAGCTTCGGCAGGTGGTGGTGCGCGCAGTGGTTATGATTTTTTTACCGAAGAACGTTTGCAGGGTTATATTGAGAAGGTATTGCGTCAAGCGCAAGTTAATTTGGATGCAAAGCAGGCGCCTGCAGGAGAAATGCCGGTTGTATTAGGCAATGGTTGGGCTGCTGTGATTTTACATGAAGCGATTGGTCATGGTTTGGAAGGCGATTTTAATCGCAAAGGCAGTTCGGCATTCAGTGGACGTATTGGAGAGCGTGTTGCTACGAACCAATGCACGATTGTGGATGATGGTACGTTATCAGGCAGGCGTGGTTCATTATCAATTGATGATGAGGGTACACCCACCCAGTGCACTACGCTCATTGAGAATGGTATTTTAAAAGGTTATATGCAAGATCGGCACAATGCACGTTTAATGGGTGTGAAACCAACGGGTAATGGCCGGCGTGAATCCTACGCACACCAAACCATACCGCGGATGACCAATACCTACATGTTGCCGGGACAGTATGAGCCGGAAGAAATTATTAAATCGGTTAAAAAAGGTATTTACGCGGTGGATTTTTCGGGTGGTCAAGTGGACATTACCTCAGGAAAATTTGTCTTTACAACCAGCGAAGCCTATTTAATTGAAAATGGAAAAATTTTACATCCTGTGAAAAACGTCACATTAATTGGTGATGGCCCAGAAGTCTTAACGCAAGTGTCGATGGTAGGTAATGATTTAGAATTGGATCAAGGTATTGGTGTATGCGGTAAGGATGGACAGAGCGTACCAGTAGGCGTGGGTCAGCCGACATTGAAAGTGGATAAATTAATTGTGGGTGGGACAGGTCATGTCTGATTAAGGTATAAAAATGCATTCGCAAAATCTCAAGGCTGCGGGCCTGGAACAAAAAAATAGATAATAAAAATAATGTGTCACACCTACAGTGCTTCGGGATTTGAGATGCCTTTATTGCCTGGGCCTATGCTGATGATGCTCGCTCCAACCCAGGCTAAGTTCTTACGGGCCTTCGGTCCTCGTTAAGTTGATGTCATTCATGAGTCAGCCCCCTTGGGGTTTGCAAATACAGGTGCTCTGACGTATTACTTCTATTGTTCTTCTAATATGACAGAATTGTAATTTTTTTGTCATGTTACTGTAAGGCTAATTTGTTATCGTGGTTAAATCAATCTTTATAGGATATATGCTATAGAACAACATGCTGCCTTTTTGGAGCAGCAATTGATTGCGATCTTTATAACGCATTTTCGTTATTGAATTACTTGACTGTTAATGAGGGAGTATTATTATGATTTTTTATAAGCTTAATAAACGCGAATCTGCTCGTTTTCTTAGTTTACCTGTAATTGAAACAAAATATTCCGATATTGAATTAGAATTAGCTAAAGCACGTACAATAGAAACATTACTTAATAGTTTTTGTCGTGAAATTCAGGATAGATCGGGTTATTTGGACGTCGTGTCTGAACAAAGGGAAAATAGTTCAGAGTGGATTTTAAAGATTAATTTTCTAAAACAACAACGTATTTTAAATATTGAAATCAAGCCAACCACAGCATTAGCTATGTTTCATTTTATATCTAAACCGTATGAATACAGTGCTAATTTTAGATATATATTAGATTGGATGGATGTAGCGAATCTCATAAAAACTGAACTTTCTTTATTGTATAATCACTTCGATAATGCGGTATTACTTGAGCAGATTAGAAATAGTCATCATGTCTTATCTATGATTATAAAGGAGCGTCTTCATGAGCAGCACAGCACATTTTTCGATTTAAATTTTATCGAATCTGAGCAATCTTTATTATTGGGACATTCATTTCATCCTACACCTAAAAGTAGAGAAGGATTTACAACATTAGATATTAAAAAATATTCACCAGAGTTTAAAGCTAAATTTAAGCTGCATTATTTTGAAATTGATCATGAGTTTATAAAGCAATTTTCTAATTATGAAGTCTTACCTTCTGATGTTATTCATACTCAATTGGGTCTGGATGTTACGAATAAAAGGGTGCTGATTCCTGTACATCCATGGCAAGCAAATTATATACATTCTTTATGTATTGTTAAAAAAGGATTATCTGCGGGTTGGATCTGTGATCGTGGCTTAATGGGCCCTGATTTTAGTCCAACCTCTTCTATTCGAACCGTGTATCATCAAGAAAATCCATTTTTCTACAAATTATCGTTGAATGTGCGCATTACAAATTGTGTGCGTAAAAATGCTTATTATGAGCTAGAGAGCGCTGTTTTTTTAGATTCTTTAATTGCAAAAAAATATGCGAAAGTGGCATCACAATTTCCTAATTTTCACGTTATGCGGGAGCCTGGCTATTTAACGGTTGATACTATATTAGTTGAGCCTGAGCAGCGGCGGATATTGCAAGAATCATTTGGCTTGATTTTACGTGATAATTTTAAACAAGCTAAGGGGGGAGGGCGCGAGCCTATCTTGGCAGGTATGTTGTTTAGCAAGTGGTTAGTAGGAGCACAGTCCTATATTAATCATTATATAAAACAAGAAGCGGTAATGAGTAACGTATCGTATGATACTTTTGCATTAAAGTGGTTTAATAGTTATGTCAATTTATTGCTATATCCTATTCTCTATTATCATTTTATTTTGGGAATTACATTTGAACCGCATTTACAAAATGTATTAATAGATTTATACCATTCAATGCCGGTTGGTATTTTTATACGTGATTTAGAAGGAACTAAACTCAACCTAAATCTATGGCCAGAGTCAGATTTAACGGTAACAACATCGGAAGTGTTAAATTCTGTCTGTTATAATTCTGAAAAAGGTTGGAGGCGTGTTGCCTACTGTTTATTAGTTAATAATTTTGGGGAGGCTATTTTTCATATCGCTCATGCAGATTTGGCTTTAGAATCTCTTTTATGGGGCATTGTTAATACACACCTAGATATATTTGAACGCCAATACCATGTCCCACAAATACGCAATTTATTGCAAGGTGATGCGTTACCCACTAAGGCCAATTTAGTGACACGTTTTTTAAAGCAAGCAGATAAAAATGCTGTTTATATCAATTTGACTGATCACCCATTTAAGCAGAAGTGATTTACTTAGGTTCGCTGGATGTATTTTTTGATAGATATCATTTCTCTCAGTGATTTAGAGCCTAATAAAGTTAAGTAAAAAAAATTTATAAGATAAAAATAGGCGATTAGCTGTAAAGTGCATACGATTCCAAATTTATAAGAAAAAAAGCTACCCAATAAGATGCCACACAATGAGCCTGATTTATTTGCAGTGCTTGCAAATCCAATCGCTTTGCCTCGGTATTTTTCTGCATAACAATCAATATTTATTGAATAGAGCAATGGTGTGATGGCAGCTAAGCAGCATCCCCAAATACATCTATTTAAAAAAGCAAGTATGTAATGTGTTGTATAAGGTAATAGAGAATACAGAATGAATGATATGAATAATGCAATGCTTGGTAGTAAATATTTATTTTTATTTTTTGATTTTTGTAGGTCGAAGAATTTTCCGATTAAGGGAGCACTTAAAAATAAAGCCATGCTCGATGCACCGTATAGTATGCCAATCACTGTGATTTTTTGCTTTAAAACCGCTGTCACATACGCAGCAAAAATCGGTAAAATTATAAAGCGCGCTGTTTGTGCTAAAAAAATAGCGATAGGAATGAAATAAGCAGATGCAGTGTGATGAGCTTGTTGTGAGTGTGGTGTAGTGGTCTGATGATCAGATACAGGTTCTTTAATAAAGTAACACAATAATAAACATGCTATGAAACACAATAGAGCCGATACTTTAAACAGCGTTGTATAATGAGACAGTTGAAAAATATAACCTCCTACAACGGGCCCTACCATCATACCAAGAGCAATGATGGATTGTAATTGGCTAATAACGATTGATTGCTGTTCTTTAGATACCATACGTGTTCCCAGAGCTTGCGATGCAGCGATAGAGCCACTAAATGCCCCTTGCAATAGCAGGCACAAGCAGGATTGCCAAGGAGTATGCATAAAAATTAATAAACTTTGCGTTGTAATCAAGCATATTGTGGCACGCAATAACATCTTTTTATAACCATATCGATCTGCTAATGAGCCCCAAATAGGTGCTGTGATGGCTGTTAATAGCACGGGGAGTGTATAGAGTAATGTATTCCAAATAGAATAATGTAATTCGGATGATGTGGTCATTTGTTGTTTTAAGATTAAAGGCCAAAACGGTTGGCTCATGGAAGTGGCCACTAATAATAAAAATTGTGCTGCGATCAATACTCTTATTTGTTGAGCAGCTGTTAAATTTTTTATGAGCATGATGCTAGCGGATTTTGAGTTGAATGATAAATATACTGCGCATACTGATTTTCTAAACGCATAGCGATAAATGATTTAATAGGCCAATCATCTTGAGTTAGCGCCTGTAATTCAGAATTTAAAAATTCCTGATTATCTTTAGAGAAAAGTGTTAAATTATGTTGTGTTTGCTCTTTTACTATACTCCATAATTTTACTTCTGCTATGTTATAGTGCTTGTTTAGTAAAATAATAATCTCTCCTAAGAGGCTTTGGTATGTTGTGTGAATTAACTTGTTACGAGTTTCTTTTACGTCATGGGTAATGATAGTTGAATTTGGAAACGTAGCAAGCGAATAACCATTATTATTTAGTGTGGGTTCATGTATTTTAACCCCACCTCCACCTATATCTTTAACAAGTATAGCTACGGGTTTATTTTTTTTAAAAATAATTGTAGAGTTCTGTTGATGGCTTTCAAGTGCGATACCGTAACGACTGTATAGGAATAAATTGGGTTGCAGTATTGTATGTGTTAAATGTGAAAAATAATCTAGGACTTGTTTTTCAGTTGGTTGAGTGGTGTTAAAAAAAGCATCCATAATTTCGACCAATAAAGGAGTATTATTTTTTAGAGTATTTGAAAATAAAGCAGCCGAAATAATGGGTGTTTCACTTGGATTTACAGCTGTTGAAATGGCATCACGAATCAGCATGGCCAGTTGTTTGTCCACCTCGGCATTATAGGTATTGATACGAATTCCGATACTATCATATAACAAGCGTAGCGTTGATAATTCAGCCTGATTTTTGCTTAGAATATCACGTAGTACCCCACTGACCCTTGGGCTATTATGCACACTGTTTGGACATAATGTCCGAGTAGCTGTTGTAGAGAGTATCGTTGTTGGTAATTTTATATGAGGAATCGTGTCGCTAGAATAAAGCGTTCGAAATGAAAGGCTAGGGTGCATATCGATTTTAATATCAGATAATGAAATTATTTTTTTCTCATCTATCCATTTTTTGTATAGTTTAGGTAATACATTTTTTTCTTGCCACGGATGAATAAATAAAGGTAAATACTCATCAGGATTAAGAGATAATGTTTGTAATGATTTATCAAATTTGGCATATATATTAGGGAATGTTTTAGAAAAATAATTTTTATAATGTATATCATTTGTTTCAAGATCTATAACAGCAAGTGAGGTATGAATCGCGACTACAGAAATAGCCACTGTTGGAGAAAATTCGGGGCTGTATGCAATAACGTCTTCTGGATTAAACCCCAATTTCGTTTTTACAAGAGGGTGTACAGGATGACCTTGAGATGCCCATTGCTCATAAAACAAAGCTTGTGAATTGGTAGGAAGATTTTCGGTTAAGCTGAGCAGATCTGGAGTGCCAAACAATGATTTTAAAGTATGCTGTGTGTTGTGTACGTGTTCCAACATAATGGCCATATTGTCACAGCTATTAGTAAGCTCTGCAAAAAAAATATGTAATTGATTGCTGTTTACGTCTTGCCATTCTTTTTCAAGAATTTTAAATAATGTCTCTAAAGAAGATAGCGGTGTCTTGAGGTGGCAATTTAAAATAGAGATTGGGCCTTGTATATCCATACGTGACATGCGGTACTGTATGACGTCTTCGCCTACCAATGAGAGTTGAGATTGTGGACATTCTATAGAGATATTTGAGCCCTCATAAGTAAATGGCAGTAATCCTTCTCGTATGATGCATTGTATGATGCGGCAGAGTGTGTTACGTAGGGCTTGCTCTTTGAATGTGTTGGCAGGTGAAAGAATAAGATTTTTGAGCGAGCTTGTCTTGGATGCTTGCACATGTTCAAGTGAATTCAGCATGGAGCGGTCCTGTATAGTCATGGTGATAGTACCTATCATAACTGTAATAGATGACAGGAGTCTGACTGAAATATGACAAGTTTGTCATATTTTGAAGATGAGTTGAATGCAAGTACCGGTATGTAGTTCGCTGGTAATGCGAATTTCAGCACGGTGAAGCTCAATAATTGATTTGACGATAGCAAGTCCGAGGCCGGTGCCACCAATATTTTTTGAGCGTGATAGATCTGCACGGTAAAAGCGATCAAAAATATGCGGTAAATCCTTGGCATCGATACCAAATCCTGAGTCGGTAATGGTCACCATGACGGTATGCAGGGCTTCATTTGGTTCAATTGCAATGAGGATATGTTGATTCGGTGTTGAATAGTTAATACTGTTGACGAGTAGGTTGATGAACGCACGTTTTAATAATGAGGCATCACCATTTACGAGAGCCTCGCCCGTTACCGTAATGTGAATGTTCTTATCTTCTGCCATGGACTGCAGATAATTTATTGTGTCATCTAGGAGTGAGCGTAGCGATAATGTTTCCTGTTTCAGCGTATAGTAGGGATTTTTTGAGCGCGCGATGAGCAGCATGTTATCGATTAATTGAGCCATTTTTTGACATTCTTCAATGGTTGAGGCGATCGTGTTGGTGTATTCTTCTGCGCTGCGTGCTTTGCCGAGAGTCACTTCATTTTGACAAATAATATTGTTTAAAGGTGTGCGTAATTCATGGGCGATGTCGCTCGAGAAATCTTTGAGTCGATTAAAGGCCGTATCGATGCGCGTGAGCATGCTGTTCAGTTCTGTAATGGTTTGTTGTAATTCCATAGGCCAGGAATCAGCCTTTAATTGTAAATGCAGTTGATCGCTTTGCAAACTATGTAACAATTTATTGAGTGTGTTGATGGGTTTGAGTCCGTATTTCGTCACGAGTAGCCCAATTAAAATCGAGAAAAAAATGTTAATTAGCAGTAGGAGTAGCAGATAATTTTTATATTTGGAGATAAGTGCTTTTGTATGCGATGAATTTAAGACAACTTGTACCGTGTAGATTTGTCGATTATAGGGTACGGTGAGGGTCATCAATGAGTATTGGTTTTGTTGCGTATTATATTCTATTAGCTCGGATACGTGATTTGTTATGTGCGGGGACGGAAAGTGGTGCTGCGCCAACCTATCCTTTATGTTAGGAGTCTGCATCAGGATCGCTCCATGCTGATTGAGTAGGCGCACATAATATTGCTCGTGACTCGTTTGTGGTTCTAGTATGATTTCTTGTTCTAAGTCAGCCATCAGGTCAGTGTGTTTTTTTTCTTGCATTAATATATTGGCAATTGTGTGTAATTCGCTCTGTAAAAAATTGGCATCATTGGTTTTAGCCAAATGAGTGAGTGTATAGTAAAGAAATAAAATGGCGCAAGAAGTGAGCGCAAACGCGGTAAGACTGTAGCTTATAATAAGCCGAAACTTAAGAGACTGTTTCTTCAATGACATAACCAAGTCCACGCCGTGTGTGTATTAATTGTTTGGGAAACGGGCGATCCACTTTATCACGCAAGCGGCGAATCGCTACTTCAACGACATTAGTTTGTGAATCAAAATTAATATCCCACACATGTTGTGAAATCATGGCGCGTGATAAGACCTGACCGCGATTTTTTACAAGATAACAGAGCAATATAAATTCCTTTGCAGAAAGGTCGATATTTTTTTGTGCGCGTGTCACTTTCATCGCACTCAGATCAATTTCAAGATCGGCTATCTTTAAGAGGTTGTTGTGCGATATTGTATTATTAGAGCGGCGCAGCAGAGATTGAATACGTGCGAGCAGTTCTGAAAAAGCGAATGGTTTTATAACATAGTCATCAGCACCCAGTTTAAG
>CAZFAA010000004.1:0-51837 GCA_964516605.1 uncultured Coxiella sp. | reverse complement strand
TCACACACTATTGAACCCAAGCAAGACTGGGCTCAGCACTACGCACAAAAATTAGAAAAATTTAAACAAGTTTACTCAGCGCTAGAAGCATTATTCTAAATATAAGGAAAAAAAAGATGACACATTATTTTGATCAGATCAATCCAATTCGTTATGAAGGACCGAACTCTAAAAATCCTTTAAGCTATCGCTATTACAATGCGACTCAAAAAGTTATGGGCAAGACTATGGAGGAGCATTTACGTATGGCTGTGTGCGCGTGGCATACGTTCTGCTGGCAAGGTGAAGATATATTTGGTCAAGCTACTTTTGATCGTGCTTGGTTACAACACACTGATCCGATGGAACGCGCTAAACAGCGTATTCATGCTTTATTTGAATTTGTTGAGAAACTTGGCTTACCTTTTTTCACGTTTCACGATCGTGATGTGGCACCAGAAGGCGCGACACTGCAAGAAAGTAACCACAACTTAACGCTGATTGCCGACATCATGCAAAAAGAAATGCAACGTACCGGTATTAAATTATTGTGGGGAACAGCCAATGCATTTTCACACCGCCGTTATATGTCGGGCGCTTCGACCAATCCCGATCCTGAGGTTTTTGCCTACGCCTGTGCTCAAGTCAAACACGCACTGGATACCACACACCGTTTAGGTGGCGAAAATTACGTATTATGGGGTGGACGCGAAGGTTACGATACGTTGCTCAATACGGATTTAAAACACGAGACAGAGCAATACGCGTGTTTTTTACGCTTACTCGTCGAATACAAATACAAAATTGGTTTTAAAGGATTACTCTTAATCGAGCCCAAACCGTGTGAACCGACCAAACACCAATACGATTATGATTGTGGACATGTACTCGCATTCTTAGAGCAATATGGTTTGGAAAAAGAATTTAAAGTTAACATTGAAGCGAACCATGCCACACTGGCTAAACACAGCTTTGAACATGAAGTGGCGTATGCGTGTGCGCACTCTATTTTTGGGAGTATTGATGCAAACCGCGGCGACCCACAGTTAGGTTGGGATACGGATCAATTTCCAATTGATCTCAAAGAATACGCAATGATTATTTACATCATCTTAAAGCATGGTGGTTTTAGCTCAGGTGGTTTTAACTTCGATACCAAATTACGCCGCCAAAGTGTTGATATGGACGATATGTTTTACGCACACATTAGTGGTGTGGATACGCTGGCACGCGCCCTGTTAACCGCTGAAAAAATGCTGGCACAGGATACGCTAGGCGATTTCATCAAAAAACGTTATGCAGGATGGCATACCGGTTTTGGTAAAGAAATCATTGAAGGTAAATTTACGTTCGAGCAAATTGCTGAAAAAGCGCTGCGTGATAACTTAGATCCTAAGCCGCAATCCGGTAAGCAAGAATTTTTAGAAAATGCTCTGAATGATTATTTATAACTATGAATAATATATTAATTATCAGCTCCGGTGGTGATGCGCCGGGAATGAATGCCGCTATTCGCGCTGTGGTACGCACAGCACTCTATGAGGGCAAATCTGTCTTCGGTGCCATACAAGGGTATGATGGCATTATCCACAACAACATCATTGAGCTGGATACACAAAGCGTTGGCAATTGCATTCAACGTGGTGGCACTATTTTAAAAACAGCTCGCAGCGCACAATTTCGTGAAAGAAAATACCGCGATATCGCGCAAGAAAATTTAGCGCGTTATGCGATTGATGGGCTCATTATTTTAGGTGGTAATGGTAGTTTTCAAGGAGCGCGGATTTTAGGCGAAGAAGGTGGTCCGCCGGCCATTGGAGTTCCTTGCACAATCGATAACGATATTGTGGGTACCGAATACACGATTGGCTTTGACACCGCACGCAATACTGCAATCGAACTCATCGATAAAATTCGCGATACGGCCTCTAGCTTAGAGCGCAATTTTATCATTGAAGTGATGGGACGCTCTTCTGGAATTCTCGCTGTTGATGTGGGTATTGCTGGTGGTGCTGAGATCATTTTGATTCCAGAGCTTGCCTTTACTCCTGAACAGCTGATTGCAAAAATTCACAGTAAAAAACGCCATAAATTAGCGTCTATTATCGTGGCAGCAGAAGCCGATGCACCGGGTGGCAGTTTTAACTTAGCGCGCGAGATCGAAGCACTGTGTGGCATACACTACACCGTCTGCGTGCTGGGGCACACGCAACGTGGCGGCACCCCTTCTGCTATCGATCGCAAGATGGGTACGTGTATGGGCGCTTTTGCGGTGCAGGCATTGCTGGCAGGAGAACGTAATAAAATGGTCGCCCTGCAAAAAGACCAATTGGCTTTAACCGAGTTCCCACCAGAGCACCACGCCACGCGCTATTTTAATGATATTGAATTGCTGAAAATTAATGATGTGGTGTGTGACATTAATTAAAACTTCTATTTTTGCCCATAAAAAGTTACTATTACGGTATTTTTATACCCATAAAAAGTTACCTTTAAGCTATATTTATGCCCATAAAAATGACGAGATAGGAATTAACTAATTGATTAGAAATGCATTATTAGAATTATCCCAATGGCTTATACAAGCTAATAGGAAACCGCTCGTATTACGCGGTGTGCGTCAATCTGGAAAGACATGGCTCGTGCGCGAGCTAGCCAAATCACACCAAAAACAACTCATTGAAATTAATTTTGAAAATAAACCTGAGCTACGTTCATTATTTATAAGCAACGATATCGCAATGATTTGGTCTTTTCTTGAAACATTCTTACCAGAACCTACACCCTGTGAGAATTGCTTATTATTTTTAGATGAAGTGCAGGCAGCGCCCGAAATGCTTGCAAAGCTACGTTGGTTTTATGAGTCCTTGCCAGAGCTCGCGGTTATTGCAGCAGGCTCATTGCTCGATTTTGTATTACGTGATCATACCTTCAGCATGCCTGTAGGTCGTATTCAATTTTTTTATTTAGAGCCATTATCCTTTTTAGAATTTTTAGAAGCCGATCAACAAGCTATGATGGTAGCCTACTTAAAAAAAATCACATTAAACGAATCAATTCCTGATGCACTTCATCAAACCTTGATGGCAGCCATACAAAATTATTGCCTAATAGGCGGCATGCCTGAAGCGGTACAAAGTTGGATTGCGGAGCATTCTTATTTGCGCGTACATCAAATCCACCAGGATTTATTGACAGCCTACCAAACTGATTTTGCAAAATACCCAACACGTATTGCGCCTGAACGCCTGCACGAAATCATGCTAGCCATTCCCCGTTTACTCGGAAAAAAATTCTCCTATACACAAGTCAATCCAGATATCAAAAGTCAAACTATTGCTAACGCCCTTTCATTATTAGAATTAGCACGTGTTGCACATCGCGTACAATCCGTTGTAGCGGATGGTATTCCACTTGGCTCTAAACCAAAGCCACGTTACTTTAAGATTATTTTATGTGATATCGGATTAATTGATAGTCTCACCAATCCACAACCCATGCATGTTAAACCACTTGAATTAGCCAATAATGGTGAGATAGCCGAACAATTAGTAGGACAATTATTACGGAAAAACTTTCAATTCTACCAAGATCCTGTTTTATATTATTGGCAACGTGAGGGGCAAAGTAATGCGGAAATTGATTACGTCATTCAACACCACGATAAAATTATTCCTATTGAGGTTAAAGCAGGCAGTGTGGGCAGTTTACGTTCCTTACATTATTTTATGTATGAGAGAAAATTAAACTTTGCCATCCGTATTTATAGCGGCAGGCTTGAGCTTACGCCTGTGCAAGTGACTTTAAATAATGGTGTATCGGTATCATATCAATTACTATCTGTCCCATTTTACTTAATTGAAGTCTTACCAAAATTATTAGATGATCTGTGATTGATAAAGCATCCAATCCTTACACTGCCCACGGTCATTCAATGAGTTAGCCGGTGATCAACTAATATTGACTATACTGCTCGCCATTGAAGGTGCGAATTAAAGGATGGTAGGCTCGCGGTATTCTTTTATTTATGGCCTCGCATGTAATAAATCCATGCAGGCCACCAAGGGTAGCTAACGCGCTCCCCTTGGAAACCCCATCTCGCTTTTGTGCCACTTCAAGATGCTGTTCGCATCTTGAAGTGTAATGGGTATAGTAAGGGCATTATTACAGGTAAATAATACCTTACAGGAAATATTTACATGACGTAGTATCGAATGCTTTCCGTGGAAAATGTTTTTAGAAATGCTCTGGGCAGGTCAAATTATTTAGACGATGCAATTTTGCAATAACTCAGCAGCATCAGCGAGCATAAGCGGTTTACGTTTAAAAATAACAGGAATCGCATTATCTTTATTCTGCGATAAAATTGCATCTTCCTGTGCATGCGCCGTTAAAATTATAATCGGTACCAAACTATTGGGATTCGAACGTTCATCACGAAAACGCCGCACTAAGGACCAACCATCTGAATCGGGCAAACCCAAATCCACCACCAGCAAATCAAATTGATTGTTTTGAAATAAGATCCATGCCTCATGAGCCGTTGCAGCAATTTGCACACTACAGCCCAGTGATTTAAATTTAGCAGACTGCGACTGTTGCGCAATCGGACTGTCTTCCACTAATAAAATCACGACATTTGGATATTGCTTATAAACTGCAGTCTCCATGGAATCATCAACAACAGCCTGTTCTGCGATATTATTTTTGGATACTGTAACAGGAATGCGGCACGTAAACGTTGTACCCTGATGTTCACAGCTTTCAACAGTCACTGTACCGTGCATCTGCTCAATATATTGTTTTACCATGTACAGGCCTACACCCGTGCCCTCATACTGCCCCTTAAAAGAAGCTGAGACACGACTGAATTTATCAAAAATCACACCGAGTTTGTCTTCTGGAATACCAATACCCGTATCTTTAACTTCCATAACCAGCATGCAATTCGATGTAGGATTTGACTCCACTGTGATGGACAAGCCTACCTCGCCGCCATCCGGTGTAAATTTAAGTGCATTGCTAAGCAGATTCATCAAAACACGCTGCAACATCAAGGGCTGTCCAATAACCACAGCAGGTACAGCATCATCATACTGTAATGTGAAGTGAATATTTTTTTCTTGTATTTTAGGTTGCACAATATTGACTGAGTTCATCACCAATGATTTAAGCTTAAATTCACGATCAAGGCGGGTATTCACATTGGCATCCACACGGATGACATCTAAAATGCTATCAACCAACTGTAATAAATCACGGCTAGCATCTAACAACAACCCTGTGTTTTCAATCAATTGCGGATCTTGCGTTGTCATACGCATACTCTCTGCTAACGCTTGGATACCCGACAGAGGTGTGCGCAAATCATGGCTCATATTGGCAATAAATTCATTTTTAGCAACATTCGCTTGCTGCGCTTTTTGCATGGCATCGCGCAAGGCAATTTCGGTTCTTTTTTGTTCTGTAATATCAAGACACGTACCAATCACACCAATAATATCGCCGTTTAGATTACGCAAAGGTGTTTTTTTAGAGATAAAGGTTTTTTCTTCTCCATGCATTGTGGCCGTTTCTTCAATGCTATAAGGTACAACTGCTTTCATCACATGCTGATCAACGGCCCAGAGCCGCCGCGCTTCACCTAAAGGAAAAATATCAAAATCGCTTTTACCGATGACTTCATCCACACTTTTAAAACCAAAAGACAAAGCCTGCTCTAAGTTACAGCCAAGATATACCCCATACTTATCCTTCCAAAAAAGATGCCCTGGAAATCGAGAGATGATTTCTGATAGAGGAATAGAGCTTGCGTAGTCCGCATTAGCCATTATTGCCACTACCAGGAGAAAAGCGGTTCATATCTTCTTGAAATGGAGAATACGGCGCAGGTGGTGACGATGGTTGTGCTGATATACGGGTTATTGTGTCACTATGAACCTGCTGAAGATTACCTGCTTCTGCTGAGGGCACTCTTGTGCCGCCAAGCGCTGCTGGCACAGCAAAAAGACTAGGAGAATGTTGTGTTTCTTTTTGAGGTCCAGAAGATAGGTGAGCCACAGGCACAGGCTGAAAGCCATGTTTTTCTGAACCGCCTAACGATGCTCCCAGCGGCCTAATCACAACAACAACTTTAGGTTTATCAGAGCCCGGTGAATGTTGCTGCTGCGGATTAGGAGAAGGATGTACCGCCTGCGGTATCGGCACTCCCTGTACCTGATGAGCATGAATAGCATAAAATTGCATCTGAGCACTATGGAATTCCATAGCTTTTTTAAGCAAGCTCGCTTTTTCGTCAGCAGGAAGATCCTGAACGTCCTTAACGAATGCATTCAGATCAAGTGGTTTCGGTAATGTCACTGGTGGACTTCTGGGTGGTGTTGGTGTTGATTGTAGGGCATCAAATTCGTCACAACCCGCTTTGATTTTTGTAAATAAATCAACAATCCCATTGAAAGCCCGTATTATGCCAGCCAAATTTACTTGAGTAGGCGAAATAGCATCCTGCTCTACTGGCAGTACCAAAGGTAACTGCTCTGCCAAAGGAATTTCTCGATTGAAAGACTGGACCACACCTTCTACGAATTGTGCTTTTCTTTGAAGAGACTGAAATAAGGTATTTTTTAAATTCTTAGCTGCCACTGCCATCCTAGATGTTTCTGCAAGAGCAAGACTGCTTACCGTGTCAGATCGGCCCTGAACATCGGTCTCGACACTTTTAACCAACTTCTTTAACGTATCGACAAAGCAAGTAGCTAATTGAAGATCCGGACCTACTGTAGAACTATTTCGGCCAACTTCACTAAACAACGCATTTAGGGTAAGTGTGCTTCCTAAATAAACGAATGGATTCTGTTCTGCTGCTTGATGCATCCTTTCGGCAGATAGTAACTCCCAGGTCAAAAATCTTAAGGTCTGATCAACAATCCTATTCGCAGCAGTGCTGCGCCCAGAACTAGAATCATCAGAATCAGAAGCGGAGGCAATAGCTTCTACAACATCAGAAGTTCGCGATTTTTTCTTTTTAGCAGTAGGAGGACTTTTATTCGCTTTCTCAGCACGCGCCCTGCCCTCGCCTAACATTTTTTCTCGGGTAGGTGATTCAGGATCACCTAATATCTTTTCTGCATACTGAACCATTCTTTCTTTTAATTTTTGTGGCTCCTTTTTATAGTCAAAAACGACAAATGCCGTTCCAAAAAATTGATCTAAATAGTGCTTGATAAAAAGGCCAACCGTTTGATGTGTGACAGGCCCTGAATAGGGTTCCTGAGCTTGCAGTAAATCTGGCTGCGCAATAATTGCCTCTTGATTTTCTAACAACCAATCATGTAAGGTATTTTGAAAATTCTTTTTAAACTGTTCAAACCACGCCTCTGCTTGAGGCACATGTTGCAATGTTTTATTGTAAAGATCATCTACCCACGCCGCGTAATTAAATGATTTTGATTCTTCCCAATATGCATGAAATTCAGTTAAATTTATTGCTGCTAAAAAAGGATCAGTGAAAAAAGATAATTTGTCTAAAATTGAAAGCAATTCAAGTGGCTGTTGTGACGATTTAACCTGGAAACTCTGCAGCCATTTTAATAACATGTTAGGATCACCACAATTGGGATTAGCACCTAAGCCACATATAGCTACTACGATGCGATTAAAACCCGCGTCTATGGGTAATACAAATCCATAAGACTGCGCAAATTGATCAGCACGACTCATTTAAATAACCTCTCAAAATTCTAATATTCTTTTGCTTTCTGGCTAGGGTAAATGTGATTACGTTTTTAGCAAATCTACACTAAAAATTCAATTCGTGCCATCATTTTTTATGGCTAAACTCTTACAAATAATCTCATAAATGTCACTTGACAAGTCTTTATCACCTGAAATTCGCTGTAATTCGGCTTTCATAAGCTTCCCATAAGGTTCGCCGTAACGGCGCCATTGCGTTAATGGCTGTAACAGTCTGGCCGCCACTTGGGGATTGCGCTGATTCAAATACAGGACCTGGTCGGCAATAAACGCATAGCCCCGCCCCGAAACCTCATGAAACTGCGAGCAATTCGCACTAAAGCCGCCCAGCAAAGCGTACACATTGTTCGGGTTGCCGATATCAAACGCCTCATGCTGCATTAACTCTAATACAGCAGCAAACGTATTCGGTAAAGTGGACGTGGCTTGTAACATCAACCACTTATTCATCACCAATGGATCGTATTGATAATTTTCATAGAAAATAGCCAGTGCTTGCTCACGCAATGGCGTATCACAGTGATTCAATGCTGACAAAGCCGCTAAACGATCCGTCATATTATCCGCCGTTTTAAACTGAGCAAAAGCACGTTCGTATTCTGCTGGGACATGTGACTCAACTAAATAATACAAACATACATTTTTAAAACTGCGCTCACCTACTGCGTTGGCGTCATACACATAGTGCATGTGGCGTTCTTGATACGTCGCATAATGCTTACGCCATTGATCCTGCAAAGCTCCTGCTAACGCCTTAATACAAAATTTACGTGCTTCATGTAGCGCATGCACTGACACAGCCGCAGGCTGCTGATGCAAATACGTTTCAGATGGCAACATCAACAAACGGCTTAAAAAACTCAAATCGTCACCGCCACGTTCTAACAACATCGCAAATGCATTAATCAATAATGTTGGCTGTGTCACTGTTTTTTGCGCGAGCATCAGTTCACTTAGCTCTACAATAACACGCGTTGCTAATAATTGCCCTGCATTCCAACGCGCAAAAGGATCTGCGTCATGTTCTAATAAATAAGCCAGCTCTTCATCTGTATAAGCATACTCGACCGTAACCGGCGCTGAAAAATCACGCAATAAAGAAGGAATTGGTTTTTGCGGCACTTTCTCAAATGTAAATGTCTGCTCCGGTTGCGATACAATGAGCACACACGTTTCTTGCGCCCCACAACCCACCAACCCCACAGAAAACGGCAGATAAAACGGTTGCTTGTCCTGGCACTCAGGAGTTGGCGCACAGGATTGCTTAATGGTTAAGGTGTAGCGCTGTGATGCAGCATCATAACGATCTGTGACGGTTAAGTGTGGCGTACCTGCTTGCGTATACCAATTTTTAAACTGTGTTAAATCGTGCCCCGACACTTCTTGCATACACGCCAGAAAATCATCCGTCGTGACTGCTTGACCATCAAAACGGTGGAAATATAAATCAAGCGCTTTGCGAAATACGGCTGGTGTAATCAACGTTTGCACCATGCGAATGACTTCTGCACCTTTGCGATATACCGTCAGCGTGTAAAAATTATTAATTTCCATATACGATGCAGGACGAATGGGATGTGCTAAGGGGCCCGCATCTTCAGCAAATTGACTGCTGCGCACAATATTCACCGCATCAATACGCGCCACGGCACGCGATGTTTGATCTGCAGTAAATTCTTGATCGCGAAATACGGTTAATCCTTCTTTCAAGGTAATCTGAAACCAATCACGACACGTCACCCGATTACCCGACCAATTGTGAAAATATTCATGACCAATCACACTTTCAATAGCGATGTAATCGCTGTCGGTTGCCGTATCCGATTCCGCTAATACGTATTTAGTATTAAAAATATTTAAACCCTTATTCTCCATCGCCCCCATATTGAAATCACTAACAGCCACAATCATATAAACATCTAAATCGTATTCACGCCCAAAACGCTCTTCATCCCAACGCATCGCGTTTTTCAGCGATAACATCGCATAATCCGCTTGATGTAAAAATCCAGTTTCAACAAATAAATCCAATTGCACACGACGTCCCGACATCGTGATAAAGTGATCTTGTAATAAATCAAAATTTCCAGCGACTAATGCAAATAAATAACACGGTTTTAAGGAAGGGTCTTCCCAATGCACCCAGTGCCGTCCATCATCCAAATCACGTTGCTCAATTAAATTACCATTGGAGAGCAAATAAGGATAACGTTTTTTATCCGCTGTAATGGTCGTGGTGAAACGCGATAACACATCGGGGCGATCAAAGTAATACGTGATAAAACGAAACCCTTCTGCTTCACACTGCGTGCAAAAGTTATCGCGTGATTTATACAAGCCCATTAAACGGGTGTTTTTTTCAGGGTGAATTCTAACTTTGGTTTCAAGAACAAATTGATCAGGCACATGAGGGAGCGTTAAAAAACAATCGTCGACAGTATATTCTGATTCCGCCAACACACGCCCATCCAGTGCAATGGTGAGCAGCTCAAGTGCTTCGCCATGCAATTTTAATGGTGCCTGCGGTGTATGTGCTGCGGTATTGCGTGATATATGTAATACCGCCGTCACATCAGTTTGCGTTTGCGCTAACTCAACATGCAACTGCACAGTCGCTACATTAAAATCACATGGTTTATACTGCTCTAGATAAATTGGTTCTATTGGTGACAAGAACGTTACCTCACTTCAAATACGCGATCATCCCTATCATTATTACGATAAACGTCATCACTCACAGGCCATGTTATGACGTAATAGAATCAAACTCATTCAATTTGAGCGCCATTCTACACGCATTTTGCCGAAAGTTAAACGAGTGGAAACTGCTTTAATTCTCGCTTTAAATGCGAGTATAAATTAGGCACCCACGGTAAATGCTCACGATTTGTAATAACAGCATTTTTACGCAAATCATCCGGAGCAATAATCACCGTGACGTGATGCTCACCTACTGCATAAACCAAGGGGAAAATTTGGCGAATAGCCGCATTACCAAGCGCAATACAACCCACTGATTTTTTATTGCCGTGAATAAAAATATCACCACCTAAATTAGTACGATGTTCTAATTGTGCTTCTTGTACATCAAATGCATTCGGATAATCCAATTGCATTGATAAATCAAAATGACTGCGTGGATTCAGCGCAATAATATGGTAAATACCCTCTGGTACTTGACGATCACCTGCATGCAACTTCGGACCCACATCACCGCTGGCCGCATAAATGGGAAAGGTTTTAATAAAATGCCAAGGCTCTGCATCTTTATTACGTGCGTATATTTCAAATTGCTTGCTCTCTTTAAACACTAAAAAAGCGAGCTCTTGTGGCGCATACGGCAACTGTGCCTGTGCAAAATAAGGCGAAAATGATTCTTGAGAATACGCTGAATAACTGCTGATTTTGCGCAACATGGCATCATTCCAACTCAAATCATGAGCTTGATGACACCCTGTTAATAGTATGCAAAAAAATAAAAGTGACATAATATAGCGCATTTATGACCAATCCTTATTTGTAAACTCGACGCAAAACAAAATAGCCAACTATACCAGAAAGCACCGAACCAACAAGCACACCGCAGCGCGTATACACCATCAATTGCGTATTTGACTGATCAAAAGCTAAATTTGCGATAAAAAGACTCATCGTAAATCCAATACCCGCCAATAATGATAAACCATACAGCATTGAGCCCGTCATTCCTTTAGGTAATTTAGCCAGACCACAACGCACTGCCAAAAACGTTGCGCCCCACACACCCAGCTGCTTACCAATGAACAGCCCTCCAACAATAGCCAGTGGCACAGCTGAAAATAAATGCATTAATGGCATACCTGCGAACGACACACCCGCATTCGCTAATCCAAATAACGGTAGCACACCAAATGCCACAAAAGGATGCAGTTTTTGTTCTAAGTGACGCGTACACTGTGCGGGAATCACCAAGGCTACTATCACGCCAGCAAGCGTTGCATGCACACCAGACTGCAACACCACTGCCCACAACACAATACCAACGAGGAGATAAGGTGTTAGGCGTGTAATCGAATAGTAATTGAAAAGTACTAAAATGAAGATTAACAGCAGTGCCACACTCAACATGAATAATGAAATATGACTCGTGTAAAAAAGCGCAATGATAATAATTGCACCCAGATCATCAAAAATAGCTAATGCAGTTAAAAACACTTTCGCCGACAGCGGAATACGTGAACCCAATACACTGAGCACACCTAATGAAAATGCGATATCCGTTGCTACAGGAATTGCCCAACCACGCAGCGCTATTGGATCATGGTAAGTGCACGCAATATAAAACAACGCAGGAACCAGCATACCACCTAACGCTGCAATCGCCGGCAACAGCGCTTGCGACAGACTCGAGAGCTCACCTTGTTGTAATTCGCGCTTCATCTCAAGCCCGACCAATAAAAAGAAAATGGTCATCAGGCCTTCATTAATCCAAAAAGTAAGCGAGCCAGTTAATGTCACACCGCCAAATGTCGCGGTAATAGGCGCATGAAACAATAAAGAATAATACGAACGCCATGGCGTGTTATCGATAATCAACGCCACCAGCGCTGCACAAACCAACACAATACCGCCACTGGATTCCAATTTAACAAACGTACGAAGCGAGCGCATCCCCTAGACCTGGTTACGCGGCAGCAGTAAATTATAAAGCGACGCCATCACCCAACCAAAAATAAAAAATGCAATGAAGCCCCAACCAAAGCCAATGAAACCACCTGCTATCGTCGGTGAATAACCAATGTAAATACTATCCACGCCTTGAATAAACGGATGCCCGTAATAAATAGTGTTATACGAAATACAGGCCAGCACCAATAATGCTAAACCCCACACAAACCCCAAAGCCAAGCCCACGCGCCATGGGCTTAAACGTAAGTAAGTCGCACTCATGCATCATCCTCCTTGAAATGAATAATAGTTGAAATTATAACGAAGTTAAGGTTAGGGTGCGAGAATTTTAGCTAAATATCGGGGTAACTTATTAGATCTATTTAGAGACCATATTCCAGATGATTGAGCCGAATCAATCTAGGTTCATTTTTAGCAAAATAAGCTGTAATAATCGATTTTTATCGTGTTATGATGACCCGACTTTAAAAGGATAAAGGTGCTCATGTTCATAAAGCACAATACAATATGCGAGGTAGCCAGTTATGCGTAAGGAAGTAAATAATGGGCCTATAGCCGTTGAGCAGCAGGAAACACAAAAGCGTGATGATGCTTCAGCACAACCGTCTACAACATCAACAGACAATATAAATCTTCTCTGCAAACTTCTCAGATCACTGGGTAAGCGTTCTGATGAACGTTGCTGTGAAATACTATATCAGTTGATGTGCCAAGAGGGTTTTTATTTGCTGGAAGTCTATCTTCAAGAAAAAACTGAACATAGAAACTCCCTTCTCGCTTTCTTAAAACGTGAGTCAGCAGAAAAAATTTTAGAAAAATTCATGCGCCATGAAGATGGGAAAAAAGCGTTTGCGGGCCAAGACATACTCAAGCCAGAAACAAAAAAACCTCTTATGAATCCGTGGCTGGGAGAAGTCAATCACAGCACCCCACGTCATAACATCGATATTCTACTGGGGCATTATTATTTTTCAAAAGCATACCTGCTGTATAGCCTCAGTGTCGCTTGCTTAGTAGCAGCCGTATATGCAAAAAAAGGGAAGACTGATAAAGCAAAAAACAGGCTCGCTAAAATTCGTCACATATGGGACCTGCTCACTCCAGAACAAAAAGAACGCATGACTAAAAACCCAGTACCTCTGATTATTAGCGATGCCTCTTCTTCTGAAGCTAACACAAGCTTCCTGACAGCACATGATGCTTTTGCAGTAGGTAAACATGCCTCAGATGCTTGCAAAGACTATTTTCGTCAAGCGCTTTCCCATGGCAATCTGCGAGCACTGGATGCGCAGGTGGTGGTACTCAATCTCTGTATGGAGTATTTCTACGAATCAGTTAATCGACAAAACCCTGGACTTTTTGCTGCACAATGCACAGTATTAAAAAGGCTGTTAACCGATCAAGAACAATGTGCACAGCTAGCTATAAAATATCCAGGACTTGGGAATCTGTATCGTGGAGTGTATGAACTTAATAAGTACCTTTTAAACAAACTACAGCTTGTTAAAACACGAGAACAGCAGACGTCACCGTGGCTAACGCATATGATGTTTGCTCTAAAAAATCAATCAATCACGGAGGCTTGTTGGCATAACGCCAAGACATCGAGTTCTTTATTGTTTGACAAATGCAACGTTATCTACAAAGAGGCATTTACCACAGCAGAACAATACCTCACAGGCACATTTAAATAACACTTACAGACTTTTTATCCACTGGCAGGGGCTCACTATCCACTGGCCTGGGGCGCAGATTGTAATAAGTCACCCCCCCCAGTACGAGTTGGTTTCATGAACCGCGCAGAGGATGAGCTTTTCAACGACGGGATCGAGGAGCCTGGCAGCGTCCTAGTCTCCTCAGACTCCTCAGACTCCTCAGACTCCTCAGACTCCTCAGACTCCTCAGACTCCTCTGGAAGTCGCGCATTTCTTTCAGCCATAGCAACATGTGAAGCTCTCTCTTGCTCCGACTTCCCCACCAATGAATCTACTTCTTTAAAAGATGCCATATCAATATTACCACCAGCATCATTATAAGCATCGCTTTTTGAGGCACCCTGATGATGAGCACCACCGCCCACATTCATGGCGGCCAGGCCTGGCGTATCTAATCCTTCTCTCAAATAAAGCTTAGCAAATGGCTCTCGATCGGCTGTAGACTTAAGTTGATTCAAGCAGGCACTTATGATGGGCAAATTTTCTTGCCCAAAATTAAAAATCTCCTCTTGTAATAGCATCTTAACCTGGTCAGATACTAGAAGATGTTTGTTAAAAAACTCCGCAAGAAGCGCCAATTGGTTTTGTGGATTTGCGTCGGATATTCGTTGCTGAGTCTCAGCTAAACCCCGAACTAGCTGATCAGCGATACGTTGATCTTCTTGCGTTACTGATGAAGCAGGCCGTGCAGCCACTCCGTTTGCGCAATAAAAATTAGCAAGTAGCAATTTTTTGTCACCAGAATCCAGCTTATTAATGCAATCAAAAATAATTTTTGAATTCCTGTTACCAAATGTAAAAATAGCCTGTTTAAATTTCTCTGCTTCCCCTCGATCTTTTTCATCACAAATTTCTAAGAATCGATTGAGCGTATTATAACAAACGAAAATCAAATCCTCACTCTGTCGTTCTGCATCACACAATATCTCTTCAACAATACCTAAGAATTGATTTAATAGATCCCAAGCTTTTGTTGCCGTCGTCAAGATACGGCCCATTACGCTCGCTTTCTCGTTAAGACACTGTAAATTACCCTCTATCGCGCCCTTCAAACCATTTAAGAGTGGATCTTGCAGCATACGCATAGCCACAAGAGCGTCATATTCTTCTACAACATCAAAATCATATTTCTTCTTAAGTTGTTTTTGATGTTTTTGATAATCCAAAAGATCTGCATAAGCTTCCAATGCTTCACGTTGATCCTTATCAAATTTGTCTTCAGTGGCGAGTGCTCGTAAGCTGGCAGGTTCATGTTCTATGGATGATGATGTGGATAAAATCTTCGTTACACATTCTCTTAATTCTGCAAACTGCAAAGACGATTCTTTATTCGCTAATGCTTTTACTGCTATTAAGCGTTTACAAATGTCATCATCCCCCGATACAGTTTGAACTAAATTTAAAATAAATTTGATACTTATATAAGTCTGATCCAAGAGTTTAATTTTTTTGTCAGAACAGTATTTATATTTTGCTAGAAAATCACCATACATATCTTGATCTATGTTTTCATAACCTGACTCTCTTATCTTTCGCAATACTTTCTGCGTCATAGCATCCATATCATCGTTTATATTAGGGATAGCTTTCTCTACTGTGCGAAAAGCATTTGTATAACTAGACTGCTCTCTAACCTTATTGACAAGTAGTGATATTGCGCTATCCACAGTCCCCCTAGTCAACAGAGGGCACAGTGGTTGGTTATCCTTCTTAAAAAAATCATCGAAAAATGATTTTATTTTTTCATTTATTAACTCAAACTCTTCTGGCGCAGTGCAATCTAAAAAAGCTCGCTCCCCTATGACGCCAGCAAGATATTCCGCAACACTTATTCCTGCTATCATACCTCGCTGTACATCTTGTCTAAAATGATGAATCATATCTCCTATATGCTCTAGTATGCCAATGCAGCCTAGTTTGTTCTCGGCTTCTGTCATTCTTCGGATTGATTTTTTATCGTTTACCGTTAACAATGGGGTTTCTCGCAGCTCTTGTTCAAGTTTAAAAACCTCACGTAATTTGTCTAAGAAGGGCTTTCCTTGTAAATTATATAATTCGTATATATTCAGACGTAAATTAAAAAATTTCTCGAGTAATTTTTCATATTGCTCTAGCTTAGGGACATTTGATGCATGTTTAAATGTTGCTTTTATTGCAGCATAATCATCTGTCAACTTTTTTAGTGTGGAACGTTTTAATAGCGTGTCTATAGACCATCCCAAAACTTTCCAGGGCGCTACGCGGCGCGTTAAAATTTTCTCAAACGCATCACGAGGCTTGTTTAGATCTACGCTCATAGCATTGAATTTAGCTGCCAAATGCACACGCGTAGCTGAACTCAGTCCCTCATCCTTCTCTTGGCCTGAACAGCTAAAAAGATCGCGATTATTTTCTGGCAATCCAGCCCGTAATGCATCGCCAAAACGATTGGTACGATGATACAAGCCACTCTCAAAACTGTGGTGATAGCGATCATGCTCTGCTAGAGCATCGTATAATCTTGACATCAACAGCTTTGCATCACGTTCCGCAGCTGGATCATCTGACTTTAGCTCAGCTATAACCTCAGCTATCGCTAATACCTGGAGCGCGTGCCGACGTCGTATAGAGCTGATTCTGGGTTTTTTTAAATACTCCGTCAATCTTTTGGTCAAAATACCAGCCCGGTCAATAGCTGCGCAAAAAGAAGGGGCTATATGCGCTTTAAATTTAGCATTATTATGCGGATCTTCTACAAGTTTAAACTCGGCTGCTCTTGCAAATTGGTCAGCTGCCGGCAATCGCTTAATTAAGTCTTGTGGCGTCTGAGTCAGAGCCTGACGCACCGCTGTAACCAAGTTTTGATTCTGCTGACCTACCTTATGCGCTGCAACCAACATACACTTTTCTGTACTCAATTGGTCTTTACCAAAAAATAAACCATGTTGTGAGGCGACACTCAAATCCAATGAAGAATTTTGAGAATCCTTAAGCTGATATCGCGTCTGAGAAACAGATAAATACAATACATTTTCTATACTGTCGTAATATAATGTAAAATTTGGCTCACAACCAATAGCGCAAAGCACAAGCGATGAGTCAAAAGCATTCAATCGAGCAGCTACAGTCGCATAACCTGTATCCATAAAAGCAGACATAATCCATCGCGACACCTCTACTTCATACCTTGAAAAAGGTTCAGGTAAGCTTTTTACAAAAAGACCTATTTTTTCTTCTAATTTATCCCCTTTATCCCCAAGAAAATCTTTTATGCTTTTGAGCTCACCCTCGAAAAAACATCGATAATTTCCACCTTGATGTTTTATCATAGCCGCTTCTTGCTGTCTGCATAACAGATTAAATTCATCAGAAGCTCCAGCTGCGGAAACCATTGGAAGATTCGATTCCAATGTGTAATAAGAGGCTCTTGGATTAGCTCTTTCAAGCAAAAACTCATACCTGCTATCTACAATAAGAGGTGGCAGAGAAAACATATCCTCAGATAAGGGTGGCATAACCTCATGTTGAGATTGAAATTGAGAAATCTGCTCTATACTACGAAGTTGTACCTGCGCACAAAGCGATGCGCCTAATATTTGTCTTAAGTTATTAATCTGTGGAGCAGCCTTTTCACAACTAGCTTTATATCTTGAAAAAATCGGGTTGAATAGATGCTCGTTACCCCATCCCTTTGCTATACGCGGCAACTCATTGACAGTTAAGTTGCTCCTACGCTCATTCGAATATTTTATTGCTAGAATGCGAATACAGTTATAAAGGCTATCAATATCATCGCTCAAATTTTTTTTATTCTCTGTTAATCGAGCCAATCTTGCATTGTACTCATTGTGCCAACGAGTAAAAAGGACTTTCTGGTTGTTGTCATCATCAGCATACCCATAACATTTCACATAACACAAAAACTCTAACAAAAGCATCTGGTAAAAAACATCTTCAGATACATCACTCATTTTTTCAGGGTCACACCCTTCAATCCAATGATCTAATACACCTAAAATCACTTTATGGGAATTGCCATATTGAGGATATTTCCTCAATATCGAAATGAATGAACGCTCTAAAAACGTAGATCTAAAGCTCGCGTTTGCTGATGCTATATCATACGGTTCTACATATTTATTTTCCTGAGCCCATACAAAAAATTCATCAATTTGGGTTGGAAAATCTGTAATAGACTCTTGTGGATGCGAGCTTATTTTTAAGCAAGATGCAACTCTCCCTTCTGTCAGAAGAATATCATCACGTGAAACAAAGACCCCCGCTTCTGGATCATACCTAATAGACTGACTAAGACAATAACTCGTTGCAACCCGAACAGCGGAAACCTCATGATACATGTGAAATTCTAGATCAGGATATACCAGCTCCAAAGCAAGCTCCGGGTATAGCTTAATATTCAGTTGCTTGTTGTTCTGAAGCATCGCATTATAATGGTTTTGACCAAAACGGATTGCTGTATCGCCACACAAGACTTGCTGCCATTGATTCAATAAAATCAACAAGGACTGATGCTCTTCTTGAGTTTTAATTCCAAAAATTTCCATCAACTTAACATGCCTAGCTTGCCAATCTAGTTGATGTGCTGCTAAGACATCTTGTGCATCAATCAGCTTATCATTAACCGAAATAGCTCCAACCACGACGCGTTCAATAGGACTCTTTAAAAGGTTTGGGAACCAAGTCTGCAATAACTTTTTACGTAGATTTTGACCGCGCGCTGCAAACAATTCAGTACGTTGCTGATCACTACAAACTAACCATTCTGATAAGTTTTCTCCCTGTATCTGCACCCGATCAGCAAGCGCCCCATCCCTAGAAAAATCCCGCCAAAAGTCGCTCGCAAAGTCATTGAACTGACTACCAAAAGTATCAAACACAGCACCCGGCATTGGCTCAATCCCATAGATATCATAACGCATAATATCAGCACCCCTTGGTGATTTACCCTTAAAATTTACCCTGCAAACACTATATCACAGGGTATATTAACAAAGTCTTAAATGAACACCCGCATTATACTGATTTTTAAAAAATAACCTAATGAAAAACCAGCAATTCCCCCACTTCACCAACCCGACGTGATAGTTGATTTAAGTCATACCAAAAAACAAAAAACAGCGGTATCCCATTGCAATGGGGCAAAAATCAGATTAGTATTGCATCCTTTTACAGATTGTTACGGAAGGTGACTTAACTCATGCCAGAAATTTCGACCCAAGAAGTAGGTTCTTTTGATGTTGCAATGCGTCGCTTTAAGCGCGCTTGCGAAAAAGCCGGTATCCCAACTAAGCTGCGTCAAATGGAATTCTACGAAAAGCCCACCAGTAAACGTAAGCGCCGTCGCGCTGCAGCGGTGAAGCGTTACGCTAAAAAAGTGCAGAAAGAACAAGAGACTATCGATCGCGAACGCACGAGGCATTAATACATGCCCTCTTTGAGCGAGCAAATCCGTGACGATATGAAAGAGGCTATGCGTGCCAAAGATACGGTGCGCTTAGGCACAATCCGCCTCCTTATGGCTGCTGTCAAAAAACATGAAATCGACACCCAAACCACCCTAGACGACAGCGGTGTCCTCAAGTTCATCCAAAAACAAATCAAACAACGCCAAGACTCCATCACTCAATTCAATGCGGCCGGACGTACCGAGCTGGCTGAGAAAGAGCAGCTGGAACTGGCTGTGTTAGAAGCCTATCTGCCCACACAATTAGATGAAACCCAAATCAGCGCCATGATCCACAAAGCTATTAGCCAGACCGGCGCGCAATCCATGAAGGACATGGGAAAAGTCATGGGTATCTTAAAGCCACAATTGGAAGGTCAAGCAGACATGGCACAAGTTAGTGCCTTGATCAAGACACTGCTGACACCATAAATCACACTAACCTGTAACCTCTACCCAAAACCACACTAATATGCCAACATCTTCATTTCACTGACACATAGCCAGCGTAATAAAGGTGGATAGCTTGGTTGAAAAATCGAGCGCGCGCAGGAGCCTATAAAAAGGAAGGAACCTAATGCATTTAGCGACTTTTTTACAAGACCTAGCTCTAATTATGATTGTTGCAGGAATTGTAACCATCGTATTTCACCGCCTCAAACAACCGGTGGTATTGGGTTATATCATCGCTGGCGTTATTCTTGGGCCCTACACACCCCCTTTTTCCTTAATTCACGATCAAAACACCGTTAAAACACTCGCAGAGATTGGCGTCATCTTTTTGATGTTCTCCCTTGGGCTTGAATTTAACATCAAGAAGTTATTTAAAGTAGGACCTGCCGCACTCGTTGCGGCCATTGCAGAAATCGTTTTTATGATTTTTATCGGCTACGAAATAGGTCATTTTTTTGGCTGGAAAACGCTGGACTCCTTGTTTTTAGGCGCTATGCTTGCAATTTCATCCACCACCATCATCATTAAGGCGCTCAATGAATTAGGCTTAAAACGCGAAGGTTTTGCCCAACTCATTTTCGGCATTCTGATTATTGAAGATCTCTTAGCAATCGGCATGCTCGCACTGCTATCCAGTATTGCAGTCAGCGGATCCGTTGGCACTGCGGATGTGATGTCCACACTTGGGAAATTACTGATTTTTCTCGTTGTAGCATTGGTGGTTGGTATTTTGATTATCCCTAAATTCATTGCCTACGTCGCACGTTTTCACAGCAATGAAATGTTACTCATCACGGTATTAGGCTTAACATTTGGCTTTTGCATGCTGGTCATCCGTTTTGAATACAGCGTGGCACTCGGTGCTTTTATCATAGGCACTATTATCGGAGAGTCACAAGAACTCCCATTAATCGAAAAACTCGTCCAACCCATTACCGATATGTTTAGCGCTATTTTCTTTGTATCGATTGGATTGTTAGTGAATCCCAAAGTCATCATGACCTATGTCGTTCCCATTACCGTCATTACGATTGCTGTCGTGGTAGGTAAGGTTGTGATGTGCAGCCTCGGTGTGTTTCTTGCTGGCCGCGAAGGCCGTACCTCCATACGTGTGGGCATGGGTCTTGCACAAATAGGGGAATTTTCCTTTATTATTGCCTCGCTGGGCGTGTCATTAAAGGTAACCAGCGATTACTTGTATCCCATCATCGTTGCCGTGTCAGCCATTACCACACTCCTCACTCCTTATCTCATTAAGGCCGCTGATCCATTATCAACTTATTGTTCAAGCATCATGCCAACACGCCTAAACAGGCTATTTAAGAGCTACACAACTTGGATACGTAATGTGCGTCCACACGGTCATGATGCCTTCGTTATGCAATCTGTTAAAAAAGGTTTATTTGAAATCGCCATTAATTTTATTTTGGTGATGGCATTTTTTATTGCCGGATTATATTTATATCAACATAGTCAATCTACTTTTTTACCACCTCATCTTAATTTCTACAAAACCACTATTTGCAGTATTACACTGTTACTATCTTTACCTTTTCTGATCGCTATTTATCGTAAAATCAGCATGCTCACCGCTCTGTTCATTCACAATCGTACGCTCTACCAAAAAATCACAATCCAACTGATAGCATTCCTTTTCACTCTTGGGATTGCAGTGATCGTCCTGGCATCCAGTGAAGATATGTTACCAGCTACCCCAGAATTAATACTGCTCTTGGCTCTCGCCATCGCCCTCACAGCGGCCTGTAAAGACATTTTTATGAAACTGTATTTAACCTTGCAACGTACTTTTATGAGTAGCTTTAAAGACCCTAAGCATTAGGGCCTGCTTACAATTGCCGGTATTTACTGCAAGAAATTACTGAAAATTTAACATTTAATCTGTGCGTTACCTAAGAGCCACTGTATAATGACCCACCATGACAGACACGCGTATCCCACAATCCTTTATTCGAGACCTTGTCGACCGCACCGACATCATCGATGTGGTACGCGCACGTGTTGAACTGAAGAAAAAAGGCCAAAATCACCACGCCCGCTGCCCCTTTCATGAGGAAAAAACCCCCTCCTTTACCGTCAGTGAAACCAAACAATTTTATTATTGCTTCGGCTGCGGAGCCCATGGCAATGTCATTGATTTTTTAATGAATTATGACCGCATGGAATTTCGCGATGTCATTGAACAACTGGCCGCACAACACGCTTTAGAAGTACCCAAAATCGATGGCTACGTACCAGATCGCTCTTTTGATGCGCTCTTCCCAGTCTTACAGCGCGCAGCGACCTATTATCAACAGCAATTAAAAAAACACCCTATCGCCATCGATTACTTAAAATCACGCGGCTTAACTGGGCAAACAGCGAAGTATTTCTCAATTGGTTTTGCGCCACCAGGATGGGACAACTTAATGCGCACTATTGGCCAAGAAGTTACAACACAGTCCTACCTGAAACTGACAGGAATGCTGATTGAACGCGATCACACCCATTGCTACGACCGATTTCGCAATCGCGTTATGTTTCCCATTCACGATTTACGTGGACGTATCATTGCGTTTGGTGGGCGCAGTATTCATCCAGAAGACCAACCTAAATATTTAAATTCACCGGAAACGGATATTTTCCATAAAAGTCATGAATTGTATGGGCTGTATCAAGCTCGTCTAGCACATCCGAAACTCAAACGTTTACTGGTTGTTGAAGGTTATATGGATGTGGTGTCCTTATACCAACACAATATTACCTATGCGGTTGCCACACTCGGCACAGCAATCAATATAAAACACCTACAAAAATGCCTTAAATTTACCCCTGAAATCATTTTTTGTTTTGATGGTGATCAGGCAGGACGTAATGCTGCTTGGAAAGCATTGTGCATGGCCATGCCGTTATTACGCGATGGCATCAGCCTTAAATTTTTATTTTTACAACAAGATGAAGACCCCGATAGTTTAATCAGAAAAATAGGTCATGCTGCATTTGAATCATTAATTGATACAGCAACGCCATTGCAGCATGTATTCTTTGATCACATTCAAGCTGAGCACGCCGGAAATTCTTTAGCTGATAAAGCAGCCCTTGCGTTGGATGCAAAACAATACATCGCACAAATGCCCAGTGGTTTATACCAAGAACTGCTCTACGATGAATTAGCCAACCGCCTGCATATCACACGCCATGAGCTCGAACACGTTGCCGCACCCAAACAACATCATCCCGCTCCTGCTCCAAAAGCACAGCCACAGACAGTAAAATCACCCCTAAGTGAGCATTGTATTGCATTGCTACTACAAGAACCCAGCCTCGCCCAAAACAGCGCAGACATAGCCTTCTTACAAAAATCACCGGATCCCATAGAACAACTGCTGCTCAAACTGCTGCACATTTTTAAACAGCACCCAGCACTGCCCGTAGGTCAACTGCTTATGCATTGGGACGATCCAACACAACAAGCCCTCATTGCAAAGCTGGCTGCCAAAGAGCAAGCCTTCCCGATAACCGGCTACAAGATTGAGTTTAACGATACGCTAAAAACCATACACCAACAGTATCTGCAGCAACAAATTAATCAACTGATTAGCAAATCAAAAACAACTGGCCTCACAGATGATGAAAAAAAAGAATTAAATCAATTGATCAGCAACAAACACACGCTGACGCACGCACCTTCCTCAACAAATTAAACATAATTTTTACCAAAAATAGCCATAACCAAGACACGCTCTACTGGACACACAATACAAGGAATTTCCAAACGAATTAGGGAGTTGTCCTTTTTATTTAACTCATGTTATGATCAGGCACTTTGTAAACCGTAGCTCCACCGCATGGCCCCGTATAGAACTTAATCAGCTCTCGGGAATCTCTTCTAAGAGTCTAAACGCCACCGCAGGGTTACCCTCCACATAAATATATTTTATAGAGAAAACACATCATGGCTACCCAACAGAGCGGTTTTAATTTACTTCTTGATGAGGCAAAGCGTAAAGGCTTTCTATTGCATGAAGATTTACTCAACATGCTTCCCAGTGATTTCGTCGATCCAAACCAAATGGAAAGTATCATTGATCGCCTCAATGAAATGGGCATCAAAGTATTTGAAGTACCACCTGATGATGATGAGCTGATTCTATCTTCTGATACAGCAACAGATGACGATGAGTTCACTGACGCGATTGAAGCGCTCACCACAGAAACGCGCACCACTGATCCTGTCCGTATGTATATGCGTGAAATGGGCAGTGTTGAATTGCTCACTCGAGAAGGCGAAATCGCTATTGCCAAACGCATAGAAGATGGATTGCGCCAAGTGATGTCATCACTAGTGCATTATCCAGAAGCGATTTCATCCATTATTGAAGAATACGATTACATCGTCACCCATGAAGGTCGCATAGGTGATTTGATCATTGGCTTTTTTGACGAAGACATCAATCCGCTGGATGCCTCCAAGCCAATTCCAGAAATGAAAATTGATCCGGATACAGCAGTTGCTGCTGTAGCTGTAACAAGCGGCGAAGATGGGCCTGATATTATTGTCAGTGTTGATGATGAGGAAGAAGGCACAACTGCTGATACAGAAGATGCTTTTGGTGATACAGGACCTGACCCAATCTATACAGCTGAACAAATTAATATATTAAGAGACCTACAAGAAAAATACATCAAAGCATTAGCTAAGCACGATCGTAAAAGTGCAACAGTTAGCAAGTTACAGAAGAAGATCACCGAGCAATTTTCAAAATTCAAATTAGCGATCAAGCCCTTCCTGCGTCAAACCATGAAACTGCGTAATTTATTGCGCGAAACGCGTGATCAAGAACACTTGATCATGAAATACGTTGTTGGCAAAGCTAAAACACCACGTAAGGATTTTATTACATCCTTCCCGGGTAATGAGGCGAATTTTGACTGGCTCGATGCGTACGCTAAAAAACACCCAGCGCATGCTGAAGAACTGTTATCGTATAAATTAGAAATTTTACGCTCACAGAAGAAACTGGCTCAAATCGAAGAACGAAGCAATCTGACCATTGCTGAAGTCAAAGAAATCAATCGCCGTGTTTCGATTGGCGAAGCTAAATCACGACGCGCCAAAAAAGAAATGATTGAAGCCAACTTACGTTTGGTTATTTCAATCGCGAAAAAATACACTAATCGTGGCTTGCAATTCTTGGATCTTATTCAAGAAGGTAATATCGGCTTGATGAAAGCGGTCGATAAATTTGAATACCGTCGTGGTTATAAGTTCTCAACCTATGCAACCTGGTGGATTCGTCAAGCGATCACGCGCTCGATTGCCGACCAAGCGCGCACGATTCGCATTCCTGTGCACATGATTGAAACCATTAATAAATTGAATCGCATTTCACGTCAAATCATGCAAGAAACTGGCCAAGAGCCTACGCCTGAGGAATTGGGCAAACTCATGGACATGCCTGAAGATAAAATCCGCAAGGTACTGAAAATTGCGAAAGAACCTATTTCAATGGAAACGCCGATTGGTGAGGATGAAGATTCGAATCTCGGCGATTTTATTGAAGACAGCAATACGGAACTGCCTATCGATTTTGCGACATCGTCAGGCTTGCGTGAAGCAACGCGTGAAGTGTTAAGCTCACTGACGCCACGCGAAGCTAAAGTACTGCGTATGCGTTTTGGAATCGACATGAATACCGACCATACATTAGAAGAAGTCGGTAAACAATTTGATGTTACGCGCGAGCGTATCCGTCAAATCGAAGCTAAAGCACTGCGTAAACTGCGCCACCCGTCACGCGCAGAGAAGTTGCAAAGCTTTATTGATAATGATGACTAATAAAACTGGGGTACACTCTGTACCCCGGTTTAACTGCCCCCAATTTGGGAAAGAGCTGGAAAACAGAGTGGGCCCACCAGGACTTGAACCTGGGACCTGTCGATTATGAGTCGATCGCTCTAACCAACTGAGCTATGGGCCCTAAAGAATGCGAATTGTAGCATACTCACTTATCGATTTCCCACCATCAAGCGTAATAATTTGTCCTGTCAAATACGGCGTTTTTGCTACAAAGTACGCCACTTCTGCGATATCGTTGCCACTTGGAGTGTAATCAAGCAAAGAATCCTGCTCACACACTTCAACTTCACGATTGGTATTTGGCGGTAAAATATGCCCGGGCGCAATCGCATTCACCCGCACATATGGTGCTAGCTCCTGAGCTAAACTTTTGGTCAGCGAGTTTACAGCGGCTTTAGTCAGTGAGTAAATCGAGTGTTGGTACTTAGGAATATCGGCAAAAATATCTGAAATCGTGATAATGCAGCCTCGACTTTGCAGCAAAAAAGATACAGCCGCTTGGCTTAAAAAATAACATGCTTTTACATTCGTGGTGAGCATCAAATCCCAATCAGCAATACTGGCCTGCCGAAATGGTGTGTAATGAAAAACCGAGGCATTGTGAATTAATACATCCAGACGCCCCCACTGCGCCAGCGCCACATTTATCATGTCTACATAACCCGACGCATCGACCAAATCGCCGTGCACCGTCAAGGCTGACTCCGCACGTCTGTGATTAAGCTCTGCAGCCAAAGACAACGCTTGCGTGCGCGAATGATGATAATGAATAACCACATTATAGTTATGCTGATGAAAATAACATGCGATCGCGGCACCAATACGCTGCGCCGCACCTGTAATCATGACAACAGGATTCATAGGAGCCCTACTTTTTTTTGCGAAGATTGCGGAAACGATGCTTATAGCATCGATAACGAATTAAAATGTGTTTTTCAAACCGATCCATGCGCCGTGCAAAACGATACGATACACAAGCAATAATAATCACGCCTAATAAAATCGTCAGCCATCCAGGTCCTGGCGTCACTATCATGACAAGACCTGCGAGCAAGACTAGGATACCCATAATTAAAAAAATCAGCCGCAGTGCCCAATGTGCGCCATATTTATGTCGCATATAAAAAAAGGTACGCCGAAAGCGAAATCCTGATTTATCGTTGATGATCCGTTTAGCAAACTTTTTCAAAATAAAGCACATCTTACTTTAATAATGAGCTAGTGTAACAAGAGTTTCCAAACAGAGCCACACTTCCCTAAAAGCGAGGCTCTGTGTAGGAAATTCACCACGGCACGATCAATCTGACATTTTTTTAATTTTGTTCAATAAATGAACGGATAATGGCGTATCCCGGTGGCTTTTATAACCTACTGAAAACAAAAAAATTAAAAAATCCACATAAAAATTTGTACACTACACACAAGTTATCCACAAAATTTACCCAATTTATTCCTATTGCAATCACCATAAAAACACATTACCTTGTGTTTATTAGTCGTGTGACACCAATATATTGGGGTTCAATGGAATGGGCTGGTAGGCATGGCTATCATGTCTGTCTATTTATCCCCAAATTAAAACAATCAAGCATATAAGGAGCATGTAGACTCATGAGCGTTACTGAAACCACATTAAAAGATTCAATTATGATAGAAGATCCCAACCTATTAAACCGCCTTTCTCATCAAAATCTGATTAAGGTTATTCGTCGCGATGGTGACACTGTGTCCTATGATGATAGCCGCATTGCAGCAGCTCTGAAAAATGCATTTGTAGCTGTAGAGGGAAGCGACGCCGCCAATTCAGATCGCATTCACAATGCCGTACAAGAAATGACTCAAGCCATTACAACACGCTTGGAAGCACGCTACTCAACCGGTGGTGTGATTCACATTGAAGCCATTCAAGATCTAGTTGAACTCACGTTGATGCGTGCCGGCGAACATCAAGTAGCACGCTCTTATGTGTTGTACCGCGAAGAACGCCACAAAGCCCGTCAAATTAAAAAACATGACACCATGATTAGCGAACAACCACTGCGCGTAACGCTGGATGATGGCAGCACGACCCTGTTAGATACAGCCTGGTTAGTGAATCTGGTTATCGAAGCCTGTGACGGCCTTGAAAATGTCGTGCCAACACAAATTATTGAAGACACACGCAATAACCTATTTGACGGCGTGAAGATGAAAGATGTCTACAAAGCGCTGGTCATGAGCGCACGCACCCAAGTTGAGAACGATCCTAACTACACGTATGTTACGGCACGTTTATTACTGCAAGACCTCTACCACGAAGTACTCGATGCACTCGATATCGAGCACGATTTAACAAAACAACACATCAACACTCTCTACCCACTGGCTTTCAAAAAATACATTCAACATGGAATAGACCAAGAACACCTACACCCTAACCTGAACGACTTCGACCTAAACAAACTGGCGGATGCTTTGGACAGTAAACGTGACAATCAGTTTACATATTTAAGCATTCAAACATTATATGACCGTTACTTTATTCATCATCAAGGCAAGCGTATCGAGCTCCCTCAGGTATTCTTGATGCGTGTTGCAATGGGTCTTGCGCACTGTGAAGGTGAACAACGTAACGAACGTGCAATTGAGTTTTATAACTTACTCACGTCCTTCGATTACATGAGCTCAACACCCACCTTATTTAATTCCGGTACATGCCGCCCACAATTATCCAGCTGCTTTTTAACAACCGTTGCAGATGATTTGGATGGTATTTACGGTGCTATTAAAGACAATGCACTGCTATCGAAATACGCGGGCGGTCTTGGTAATGATTGGACATCAGTACGGGCAATGGGCGCACACATTAAAGGTACCAACGGCAAATCGCTCGGTGTCGTACCCTTTTTAAACGTGGCTGATGCGACCGCTGTTGCTGTCAACCAAGGCGGCAAACGTAAGGGTGCTGTCTGTGCCTACCTTGAAACATGGCACATGGATATCGAAGAATTTTTAGAATTACGCAAAAATACTGGTGATGAACGCCGTCGTACGCACGATATGAATACAGCGAATTGGATTCCTGACTTATTTATGGAGCGTGTTTTTGAAAATGGCGAGTGGACGTTATTTTCACCGGATGAAACACCCGAGTTACATGATCTGTTTGGCTTGCCGTTCAAAGAAATGTATTTGGCTTATGAAGAAAAAGCACGCCGCAAGGAAGTACGCAGCAAAGTGATCTTGGCAACTACCTTATGGCGCAAAATGCTGGGCATGTTATTTGAAACAGGACACCCTTGGGTAACGTTTAAAGATGTGTGCAATTTACGCTCTCCACAACAGCATGTGGGCGTTGTACACAGCTCTAACCTATGCACTGAAATTACATTAAATACATCAAAAGAAGAAATTGCAGTGTGCAACCTTGGCAGTATTAACTTAGTCAATCACATGAAACAAGGTCAATTAGACACAGAAAAACTGAAAAAAACTGTTAAAACAGCTATTCGTATGTTGGATAATGTGATCGACATCAATTATTACTCAGTGCCGCAAGCTAAAAACTCCAACCTCAAACACCGTCCTATTGGTTTGGGTATCATGGGCTTTCAAGATGCACTGTATGAGCTGCGCATACCGTATGCATCGGATGCGGCAGTCACGTTCGCTGATGAATGTATGGAATACATCAGTTACTACGCTATTGCAGCGTCATCTGAATTAGCTCAAGAACGTGGCACCTATGAAAGCTATGCTGGTTCACTGTGGAGTCAAGGCATACTGCCGATCGACTCGATTGCGTTACTCAAAGAAACGCGTGGTCGTTATCTGGAGCAAGATACCACAACACGTTTGGATTGGGATACACTGCGCCAACGCGTGAAAAAACACGGCATGCGCAACTCCAATACGATGGCCATTGCACCGACTGCAACCATTTCAAATATTTGCGGTGTGAGTCAATCGATTGAACCAACGTATCAGAATCTGTTCGTCAAATCGAATCTGTCGGGTGAGTTTACGGTCGTGAATCCCTATTTGGTGCGCGACTTAAAACAACGCCAATTATGGGATGCGGCGATGGTACACGACTTAAAATATTACAATGGCAGTGTACAGCCTATTAAACGCATTCCACACGACTTAAAAAATCTCTACGCTACGGCCTTTGAAGTAGAACCAAGATGGTTAGTTGATGCGGCATCACGGCGTCAAAAGTGGATTGATCAAGCCCAATCGCTTAACTTATATATGGCAGAACCTTCTGGCAAAAAACTGGATACTTTATACCGTATGGCGTGGATACGCGGCCTTAAAACGACTTATTATCTACGCAGTATGGGTGCGACAAATACGGAAAAGGCGACCATCAATGATGGCAAACTCAATGCCGTACAAAGCACCTCGGCAGCAGCGTGTTCTATTGATAATCCTGACTGCGAAGCGTGCCAGTAAACCGAATTTTACCAAAGGAGAAAGACATGAGTGAATCATTATTAAATTGGGGCGATTACGCTGATGATAAATCTGTGTCGCCAATACTTACCACGTCGCTTGCTGACGAAGAAGGTGATGATGGTAAAGGCGGTAGTTCTGCACATTTTTCCGGTGCAACAGGACTGGAAACCATTGAAATGGGTGCGGCGCGCATTCAAGTCGATGACAAAAAAATCATTAACTGCCGCGCTGATTTAAACCAGCTAGTACCATTTAAATATAAATGGGCATGGGAAAAATACTTACATGCTTGCGCAAACCACTGGATGCCAAATGAAATTAACATGGCGGCTGATGTGGCACTATGGAAAGATCCTAATGGTTTAACCGATGATGAACGCACCATCATCAAACGCAGTCTTGGATTTTTCTCGACAGCGGACTCACTGGTTGCGAATAACTTAGTGCTGGCTGTATACCGCCATATTACCAACCCAGAATGCCGTCAATATTTATTGCGTCAAGCCTTCGAAGAAGCGCTGCATACGCATTCCTACCAGCACATTATTGAAAGTTTGGGTTTGGATGAAGCGGAAGTGTTTAACATGTATCGTGAATTGCCGTCTGTGGCACGCAAAGCATCGTGGGCACTGCCGTTTACTAACAGTCTAGCTGATCCTGATTTTCATACGGGAACCATGGAAACTGATCAGCGTTTGGTGCGTGATCTCATCGCGTTTTATGTGGTGTTCGAATCGATTTTCTTCTATGTCGGTTTCACACAAATTCTAGCGATGGGTCGTCGTGGCAAAATGGTGGGTACCTCCGAACAATTCCAATATATTTTGCGTGATGAATCCATGCACGCTAATTTTGGTATTGATGTAATCAATCAAATTCGTATTGAAAACCCACATATTTGGACAGCTGAATTCCAACAACAATCTATTGATATGATTCGCGAAGGCGTTGAGCTTGAAATTCAATACGCGCGCGATACCATGCCACGCGGCATTTTAGGACTGAATGCTAATATGTTTACTGAGTATCTGCACTACATTGCTAACCGCCGTTGTGCGCAGATTGGCTTGACTGAACAGTATCCTGGCGCTAAAAATCCGTTCCCATGGATGAGTGAAATGATGGATTTGAAAAAAGAGAAAAATTTCTTTGAGACACGTGTAACGGAATACCAAACAGGTGGTGCGTTGAAGTGGGATGAATAGGAGGCAACGGTAAACGGTAAACGGTAAACGGTAAATAAATTGCGTCCCTTCGTGATGACGTGTCTGAATAATCTATGTTTCGAAGCCATGCTGCTTTTGAAAACTAAAAATTAAAATACATTACGTAGCAACTCCGATCCTTTAACAATTACCGTTTACCGATTTTAAAGGTATAATGCCGAACCAATTTTTTGAAAATAAGGGGTTGAATATGCCTATATATGAATACCGATGTGAAGCTTGCGGCAAGCACACTGAGCTTGTGCAAAAATTCAGTGACACACCCGCCACCGACTGCCCACACTGTCACAAACCGCAATTAAACAAACTCATATCTGCAGCCGCCTTTCATTTAAAAGGCACTGGCTGGTACGTCACCGACTTTAAAGATAAACCGCAGGACAAAAACGCAACACAGAAAACAGAAAATAGTACCGAAAAAACAACAGACACAAACGAACCGACAATAACGTCTAAACAAAGCAATAACAACGAAACCCCATCATAAAACATGGGGTTTCGTTGCACTCATACTCTAATGCTAGGCATTTCGTAAAAGCGAGCTTCTTTCTGATAAAGAATCGTTCAATGCTTCTTGTTGCCCTGGACCAAACAAAGAAGGCAAACAAGAAGACAAGCAATGAGACATCACCGTTCTTTGTGATGATTTTTCCTTAGGCGGATTCTCTAGAACTTTTGGTGCCTGCCTAGCACACGCAACAGCCACACCTGCGCTCATCAAAGTACCAACAATTCCCGCTACAATAGGCGTTCCTTCAAGCCCCAAAGCGGCTTTAGCAAACTGTGAAGTCAGGTAAACCAATGCGCCACCTAATACAGAAATACCCAGCATTTCTTTCATAAATTGCCCGAAAAGCTGCACAATACTCCAAAGATCTTTACACTGATTGAACAACGAAACCAAGAACCGGCAAATCAACTGGCTCAAGAATACCGATACAGTCGTAGCGAAAATGATATCAATATCATTTCTTGCCTGTTGCAAGGAAAAAACAAACTGGCTAATCACACACAATATTCCAACTGGCATGAGTAACTGGAAAAATGAACCCCATAACCCACAAAACGCATCATAGCTGGATCTTCCCATCAGGTTAATCATAGAAACTCTGCCATTTAGAACATCCTTTGCTAATTTTGCCGAGAAATGAGGCCCATACTTCTCTGCGAAATCATCACTGATCTTCGGATCATCTAGCTTAGCCTCTCGTATCTTTAGAACTGCTTGGTTTATCTCATCCTCCGGCACTCCTACTGCACGAAACGCAAGTTTTAAGGAGCCGGTTTTCTTGAATACTTGTCTGAATGTTTGCACGATCAGATCTTTGTGCGGTACTTCAGCCGGGCGTTTAAAAAAGCTCTTCAATCCTTGAATGACCTTTTGAATAAACTCCGCCATAGGCTGACCGTTAAAAACCATAGTGCCAATAATTGTCGCAATATTGATCGCTAGCAAGACAAACCAGGCCACACTAGATCCAATCTCTTTTTTATTCGCAACAACTGATGTCTCCGTTGTATTGTAAGCAAGCCCAATACAAATCAGAGCTGGCAAACTCTCCAACACTACGCCCCCTAGTTTCTTTAAGAAGACTGCTGCACTATCATTATCCTTACTTAAACGCGTCCAAACACCAGCTGCTGACGTGGCGATATTTGATGCGAGTTGAAACGAAAAGCGCAGTGCCACAGGAAGATAGCCAATAACGGCTGCAACAGCTTTCATCCACGCATCAGCAGAACCAGTTTTAATCGCCTCGTTAAATACATAACGTGACAACCCTGAAACACCAAAAACTGCTGACAATCCCAAAAATACCTTCAATACCCAATCAAGATACTTAAAATTATTTTGCGAACCTGATGAGTCGTCTGCTAGACTTGCATCCACTTCCCGCTGTAGTTTTTCTTTTAAGTCCCGATCCAGTTCCGGATCAGATGACCAAGGCATCATTTGACGAAGTAGCTTAAAGGTGTAACGAACTAAAGGCAATAACATGGAATCCGCCACCAAATGAACACCTGGCCAAGTCAGAATAATGTATGCAAGACTCATAGTCCATTCAGGAGGAATAGTCGTCCAATGCCCTTTAAACCCGTCAATCATACCTGAATAGATAGACGCTGCATAATAAGCTACAGCAACCTCAATGAAACACTTAAGCAGCCCAAGCCCCGCTAATGCTCTTTTTGCTATGGCAGCCGCCTCTTTTCTCTGGAAAAGTTGTGATAGATACTCAGAAATTTGTCGCGACAAATTAGTCAATGTTTCCAAACCACAAGTCGCATTCAAAATATAATTAAACGAAACTGAAAAAACCAAATTCTTTATTCTCTCATCACGTGACGCCGTCTTATCCCCCCAAAGATTATTAGGGAAATAGACTAGAACAGTATAAGCAGTAATTAAAAGGGTAAGAGCGACCATCATTAGCCAATACGCATTAGTAGAAAACCAGGATTTGTTGTTGCTCTCACTCGCTCTTGGAAAACCACCATCATGGTCGAAAATTTGAGGATAAGCTGCACGAAGTAATCCCTCTAGAGTTACATCCTCCTTAGGAATCAAAAGTACGGCTGGTGCTGATGCTGCTGGTGCTGCTGCTGGTGCTGGTGCTGGTGTTATCTCTGATAATGCTGGACGTGACATACCTACCCCCTATTATTTTTTGGTTATATTATAAGCATTTCTTGCGTTTGTCATCTAAAATATTCTCTACGCTTCTGTTAAGGATATCTTAATGATCAAGCGCCTATCTCATACCATTCTGACGTTGCAAGCTTAAAAAAACTTAAGCTTTAACTGTCATGAAATGGCCCAATCAACACGCCGCTTATTAAAATTTTCATCCACTTATACTATTGCGTAAGCAGAAGAGTCCCGTTAATATGGCCGCCTATGCGTACACACTACTCGAATCAAATTAATACAGAGCTTGTCGATCAAAGCATCACTCTTTGCGGCTGGGTCCATCGTCGTCGCGATCATGGCGGGCTGATTTTCATCGATCTACGTGATCGTGAAGGGCTCGTACAGATAGTATGTGATCCTAAATTTCAAGACGCGTATCATAACGCGGAGAAAGTGAGAAGTGAATACGTTCTGCAAATAAAAGGTGTTTTGCGCCATCGTCCACAAGGCATGACCAATGCGAATATCGCCTCAGGTGCCGTGGAACTCGTAGCGCACACACTCACCGTTCTCAACGCATCCAAACCATTACCTTTTGTGATCGATGAATATCAGGATCTAAATGAAGATGTGCGTTTGAAATACCGTTATCTCGATTTGCGCCGCAGCGAATCGATGCAACGCATTTTATTACGCTCAAAGATGAATGCGCTGATTAATCGCTACATGGATAATCACGGTTTTAGTAACGTAGAAACACCCATTCTCACTAAATCAACACCTGAAGGCGCGCGTGATTACTTAGTTCCAAGTCGCACGCATAAAGGGCAGTTTTTTGCACTACCGCAATCACCGCAGATTTTTAAACAATTACTGATGATTGCTGGATTTGAGCGTTATTACCAAATTGTGCGTTGTTTTCGTGATGAAGATTTACGTGCGGACCGCCAACCTGAATTCACGCAACTGGATATTGAGATGTCGTTCATCGATGAAAACGATATTCAATCCATCACCGAACAATTGATGTGTGAATTATTTAGTACATTAATTCACGTTGAACTACCAAACCCTTTTCCACGCATGACCTATGCTGATGCGATGAATTGCTATGGTTCGGATAAGCCTGACTTGCGTATTCCTCTGCAACTGGTAACGATTTGTGATGCGGTACGGGATACCTCATTTAAAGTATTCAGTGGGCCAGCTAATGATCCAAACAGCAAAGTAGCGGCGTTGTGTTTCCCCGGTGGCGCCACGAAATTAACGCGTAAACACATTGATGATTACACTGATTTTGTGAAAATCTACGGTGCTAAGGGTCTTGCTTACATCAAGGTCAATGATCGCAGTCAGGGTATGGACGGTTTGCAATCGCCTATTTTAAAATTTTTAACAGCTCAGAGCGTGGAAGCAATACTGACTAAAGTGAATGCGCAAACTGATGACATTGTCTTTTTTGGCGCAGATACAAAAAAAATAGTTCATGACGCATTGGGTGCACTGCGTGTGCGCATTGCAGAAGATTTTAACTTGTATACGTGTGAATGGGCGGCTCTTTGGGTAACTGACTTCCCCATGTTCGAACAAGATACTACGGGACATTGGCAAGCCTTACACCATCCGTTCACTAGCCCCGTTGAAAACGATGCAGAAAAATTAAAAAATGACCCGGGCCAGGCTATTTCGCGTGGCTATGATATGGTCATCAATGGCTATGAAGTGGGTGGCGGCTCAATTCGCATTCACGACCCCACGATTCAACAAGCCGTTTTTGAGATCCTTGGTATTTCAAAAGAAGAAGCGTATGAAAAATTCGAACACTTAATGCAAGCATTGCAATACGGTTGCCCGCCGCACGGTGGTATTGCGTTTGGTCTTGATCGCGTCGCCATGTTACTAACCAAGAGCCCCTCTATTCGCGATGTGATTGCCTTCCCTAAAACGCAAACAGCAGCCTGCCCTCTGACCAATGCACCCAGTATTGTCAACGCAGAGCAACTGAAGGAGCTTGGAATTAAGGTTGCCGTTAAACATGAGGTACCCGATGGCAGGACATAGTAAGTGGCATAACATCCAGCATCGCAAAAACGCGCAAGATAAAATGCGCGGAAAAATTTTCACCAAACACATTCGTGCCATCACCACAGCCGCTAAAATGGGCGGTGGTGATCCATCGACCAATCCACGTTTGCGCGACGCCATTGATAAAGCGTTTGGCGATAACATGACAAAAGATACCATCGCGCGCGCTGTAAAACGCGGTGCTGGCGGCGAAGACGATTCAAACATGATGGAAATTCGCTATGAAGGCTATGGGCCAGCGAGTGTTGCGGTCATGGTTGATTGTTTAACCGACAACAAAAATCGCTCTGTTGCTGAAGTGCGCCACGCCTTTACTAAAACCGGCGGCAACCTCGGCACCGATGGCTCAGTTTCTTATTTGTTCACCAAAACAGGTATCATCACTTTTGCGCCCGGAACCAATGAAGATCAGATGATGGAAGCGGCTATCGAAGCCGGTGCCCTGGATGTGCAAACGCATGAAGATGGCTCTATCGAAGTGACCACAGATCCCGATAATATGGTGATCATCAAAGAAATGCTGATTCAAACAGGATTCACACCGGCCGCATCTGAAATCACTATGCTGGCTGCAACACATGTGGATATTACGGATCTTGAATCCGCTGAAAAAGTGATGCGTTTAATTGAAATGCTCGAAGATCTGGATGACGTCCAAGACGTGTATAGCAATGCTGTGATTGCAGATGCGTGTTTAGCGCAGCTTGGCTAAAAGGATGGTGTCACGCAAGTGGCGCAATTCATGTACCGTTTACCGCAATAAGTTCAGCACTCGCCTTTTCAAGTACAGACGGGACAACACCATGTCGAGCCATCCCACTACCGGCTGCAAATAAACCCACACCAGCTCCAAAAATTCCCGCACTAGGCAATGCACCCAAAGCACCTACACCACTACCTAAACTCGCAGCAATGCCAACACATCCAACAGCCATTAAAGCGACGCCGAGCACCATCAAAGCACCCCCCAATGCTTTCCATAACAATGATTTTTTAGCTGACGCAATCTGTGCCTGCTCTTTAATTTTCTTACGCAAAGACACATTTTTCGGATCCATCATGTGAGATTCCACCAAAACCATCGTATGCAGTAATTCAAGAGAAGGGTTGCTGTCTTTTGTATCAGCTCTGATCTTTTCTGCCGCCTCTAAAAATGCATCCCGCGACTGTTTTAATTGCACATTTACATCGAAAGATCGTATATTTTTTTTAACCTGCTCATAGAGCTGGCTATTACTCTCTAAATCGGAGGGAATGCGATCACTGTGAATTAACAAGACCTTCCTTGCTAATACATTCTGTAACACAGCATTTGGGATGCGTATAGAACCAGCATTGTACGATACAGATTCTTTGTGAGGCTTAGAATGCAGCACAAAGCAAGCGTCAGGCACAACCGAGTGATCACATACCTCAACATAATCAAAAGTAGAGCTTGTGATACATGACCTGCCATATAATAGTATTCCAGCATACCCAATGCTAAAGCCAGCCACCTTCACTTCATTTTTCTTGTTATACCCTACAGCTACACATACTGTAATATTACGATCTTGGACATACTCATCCAGGAATGTAGAGATGTGCTGATTACATGACTGCGGTGCATCAGATACGGTTAATGCGGCTGCATACTGTTCCACGAAAGGCACAATATAAGCTTCAATGCTGCATGTTCCAATCCTAGATCGTTAGAATAATCAACAGTAATTTGATAAGGCAGCCCATTCTCTAAATATCCTATGATAATGCCGCAGTGTCGCGATTCGTCGCTTACTTTTCCTGCATCAACCCAACTCAACTGATCATCCCACAGATGACGTGTTTCATCCCTGCTACCCCAAACACGATGCACAATGACCGATCGCATAATTAACATTCCCCGCACATAACACATAAGCAAAGTATAAAATCAAAACAAATTATACAAGCAAAACCCATATATCAAAAGTGGTTCTGCGCACAAGACAGCACTGCATTTTAAAGTACATTGCGTATATACTACTTTTTATTCATTTATGTAACGCAAAAAGGAAAGCGCATGTCGCTCATTATAGGAATTGACCCCGGCTCATGCATCACAGGCTACGGTATAATATGCCTTGAAAAAAAAGAACCGCGACATCTTGCTCACGGTCAAATACAAACGCGCTCTCTAGAGTTAGCCGATAAACTCTATGAGATCTTTGAAGGGATTGTACAAGTGATCCGAGAATACCAACCAACCCAAGCGGCCATCGAGCAAGTATTTACATTTTACAATCATCAATCTGCTTTAAAACTAGGTCAAGCACGCGGTGCGGCCTTAACGGCTCTAGCCAGTCATGGCCTGACTGTGGGAGAATACAGCGCCAAACAAGTAAAACAATCGGTAGTGGGTTATGGTGCGGCCAACAAAGCGCAAGTACAACACATGGTCAGAGCCTTATTAAAATTGTCGCACACTCCACCTCCTGATGCCGCCGATGCGTTAGCCATCGCCATATGCCACAGCAATCATCAGTGGTTAAAACATAAAATAGTTTAATACGCAAAGGATATCACCATGATCGGAACGCTCACTGGAATCATTACACAAAAGCAACCTCCGCAATTACTGATTGAAGTACAGGGTGTAGGCTATGAAGTCTTTGCAACGATGAATACGTTCTACCATCTACCTGAATCCAATCAAGTCACTACCTTATTTACACATTTAGTTGTGCGCGAAGATGCACATACTTTGTATGGCTTTCACACACAGCAAGAACGCAGTTTGTTTCGTGCATTGATAAAAGTAAATGGCGTCGGACCCAAACTAGCACTCGGCATCCTATCAGGTATTGAAGTGGATCACTTCGTGCAGTCAATCCAAAACAAAGAGGCGGCCTTCTTGGTGCGCATTCCTGGTGTGGGTAAAAAAACAGCAGAACGTCTTATCATTGAAATGCATGATAAATTAGATGACTGGGCAGCAGGCAATACACACACGCAACTTGCACACACACAAACAAGTCACGATGCAATCAGTGCGCTGATAGCGCTTGGTTACAAACAAAAAGAAGCTGAACACGCGGTGAAACATATTTTTAAGAGTGAATTTTCGTGCGAACAGTTGATCCGCGAAGCGTTAAAAACTATGATGGTCTAACGCCCTTATCGTTACAGTGTAAGCAGGAATCCGCATGACCCATTTTTCAGAACGCATTATTGATGCCAATCCAACACATGAAGATCAACTCATTGAGCGTTCAATTCGCCCCAAACGTTTTGCAGAGTATACGGGGCAACGCGCTGTATGCGAGCAAATGGACATCTTTATTCAAGCGGCATTAAAACGTGATGATGCTCTCGATCACACACTGATCTTTGGACCACCTGGTCTTGGCAAAACAACACTGGCACATATCATTGCGCATGAAATGCAATCCAACCTAAAACAAACCACAGGGCCTGTGATCGAAAAAGCGGGCGACTTAGCCGCCATCCTTACCAATCTTGAAACAAACGATGTGTTATTCATTGATGAAATTCACCGCTTAAGTCCTGTTGTCGAAGAAATTTTATATTCTGCTATGGAAGATTTTCAACTGGATATTATGATCGGCGAAGGCCCTGCGGCACGTTCAATTAAATTAGAGCTGCCGCATTTTACGCTTGTAGGCGCTACAACACGCGCGGGACTTTTGACCTCACCATTGCGCGATCGCTTTGGTATTATTCAACGTCTTGAGTTTTACACAGCACAAGATTTAACGAAAATTGTGCTGCGTTCAGCCGATATTTTAAACATTAAAACAGATGAAGCGGGCGCAATTGCCATCGCTAGCCGCTCGCGTGGTACACCGCGCATTGCCAACCGCTTACTGCGACGCGTACGGGATTACGCGCAAGTTAAAGGAAATGGCTGTATTACAGCACAAAGCGCTCATGCCGCACTGGATATGCTGAGTGTGGATAAAAAAGGCTTTGATGTCATGGACCGCCGTTTATTGGATGTGCTGATTAAGCGCTTCAATGGCGGGCCTTGCGGTGTTGACAGTTTGGCCGCTGCCATCAGCGAAGAGCGTGGCACCATTGAAGATGTGATTGAACCGTTTCTCATTCAAGAAGGTTTTATCCTACGCACACCGCGCGGACGTATTGCCACAGAACTGGCCTACCAACATTTTGGGTTAGCCGCTCCTCATAATACGATGCCTATACACGACACTATAGACATGCCGCTTGCTGCTGAAGATGCGAGCTAGTGCCATGCAAACCATGACAGACTACCCAATCTTTTCTATTAAACAACGCGTCTTCTATGAAGACACCGATGCCATGGGCATTGTCTATTACGCCAATTATCTGCGGTTTATGGAGCGTGCGCGCTCAGAATGGTTGTGGTCCCTTGGCTTTTGCTTTGAAAACTTAGCCAAGCAGAATATTGCCTTCGCCGTACACCATGTCACGCTTGATTACCGCTCTCCTGCACGTTTGAAAGACCAACTCTTATGTACATGTCGCGTGGTTCATGTGGGCAAAACCTCACTCACTTTTGACCAACGCATTCTAAATGCGGATAATAGCGAAGTTATTTATTGCGAAGGTCAGATACGTATCGTGTGCATCACCTGTGATGGCAAACCACGCGCCCTGCCTGCAGATTTTATGGAGAGATTATAATGAATACCGACCCATCGATTTTACATTTTATCCTCGATGCCGGCATGGTGGTGAAGTGTGTACTGCTAATACTGGTGTTGGCGTCGGTCTTTTCGTGGATGGTTATTTTTCAACGTATCAGCCTGTTTCGCAAAGCACAGAAAACCTTAACCCAATTTGAGACGGCATTTTGGTCTGGCACCTCTCTCGATAAACTGTTTAAAGAAACGCATAATGCACCTGATAAACAGGGTCTGCCCATCATTTTTATCTCAGGACTTAAGGAATACAATCGCCTCAATGAACGCACCGGCATGTCACCTGAAGCAATTATGGAGGGTGTAACGCGTGCAATGCGTATTGCACAAAGTCGTGAATTAGAACAACTGGAAAATAATTTATCGTTCCTCGCCACAGTGGGCTCAACCAGTCCCTATGTCGGTTTATTTGGTACTGTGTGGGGGATTATGACGTCATTCCAATCTTTGGGAAGCGTGCAACAAGCAACCATTGCTATGGTCGCACCCGGCATTTCGGAAGCATTAATTGCAACCGCCGTGGGTTTGTTTGCAGCCATTCCAGCGGTTATTGCCTATAACCGTTTTTCCACGCAAGTTGCAAATTTTCAAGTGAAGTATGAACTGTTTGAAGATGAATTTACCAATATTTTGCATCGAGAAGTTTATGCTCAGAGCTAGAAATGACAGAACTAAAAAACGCCCCATGGCCGAGATCAATGTGGTGCCGTATATCGATGTGATGCTGGTATTGCTCGTGATTTTTATGATCACAGCACCATTACTGACTCAAGGCGTTAATGTCAACTTACCGCAAGCACAAGCCAAAACGATGTCAGCACAAGATAAAACGCCAATTGTGGTGAGTGTTAACAGTCGCGGAGAATATTTTTTAAATTTAGCTAAAGACCCCATGAGCCCTCTTACGCCACAACAACTGATGACTGAAGTATCAGCTTATTTATTACTAGCTCAGCAACGTCATGAAACACGCCCTGTATTAGTCAAAGGCGATCGCGATGTTAATTACGGTCGCGTAGTGCAAGCCATGGTGTTACTGCAAAAAGCCGGTGCTGCAGATGTGGGATTGATCACACAGCCGAACTAGACAAGTGTGTGCAGATTTTCGTGGTTTGAATCAGCGCAGCAAATGGTAATAAGTCAGACCGCCTGTATTTGCAAACCACGTTTGTCAGTGAATGATCATGGAAATTATTAGTTTTAATTAAGCAAAGATCTCGTTTCTGCTGTGTAACGTTCCGATATCACGTTTCTGCAAGCAGAGAAAAGGCCTTGGTGTGTTCTATGCCACTCATTCTGCGCGCCCTGAAGCTGCTGGCAATCATTCTGACTGTATAGTGAATTATTGTTATTAATAATGAGACCGTCTGTAAGAGTGAGCGTGGCTTCAACGCCTGTCTCCTTCTCTTGACTCATCAACCACATTAAAAATACGGTAAAATTACAAAAAACTCCTGCTCCTATACACGCTAACACACCCAGTATTGGCCGAATAAAGAAATTCCAATACGACTCGTAAGGTTGACCTTCTTTTAATACACTCTGATTCACTACAGCATCGAATTTCTGGTGTATAGCCATATTCATCACCCCCGTTCCAGATATAGCATTACATATCAACAGTGCCGAGACTATCATAAAAATACGTGTACGTGACAAACCGTGTCTGGTTGCTGTATCCACATAACGCATGTAGGTTGGGACAAATAGCCAAGCCATGCGCAAATAAAATAACATATGTGGTACGGCACCAAAAGCAGACCAAATAATACCGTCCAACACTAATGGTAAGCCTTTATGCACCATATGTATAAATGTCGCAAGCAGTCCACAGGTATAAAAAACACACAATGCCTGCAACATTGGCACGATAATACGACAACGCAAACCATCTCGATTAAAACGTGTCACGTTCTCTGTTACTAATCTTGCATAAAAATTTTGAGCTGTTTGCAAAAGATCAACTCTTGTATCCAATTTCACAATATCATCTTCTGTACCATGCGCTTTGAAATCGCTTCTAAATTTCTGCAATGCAGCCACATCATGTCTGCATAATCCACGCAGCGCTCCGTATAACGTATTGTAAGCACTCATACAAAACTCGGCTGTACCAAACCAACGTGAGAAAAAAATGCTTAAGATAACTTGCACAACAATCAGATAGGTCAGAGCAGACGGCGCACCACTTAAACCGGCATGAATCAAATTAAACCCAAGAAACGCTGCAAAAGCGGCGGGAAGTGCCGCTAAAAATAACGCGATCTTTTCACCAGAAGAGAATTCACCGCGGCGTAATTTAATCAATTTCACTAAAATTTTTTCAGGAAATAAAAAAGCTGAAATGATATTGGTTGAAAAAGCACACGTTGCAAACAATGCTCCAACAATAATGTGTGACAGCGACAGATCCTGAAATGAATTTTTACCATGGTCTAAAACAAAGAAAGCGGTGAGCGTAGGTGGTAATGAAACCGCCACAGCATATGCAAAAAATTTTAACGCACTTTTCAATGGAATTGGGTACAAAATAGACTTAAGAATACGCGCACAACCGGTTAAATGACAAGGCGGAGTAAAAACGGAGCGACCACCTATTGCGCTGTTCCCCATAATATAACCTCTAAAAATCATTATAAATTCCGGTCAAAATATAACATAAGCATTTTATAAAAACCAAAAAAAATACTTAAGGGAGGATTAACATGAGTGGTCTTACTGTCCACAGTATGAGGCTAAAAATAATATTGAATTGATCAACTGCACACTGCATGAGCTTAGCGAAAACTTGCAAAATACCCTAGAAAAAATCGTGTGACTGATGGCTATAGATTTAGTGCTATAATTTCAACTTGTTTTGACTATAGCCATAGGAGCTGAAAAATGAAAAACGCATATATTGTTTTAGGTGCAACGGGATCGGTTGGCTATGCATTGAGCCAAAGATTAAATCAAAAAAATAACTTAGTCATTAATATAGGACGCAATACTGAGCTTTTAACCGAATACTACTCCAATGCAGCCGAATATTGCCATGTTGCTGATCTGACTTCCTACCAACAAACACAAGATCTGTTTGCACAACTCACACAAAACTATAAAATTCTTGGTGTGGCTCACTGTGTAGGCTCAATTATGCTCAAGCCTGCTGCCTTATTAACAGAGCAAGAATGGCATAATACAATCAATATCAATTTAAATTCTGCATTTAATGTTGTGGCGGCGGTTACGAAATACGTTAAGAGCGATGCATCGATCGTCTTATTTTCTTCAGCTGCTGCGGGTATCGGTTTAGCGAACCATGAAGCAATTGCCGCAGCTAAGGCAGGTATAGAAGGTTTAACCCGTGCTGCAGCGGCAAGCTATGCAGCGAAAAATTTGCGTTTTAATGCGATTGCTCCTGGGTTAAGTAAAGCAAAAATGTCTGAATTCTTGTTTAACAGCGAGACCCGTGTCAATTTTTCTAAAAAACTACACCCCCTCGGACGGTTAGGTACAGGCGATAAATTAGCTAGCCTAGCCGCATGGCTAATGAATCCAGAAAATGATTGGATTACCGGTGAGGTAATTCATTGCGATGGTGGTCTTTCGACTATAAAATAGGCATTTTATCATGCGCCACCGTTATAAATATCTGCACATTTTTATCTGAGCACAAACATGTTTCAAGATCCATCCCCCAAAATAAAAATATTAACCAAGGAATACTGTCGTTATGGCAACACTTCGTTTAATACTCGGTGATCAACTTTGCACTTCCATTTCAAGTCTTAAAGACTATGATTCAGGCTGCGACATAATTTTGATGTGTGAAGTCTGGAATGAGGCGACTTATGTAAGGCATCATAAAAAGAAGATTGCATTTTTATTTTCTGCCATGCGTCATTTTGCCAGATCATTAGCAAAGAATGGTTTGAGAGTTCAATATACTACTCTTGACGATCCAAGTAATACAGGATCATTTAAAGGTGAGGTGGCACGCATTCTTAAAAACCATTCTATTAAAAATATTGTTATCACACATCCAGGTGAATACCGCGTACTAAATGATATTAAAAACTGGGAATCTGAGTTTGGCATTCCTGTTGAGATCAGGAGCGATGATCGTTTTCTCTGCTCAGTAGAGGAGTTTGCTGTCTGGGCAAAAGATCATGAGCGGCTTCGCATGGAATATTTTTATAGGGAAATGCGCAAAAAATACGGCATCCTTATGGAAAAAGATAAGCCCATTGGTGGTCAATGGAACTATGATACCCAGAACCGTAAACCACCCAAAAAAGGATTAAAGCTAGCACCTCCTTACATCAATCAAGTAGATGAAGTGACTCAAGAAGTGATCACTCTTGTTGCGGAACGCTTTCAAGATCATTTCGGTGATCTTGAGCCTTTCTATTTTGCTGTCACGCGCCATCAAGCATTGGAGGCATTACAACTGTTTATTGAGCAACGCCTTAGTTATTTTGGTGATTATCAAGATGCAATGATTCAAGGTGAGCCATGGATGTATCACTCACATATTAGCTTTTATTTAAATTGCGGTTTATTGTTGCCTCTAGAATGTGTCAACGCTGCAGAAAATGCTTATCGACAAGGCCAAGCCCCTCTCAATGCCGTGGAAGGATTTATTCGCCAAATTATCGGTTGGCGTGAATACATCAGAGGCATTTATTGGTTAAAAATGCCTGACTATGTAGAACAAAATTTTTTCGAAGCAACGCAAGCTTTACCTGATTTTTATTGGACAGCAGACACCCAGATGAACTGTCTTCACCAATGTGTTTCAGAAACAAAGAGACATGCCTATGCGCACCATATTCAACGTTTGATGGTGCTGGGTAACTTTGCTTTAATTGCTGGAATAAATCCAGCTCAAGTTAATGAATGGTTTTTGATTGTTTATGCTGATGCCTATGAATGGGTTGAGCTGCCTAACGTGTCTGGCATGATTTTATTTGCTGATGGCGGCTACTTAGCAAGCAAGCCCTACGCGGCAGGTGGCAGCTACATCAACAAAATGTCAAACTACTGCAAAAACTGCCATTACAAGGTTACAAAGAAAACTGGCCCTGATGCATGTCCATTTAATTACCTGTATTGGGACTTCCTAAAACGCAATCGAAAGAAGCTAGGGTCTAACCCGCGTATAGGCATGATGTATGCAACCCTGGATCGTATGAGTGATGATAAGAAAAAAGCGATTACAGAAGATAGCAAGAAATTTCTGAGGAATATTAATATAAAGTAATTGATTTGGTCGCTGATGAACGAACCCACCGAGGTATACCATGACATCAAAAAACTGCGCTGAAGTGATCCGTAGCATAAGCTCAAACTCAGCTTAGCAAATGTTACGGCGCCATCACATGTTGCTTTTGAGCATCAAAATGATCCTGTAATCCTTTACATAAAATAGCACCCAGCAAAACTAAAACCCATGTTAAGTAAACCCATAAAATAAAGATAGGAATGACTGCTAAAGCACCATAAATTAATTGGTACGTGGGAAACACATGCAGATACAGAGCAAACAAATATTTTAATAACTCAAAAAAACAAGTGGTGATCAAGCCCGCTAACGCTGCACAACGTAATTTCACTTTACAGGTTGGTAGTGCCCAATTCAAAAAAGTGAAGGTCACAAATGCACTTAAATAGGGCATTGCAAACACCAAAGGAGAGGTCACAATCGTTTGAAAATCTTTATTAGCAAAAAAAGATAGCGAGGCTACATATGAAATCAGTACAGCTAAAATAGATAATAATAATGGCGCTAAAAGCAATAAACTAAAATAAAGCAAAAACCGGATTGTAAAATGCTGCTGCCAATCCATTTTCACACCCCACACCCAATTAAAGGCGCAAACCATGTTATACAGTAATAGCAACCCCGTGAAGATAAATGCTATAACATTTGTCCACGATAGCTTCGTCACTTGATTTAAAAAAGCATCGAAATAAGCCCCTATCGTACCCGCTGCATCCGCAATAAAATTCTGCAGCATAAATTGCTCCATCGCGCGTACACCTCCAATAAATTCTGGAATATGAGAGGCAAGCGATAACATCACCAGCATCAATGGTACGATAGACAATAAGGTTGAGTAGGAAAGCGATGCCGCCGTACTCGAACAGTTATCGTCGAGATACTGATTAACGATGTACATAATCATGCGCCATAACTTCGAAAGTAATGTGAACACCATCCCTCTCATTTTCACAAACTCCTGCCACATCATGCTGCAATCGCTAAAGAGAATTGCTATGATTTGCTTTGCTGGATTTTTATGATGCCACAGGTATGAGTCGACAGCAATTGCTTAAAGTGATTGCAACATTGTGCAAGACAGGCTACAAAGGGGGAAATGTATTTTCCCCTCACAGTGCGGTAACGACTTGTAATAGTGCCGTCGAAATACTGGGCTAATACCAAACGCAATCACCAACCATTGGAGCGCATGCATGCAGTCTGAACCCTATATTCTTGTCGTGTATTACAGCCATTTTGGCGCCACGTCCGCCATGGCACAGGAAATAATGCGTGGTATTGACACCGTAACTGGCATGGAAGTGCGTCTGCGCACCGTCCCACCGGTATCAGCCACTATTGAAAGTACCGCTGCCGCTATTCCAAATGATGGGCCGCCTTATGTGACACTCGATGATTTGAAACAGTGTGCCGGCCTTGCGATCGGCAGCCCCACACGTTTTGGCAATATGGCTGCCCCCATGAAACACTTTATTGATAGTACATCGGGCCTGTGGATGGGCGGCAATTTAATTGGTAAACCTGCTGCTGTCTTCACGTCCACAGCGAGCTTACATGGCGGACAGGAAACAACCTTGCTCAGTATGATGCTGCCTCTATTGCATCACGGCATGCTGATTGTGGGTATACCCTATTCTGAAGCAGAATTGAGCTCAACCCACACTGGTGGCACGCCTTATGGCGCGAGCCACCATGCTGGTCCAAACAGTGATTTACCACTGAGTGATGATGAGAAAAAACTCTGTCGTGCCTTGGGCAAACGTCTGGCAACTATTGCAAAACAATTGATAGCTACTCCATCCTAATATGAATCATACTCCGTTAAATCAGTATGAACATGATATGGCTGCCGGCCTCATTCAAAGCGATGCACAACAGCGCCGTGCTATTGAAAAACTGAATGTTATTTTTGAAGGCCTTGAATCACCCCAGAAGGGATTTTTCAAACGCAGACAGCCTATTAAAGGATTGTACCTGTGGGGATCGGTTGGTATTGGCAAAACGTATTTGATGGATTTATTTTACAATTGTGTCAGCGCACCAAAAATGCGGCAGCATTTTTTTAACTTTATGCTCAACATTCACCAGCAACTGCGGGAAAAACAAGGTCAAAAAAATCCACTGCAACACATCGCACAAGACCTCGCAGCACGCGCACGCTTGATCTGTTTTGATGAATTTTTTGTAAATGACATTGCAGATGCGATGCTCTTAGGTGAATTGTTTAAAGCACTTTTTGAAAGAAATATTATCTTAGTCACCACCTCCAATAGAGCGCCTGATGATTTGTATAAAGATGGTTTGCAACGCGAACGTTTTCTGCCAGCTATAGCCGCAATCAAAGCACATACTGACGTGATGCATTTAACCACACAACATGATTACCGCAGCACTCAAACCCCCAGTGATCACCACATTCTAGAAGAACCGCTGAGTTTGTATTTTTTCCCATTAGACGATTGCACCGAGCGCACGATGCAGCGAACATTTGATTTGTACAATCAGGGTGCGCATGACGACCAAATACCTCTGATACTCAATTTGCATACTTTGCCTGTATTACGTAAATCTGAGCATATCGTGTGGTGTCGCTTTCATGATTTATGCGAAGACACCCGCTCGCATAATGACTATATTGCTCTGGCAAAACAATTCCACACTGTGCTAATTGACGGTGTCACGCCCATAACCAACCATGACCGTAAAACCATACTGCGTTTTGTACACCTAATCGATATTCTCTATGATGCACAGGTGCGCGTGGTGATCAGCGCCAGTGTCTGTGCTGCAGATCTTTACCGTGGTGCTGCACAGTTTGAGTTTGAACGCACATTATCACGGCTTATCGAAATGCAATCACCCCAATATTTCAATAAAAAACGGTAATAAGTGAAAAATAAGCCTGACTGTACGTTGCAAAAACTACTTTGTGAGGTTTAGCTATAACGCCTCCCGCTTTGCGGAAAAAAATGTCATTTTGTGAGCACAGCCCTCTTGTGATCGAAAAATCTGGTGTTATAATGGACGACCCTGAAAAGTGATGCATGCAAGGCCACAAACCCCTTGCGGTCGTGTTCAACCACAATTGAAGGAGTAAGAACCTTGAAAGGAATTGCACAAATAGCAGAGAATGAAATGATAACAGTAGCACATGAAACGAAAGAGACCTCAAGCAGTCAAACATTAGGCGAGAGCGTACGCTATTCATTGAGACAGTACTTTACTCAGTTGGATGGCCAGAATCCGGCTAATTTATACGGCTTGGTTCTTGCGGAAATTGAAAAGCCATTACTTGAAATGGTACTTCAATTAACAAATGGCAATCAAAGCAAAGCTGCAATTAATCTTGGAATTAGTCGTGGTACGTTGCGTAAAAAGATGGCCATCTACGGTCTTTTATAAGCTGAAGTTGTATTACTAAAAATTACCAAGGGAATTACGCTAGAATGCAGGGATGTTTTTAAGGGAGAAAATCCACATGTTTTCTCCTTTACTTAGCTAATATAAACCTGTGCATTTCCACACAGCACACATACCTCATATATTTAAGGCTACAATCATGGCAATAAAACGCGCCTTAATCAGTGTTTCTGATAAAACAAATCTTGTTGAATTAGCAAAAGCATTAACACGATTAGACATCGACATACTTGCAACGGGTGGCACAGCTACGCTGTTAAAAAAAAATAACATTTCCATCACAGATGTGTCGGCATACACCCATTTTCCTGAAATGATGGATGGACGTCTCAAGACATTACACCCGAAAATTCACGGTGGCATATTAGCACGACGTGGTATTGATGATGCGGCATTAGAAGAGCAGGATATTACTACTATTGATTTGGTGATTGTAAATCTGTATCCGTTTGAGGCGACGATTGCCAAGGCGCATACGACACTCGCGGATGCTATTGAGAATATTGATATTGGCGGCCCTACAATGCTACGCTCTGCTGCGAAAAATCATGAGTATGTTACCGTCATTGTCGATCCGAGCGACTACAATAGGGTAATTGCTGAAATAGAAGCGCACGGCGATACAAAATTGTATACACGACGCGAGCTGGCCACAAAAGTATTTGCGCACACGGCGCATTACGATGCCACAATTGCCAATTACTTTGAACAACAAGCGCAATCTGGTGATACCCTTCATCCAGATGTTCTACCCAACATATACCAACTCACTTTTGCAAAAGAATTAGAGCTGCGTTACGGTGAAAATCCCCATCAAAAAGCAGCTTTTTATCGCACACAACAGAACCCTAACACACCCAATGGAACACTCGGTGCCGCCACACTATTACAAGGTAAAGCACTGTCCTACAATAATATGGTTGATGCCGATGCAGCGCTAGCCTGTGTGCAAGCGTTAGAATCATCTCAACCAAGTTGCGTTATCGTCAAACACGCAACGCCTTGTGGTGTTGCACAGGCGGCAACACTGACTGAAGCCTATGAAAAGGCGTTATTAACAGATCCGAGCTCAGCATTTGGCGGTATTATTGCTGTGAATCAGCCACTGGATGTAAACACAGCACAAACTATTGTGGCGCAACAATTTGCTGAAGTGATTATTGCACCATGTATCGAGCAAGAAGCTGTGGCTGTGCTGGCCACGAAAAAAAACATACGCGTTTTAGAATGCGGTTACTTACCAAAACAGTATACTCAACTGAATTTAAAATCAGTCTCAGGTGGTTTATTAGTACAAACACGCGATCACCTGGTAGTGCATCGGGATCAGTGTCGCATCGTTACAACACGTGCACCCACAGAAAATCAATGGCGTGAAATGCTGTTTGCGTGGCGTGTCGTGCAATTTGTAAAATCCAATGCGATTGTCTACGTTAATAATGGTATGACACTGGGCATTGGTGGTGGACAAACAAGTCGTGTGTTCAGTGCGCAAATTGCTGCATTAAGAGCACAAGCAGAAGGATTGTCGTTAGCAGGAGCCGTGATGGCGTCCGATGCTTTTTTTCCCTTTGCAGATGGTGTGAGTGTGGCCGCTGAATTTGGCATTACCGCTGTCATTCAACCGGGAGGTTCAAAGCGTGATGATGAAGTGATTGAAGCGGCCAATCGTTTAGGAATCGCGATGGTCATGACAGATGTACGACACTTTTTACATTAAAAATTAACAACTGAAACCCAAACACAGAATAACGTGTCACGGCATGACGTACTTTGATTGCAACATTAAGCGATGAACAGCACCAAACTGGAGTAATGCACATGAATATATTAATCATAGGTCAAGGTGGTCGTGAACATGCGCTGGCATGGAAAATCGCGCAATCCGATGTCGTCAAGCGCGTATGGGTGGCTCCTGGCAATCCCGGAACGGCTGCCGAAAACAAAGTACAAAACACTGCAATTCCAGCAACTGATGTGGAAGCACTAGTTGTTTTCGCAAAAGAACAACTCATTGATTTAACGATTGTTGGCCCTGAAACCGCTTTAGCAGCTGGTATTACCGATCACTTCAAAGAAGCCGGTCTTACTATTTTTGCTCCGTCGAAAGCTGCAGCCGAACTCGAAATTTCTAAAAAATTCTCTAAAGAATTTATGTCAGCTCACAACATTCCCACAGCACGTTATGCCAGTTTTACAGAGCTTCATGCAGCACTAGATTATCTTGAACAACACCC
>CAZFAA010000003.1:0-58100 GCA_964516605.1 uncultured Coxiella sp. | reverse complement strand
ATATAAATAATTATGTGAGCTTTAAAGAATTATATAATGAAAATAAAATAATAGCACAGAAACAAGAAAACGTACAACGCACAGATGTCACTCAAGAAAAAATCGACGAGAATTGTCCTAAATGCAGTAAACAATTATCAATCCGCCTTGGAAAACGCGGTCGTTTTATTGGCTGTACCGCCTACCCAGACTGTGATTACACACGCAGCCTAGAAGGCGATGATGAAGCCAGTCAAGAGTTAGTTGCGGATCGCGCCTGCCCGGCATGCAATGCCAGTTTAGTCGTGCGTCATGGGCGCTATGGAAAATTTATTGGCTGCAGCAAGTATCCTGATTGCAAACATATTGAACCCTTAACCAAACCAAAAGACACACAAGTCACGTGTCCTAAATGCAAGAAGGGGACGATACTTGAGCGCAAATCACGTCGCGGTAAAATATTTTATTCCTGTGATCAATACCCCACGTGTGATTACGCTATATGGAATGAACCAGTAGCCGAGGCATGCCCTACATGTCAGTGGCCGATCCTGACATTAAAAACCACGAAACGTGACGGCACGCAGAAAGTATGTCCACAGCAAAATTGTCAGTATGCTGTCGATTTTTCTGAAGGTGCCACAGAAGATCACGACGACGATGATGTGCTCTAACATCGCCACCGCTGTCACCACGCTACGCAACAGCCACTATTACTGTTAAAGCATTGCGCTTGTAAAATAAGCATCTTATACTGCGTCTCCATGAGCATTGAAAACAATACCCCACCCTTTTTGAGAAATATCTGGTACGTTGCTGCAACCCATGATGAAATCAAGCGCAACACCACGATTGCTAGGAAAGTACTCGGTGAAACCGTGTTGCTTGGACGTGATCATCAAGACCGCGTGTTCGCAATGCAAAACGTGTGTCCGCATCGTGGCGTACCCTTAACTGACGGCACCTTTGATGGCCACGAAATTGAATGCTGTTACCACGGCTGGCGCTTCAATACAGAGGGCACCTGCACTAAAATCCCCTCCCTCACAGCGTGTCAACGTATTGATGTAGCGCGCATTAAAGTCTTCTCCTATCCTATTTATGAGCGCAATGGCTTAATTTGGATCTTCATGACCGATCCTGTATACCCCATCTCACATACGAGTATTGCATTACCCACTGAAGATTTTTTAGAAGATTCTTCATATCAACTGAAGGTTGAACGCTTATTTCCTTGTGACATTGACCACGCCACTATTGGTTTAATGGATCCAGCACACGGCCCCTTCGTACACCGTTCGTGGTGGTGGCGCGCACCCAAAACCATTCATGAGAAACACAAACCATTCGGCCCATTTCGCCTTGGCTTTCAAATGCGTGAACACGCTCCATCCAAAAATTCCAATGCCTATAAAATATTAGGTGGTGGCAACAAAACGACTGAAATTACGTTTCAATTGCCCGGCGTGCGCATCGAACGCATTAAAATAGGCCATAAAAAAATTATCAACTTAACCACACTCACACCCATCGACGCACACACCACACACATTCGTAATTTCTTTTTTACGTCTTTTTGTTGGTTTAAGCTCTTAAGACCTGTGCTACGCCGCTTTGCTTATAATTTCTTAGATCAAGATCTGAATATCATTAAAAAACAGCAAGCCGGTTTGCATTACAAACCCAAACTCATGCTGATTAATGATGCCGACACACAAGCAAAATGGTATTTCAGATTAAAATATGAATATTATTTATCTTTAAAAGAGCAACGCGACTTCGTCAATCCTGTTGAAGAAACCATATTGAAATGGTGCAGTTAGGGAATGGCAACATCTATATTTGATGGAGAGTGTCTTGCCCCTAGGGGTTTAACAACCACTGCGTAATTTGGGCAGCAGGTGGATCCCCAATAAGAGGCTCGCCCAAAGGCGTATTCGAACTTTTATAATACATGGTGGTTGGACTGCCGGTGCTAGGAGTAGGGTTCTTCATTTTCAAGCACTGTTTTGCAACCTCACAATATGTATACTCATCACCAGACCAATCTGAGCAAGGATCGTCACTCGCACTGTGCACAGCACTTTTTGCAATCGTACTTTTAGCAGAGTGTTCAACAGCACCCACAAAATAATACAACTGTGCTCCCCGGGCATTCACTAATGGGTCTACTAATTTTTGTTTCAGAGCTGCCGCAATAAGGCAACCGTCATATTCATAAACAACCACAGCACCACCTGGAGATGCCGCAGCATCGCTGAGCTCACTAATACATTGATTGGCATCGGTATTGCTTAATTCAGTAAAAGAAACCGGACTGGCCAACGCTGTTGAATTCAACAAGATACAGCTTGCTGCAAAAGCAAAAGGAATCATAATAGAGCGTAAATTATATGGCTTCATGTATACCTACCCCAACTCTTAAATCGCTATGACCTCCTTATAACTTTATCCTTTCTATTGTGACCATAATATTAAATGAATGTTAAGCTACTATTAACCGATTATATGTGAATCTTATCAGAAGATTTAGAAATGTGTTGTTTTATTAAAACAGACTCAAAATATATTGGCATTCCCATCAAGAGTTGCCGTTACTCGATGCCCGTGATTTTTTGAGGTGCCAAAGTAATATATGATGAGGTATTCAGCTGCGTATTGAACAGATCAATCACATCATAATACGCCATCACATTTCGAAATTGATTGAAATAATGCTCTTCCGCAGGTGAAAGATCCCATGATTGCTTCTCAATATCACTACCTATTTTTTTGCCGTCACACTCTTCATTCTTACCAATAAAGCGAATAAATGAAAACAGTATTGTCGGATCAATGCGGTAATAAATATTTTCATCTGAACGCCTGTGTCCAAATGTTTTCGATTCCGTAACATTTCCAGAGCTCATGTCAAACAATTCTTTATCGGTTTTACTGTCGTCATACATTACTTGATCTGGCAGGCCAAAAAAATATTTGTAATTGGGTATGTCTTTTAATAGAACATGAAATTTAGCTTGGTAATATTTCTCTTCGAGCTTATAAGATTGCTGAATCCCCGGGTTTTTAAGATCCTTCGATAATTTTACGGCTTCAATAATCAAATCTCGAGAAGCGACCCAATTCGCATTTAAATTCGAACCTTGAATCAAAAAAAACGCTCTTTGAAAATTTATTTTGATCTGTTCAAACAATTTATCTTCAGTACGCTTGCGCGGATCAATCCAATATTCCTTGATAAAAAAACCGAAGGCTGTGACAATAACCGCAACTAAAGTGGAATCGATAGCATGCTTGGCATACAGCTCTGTCATCAGCACAACCACTACAGCTGCTGCAACTAATAACAGAAACACAATATTGGCTAAACTCCAATTTTTCATAATAAAGATACCTTTTTAAAATTCAACCATCACGCGCAACCCATGCGGTTTGCGATTTTGTAAAACAATTTTAGCACGGTGCGCGAATAAAATATCACGCGTTACAGCAAGTCCTAGCCCCATACCACCTGTATCACGTGAACGTGATGAATCAGCTCGATAAAACGGTTCAAATACACGCTCTTTTTCTTCCTCAGGAATACCTGGCCCATAATCATCAATGATCACAAGCGGCCCACCCATGCGACGGTAACTTAAACTGACTTCCACTTTCTGCCCATAACGAATACCATTGTTAATAATATTGGTCAACGCACGCTTTAAAGCCAATCGACGGCCTTTAATTGAAATGCGATTTAGCCGAGAATGAAAAGAAACATCATGACCCATATCCTGCATTTCATCTGAAATAGTCGTGAGCAATGACACCAAATCTACATTAATTTTTTTCTCGTGCGTACAATCTTCTCGCGCAAAAGCCAATGTATCATTAACCATTTTTTCCATCTCATCCAAATCATTGATGAGATTCATCTGCATCATATGATCATCAATCAACTGACTGCGTAATTTCATACGTGTAATCGGTGTTCGTAAATCATGCGAAATAGCAGCCAGCATTTGCGTACGATCCCGAATCAAATCTTGAATGCGTTTTTGCATTTTATTCATCGCTTGTGCGGCCTCGCGCACGACACGTGGCCCCCCAATAACATCCAACGGTTTTGAATGCAAGTCAATTCCCAATTGCTCTGCAGCAAGCTTAAATTGCTCTAATGGCTGGGTAAATCGGTTAATCGACCAAGCGGCAATTAAAATACTACCCAACACAAAAATTTCTATAGAAAGCAACAGCAATTGCTTCAGAAAAATATGCGAATAAATAGTCGCATTTAAATTCAGCCACTGATTGTTATTCATCTGAATCGAGATGGAAAATGAATTCAAATGCGTACGCAGCGCCTTACTAATTTCCCAAAATGAAATTTGCTTAAAACGCAAATCCCATTTAGGCTGACTGGATAACGATACATGCAAATCTGGATCATCAATTGCAGCAACCGCCATGTCACGATTTTTCACAGGCGTTGCTTCAACCAAAAAAATAGCATTAATAATTTTTTGAATCACCGCATCACGCTTTACCGTTTCACGCGCAACCCGATTACTGTGTAAATACGCAATCATTAAAGACAGATGCGCAATAATAATGACAAACAGCAATGCCAAAGCGCGTTTACCGCTCACAGCTTGGGATAGTTTTTGTAGCCATCTCATCAACGGATTAAACCATTTCAACTTCGGTTGATAATACATAACCACCACCGCGAACTGTTTTAATAATGCGTGGGTTTTTATGGTCATCTTCAATTTTATGGCGCAAGCGACTAATCTGAATGTCAATGCTGCGATCGTACGGGCCTGCAGGACGATTACGCGTTAAATCCAATAGATGATCGCGGCTTAATACTTGATGCGGGCGCTCAAGAAAAGCTAATAGTAAGGTATATTCGCCCGTGCTCAAACTAATCTCCACGTGATCAGGAGAATACAAACGACGCTCAATACGATTTAATTGCCAGCCTGCAAAATGAAACAACCGTGAGTTTTTCTTTTTTATAGATTGCGCAGAGAGATCCACCCCACCATTCACGCTGCGCCTTAAAATAGCCTTAACACGTGCCAACAATTCGCGTGGATTAAATGGCTTACTTAAATAATCATCTGCCCCCATCTCTAAACCAATAATCCGATCAATGTCTTCACTAATAGCGGTCAGCATGATAATGGGTATTTGAGATTTCTGACGCAGCTCCTTACATAATGTCATACCATCTTTATCCGGCAACATAATATCAAGAATAATCAAATTAATAGCTGTTTTGTGATAGAGCTCCCACATCTGTTTGCCATCACGTGCCAGCCGCGTTTCGAAGCCATGTTTTTGCAAAAACTGGCCGAGCAAATCGCGAATACCGGCGTCATCGTCAACGATTAATATAGTGGGGATGTGATTCATGGTGAGGGAGTATACATCGAAAAAATGCGTTGGCCTAGTCTAAATATTTCACAAATTGCCGAGCTCAATCCTGCGTAATCGTAACATGTCCAAGCTTACGACGTGCTCGCGGTTCTTTTTTGTAATCATGCAAATGTAATCTTGGTGTACGCAGCAACTCATACCGATCAGGCCACTGACCAATGATATTATGCAGTGTATAGGCCATAGTTTGCGTGGTATCGCCTAATGGTAAATTACAAATCGCGCGCAGATGATTTTCAAATTGGGAACAAGCCGCCGCCTCAATCGTCCAATGCCCTGTATTGTGTACGCGCGGCGCCATTTCATTCACTAATAGCTGCGCGTCGCGCACAAAGAACTCAACTGTTAATACACCCACATGATCCAGGGCCTGCATAATCCGCTGCGTATAATCACAGGCTTGGCGCATAAGATCAGCATCATCAAGAGGAGTCGTCTTGATTAAAATACCCTCCTCATGTTGATTCAAACACAATCCATAATGGCGCATTTGATTGCCCTGACTGCGCACCATGATGCATGACACTTCACAATCAAACGCCACCCATTCCTCTGCTAAATACATAACATCTTGTGAAAATGGCACATTCTGTAAATCTTCTTGGTTACACAAACGGTATTGCCCTTTGCCATCGTAACCACCACTGACCGTTTTTACGATAAACGGAAATCCTAAAACAGAAGCGGCTTGTTGTAACTCCGCTACAGAACGCACTGCTTGATAACGCACGGTTGGAATGTGCAATTCATCACATAACATTTTTTCATTCAGACGATTTTGCGTTGTAACAAGAGATTTTACTCCAGGGTGCACACTCGTGTGTTGCATTAAACACTCAAGCGTGTCATGCGGAATGTTTTCACTTTCAAAAGTAATCACATCTACCTGCGCTGCAAAACGCGCTAACGCACTAGAATCTGTAAACGAAGCGATTGTTAAAGGTCCTAAATGCTCCACACTGCGCGTGGCCATTTGCTCAAAGAAATAAAATTCAAGTCCAAGCGGAATACCCGACAAAGCCAACATCTGCGCTAATTGACCACCGCCTAAAATGCCTACTTTCATTGTTCACCTGGCTTTAAATTATCGAGCACAGCTTGCGTTTGTGTTGCGCGGTACGCATCCAATTTCTCCCGACACGCTACATCGTGTATCGCCAAAATGGATGCTGCTAGCAAGGCTGCATTTTTCGCTCCCGCTACACCGATCGCCACCGTTGCAACCGGAACACCGGCTGGCATCTGCGCAATCGACAATAACGAATCCAATCCATTTAATGCTTGAGATTGTACCGGTACGCCAATCACAGGAAGCGAGGTTTTGGCCGCAATCATGCCCGGCAAATGCGCTGCACCACCTGCACCAGCAATAATGACCTGATAGCCATGATGGCGCGCATTTTCTGCAAATGAAAACAGCAAATCCGGCGTGCGATGCGCCGAAATAATCTGTGTGTGATAAACAATATTGAATTGATCGAGTAATTGTGTCGCATGCTGCATGGTCTCCCAGTCAGACTGAGATCCCATTACCACCGCTATAACGGGGTTATTGGCCATAATTCCGAGCCTCTAAAACTGTGCACGATAGCAAAGACGGAGGGATTTTTCAATTAGGACGGCGTGGCTTCAATACCGAACTATGCAATGCCACAGACAATTCTTTTTTGAGTCGAGTACGCTCAAAAGCTCCAGGAACACCTTCTGAGGACGGAAAAAGACACATGCTAGAAGAAGCTGGAGCCACACGGGAAAAGCGTGAGAATAGTTGCTCTAATGCTTGGCATAAACACCCCCAAATACCAGCACCTGCAGTAATAATATTACGATGCCGGGTATAGAAATCCCTTTGGTTTATAATTTTCTGCTCTGCCGTACCTTCACACTTCGAGATACCCCGCATATCCGATAAGGCCTTGTATTTCTTAAAATGTCCCTGCAATTCTTTCCAAAAAGGAGCTGTACAGAATGCCTGGCATATGTCTTTTTTATTAATGCTTTCTTGGCTTTCAACACCATTACTGAGCTCTTCTGGAGATGGGAATTTATTTTCACAAGACAAAACAATCAAGTGTCCAATCAACTCTTCTAGCTTTTTTACACGTTTGGAATCTAATGACTGCCACCGCAGCAATAACCCTACCAATTCCTGAGGAGCGCGGCGCAAGCAATAATTAATATCGGCTCGAGTCTGCTCAAGCATCAAGCCTAACTGCTCTTCTACGCGTGCTTGTTGGCGCTCAAAGAACTCATGAGCTAAAGCATTAGCTTCTGCAGCATCAAAATAAACGGGTGATTTAGTCCCACTACTTTGCAAGAGGATAACGCCTTATTTGTTGTAATGCTGGCTAATTTAACAGCAACGCGTAACAATGCAATGTCTTTAATGTTTCTGTTTGTAACAAATAACCTCTTTTATACAACTAATCCTCTATTTTCCCGATTAATCGAAGTCAATATCGGGAACACCCACGCTAGCATTGAACCACACCCATGCTATAATCCCCACTTTTCTTTGGGATAAAATGATATGAAACATGACATTTCAGCGTTACTTAAGGCCGCGCTACTTACTTTATCGCAACAGAACGTCCTAAACGTACAAGATATACCCACTGAAATTAAAATTGACCACACTAAAGACCCTCAACACGGTGACTTAGCCAGTAATATCGCTTTAACCCTCGCTAAAAAAGTCGGCAAAAATCCGCGTGAACTCGCCGAGCTCATTGTAAAAGCTCTACCCGCCACCACAAGTGTTACAAAAATCGAGATCGCTGGGCCTGGATTTATTAATTTCACTCTCGCCAAAGACGTGCATACTCAGGTGATCAGCGCCATCCTCAGCGAAAAAGAGCACTTCGGAACCTCACAGTATGGCGCGAAACAAACCATCCACATCGAATACGTCTCATCCAATCCGACCGGACCTTTGCACGTTGGGCATGGTCGTGCGGCAGCATATGGCTCAAGCCTCGTCAACATGCTGCGCGCCATCGGTTACACCGTGGATAACGAGTATTATGTGAATGACGCCGGAAGGCAGATGAATATTTTGGCTACCAGCGTGTGGCTGCGTTACCTTGAGTTATACGGCGCACAGTTTGCCTTCCCAACCAATGGTTATAAAGGCGATTACATTCGTGATATCGCGAAAACACTGCAAGCACAACAGGGTGATGCGCTGAATTGTGCTATCGATTGTGCACTGCAAAACGTACCACAAGATGGTCCTGAAGGCGATAAAGAAGCGCATATCGATGCCATTATTCATAATGCCAAATACACGCTTGGTGAACGTTACCAGATCGTGTTCGACTTAAGTCTTAATACAATCTTGGATGACATTAAAAATGATCTGCAAGAATTTCACGTGACGTATGATCAATGGTTCTCGGAACAGCAATTAACAGACAATGGATTAATCGAACACTGCATCGATTTTTTAACACAGGCCGGCCACCTCTATGAAAAAGATGGTGCGTTGTGGTTCAACACCACCGCTTACGGTGATGACAAAGACCGCGTGGTACGTCGCGCCAATGGTCAAACGACTTATTTCGCATCAGACATCGCCTACCACCTCAATAAATTAGAGCGTGGTTACCATACATTAATTAATGTGCTCGGCGCCGATCATCATGGTTATATCCAGCGACTCAAAGCAGGTATTGCCGCGATGACGGGACGCAAGGATGCACTCATCACCCCTATCGTGCAATTTGTTAGCCTCTACCGTGGCACAGAAAAAATGTCGATGTCAACGCGCAGTGGCGAATTTGTCACACTGCGTGAATTACGCCAGGAAGTTGGTAACGATGCGGCACGTTATTTTTATATCATGCGAAAACTCGATCAACCTTTGGATTTTGATTTGCAACTGGCTACCTCACAATCGAATGAGAATCCTGTTTTTTACATACAATACGCACATGCCCGCCTGTGTAGCGTCTGGCGTCAACTCCAAGAATCGAGTGGGTACTTTGATCAGGAAGCCGGTTTGAAAGCTCTGTCGCGCTTGAACGAAACCAGCGAAATTGAACTATGCAAACACCTGCAGAAATATCCAGGGCTCTTGCAAAAAGCGGCCACTCAATTTGAACCACACCAATTGGCGCATTATTTATATGATCTAGCTCATGCTTATCACAGCTATTACACGCAATGTAAAGTATTAGTCGACGATGCTGAACTGCGCAATGCCAGGCTGTGCCTAAACAGTGCGACACAGCAGGTGATTGCCAATGGCCTAGGATTACTTGGGTTGTCAGCGCCAGAAAAAATGTAAAGCAAGATCGTCACTAACAGAATACATCGAGCTATTGTACCTTTTTGTTCGCATCTTCATTCGACAGTGGTATATAATGATTGCATTTCGTAACACCAGGATGCCCACATGCGTAAACTCATTTATTCGTTACTCGCCATCATGGCGATTATTCTCACTATTTTATTTGTAGCCCCTTATTTTATTGGAAAACACGTTCAGCAATTAGCTTTAGATAATATTAATGTGTTTAATAGCACACCCCCTTACTCAAATTACATCACTGTCACAACAGAAAATTACCAGCGGCACTGGTTTTCATCCGATGCGCAAATCAAAATAACGCTCCACACGCCTGCAGCAGCATCAACAAAATTTAATGAAAGCTACACTTACGCTGCCACCATCAAACATGGGCCACTCTTTTTTATTCATCGCAATAACTCGTCCTCTGTGCATTGGGGAGCCGGCGCCATCGTGATCGACGATCATTCAACAGATTTTGATGGCGCTTTTGGTGCACTACTGCCATGGCATGGGCAACCTAATTTATTTGCCCATATTTCCACCTTCCTATTGCATGACCCTGCAGGCAATACCTATTCATTCAACGATATCCTTTTTGATACACAAGGTAGCCACCACACAGCAATGCAATACACGCTCTCTATTGCTCAATTGAATGCACACATTATCAATGCCGCTTCCTCTGTCGCAATCGAAATGCACAATATAAAGTTCGCCATGAATGGGCGCCAAATCCAAACTGTTTGGCTTGGATCCTATGATTTTTCTGCTGAAAAATTACTAATAGGACTCATAGCACACGGTGCAAAAACACCATTAGCCGTAATCAAGAATGTAACCTTTAACACAGGCTCTCACCTAACAGCCGATAAAAGCAAAATCGATGCATCCTTTGCGTTTAATATAGACTCTCTTGATGCAATGCAAAAAACAATAAAACCTATCACATTAAATTACAGCGTCAACGGAGTTGATGTCCGGGCATTACAACAGCCTACCTCTGTGCAAATGCAAGCAAACAACCCAACACTACAAACAGCCATACAGGTTCTGCAAAATGGTTTTACATTTAAAATAGACAAACTGTATCTTGGGTTACCTAAAGACTTAGCATCAAGCCCACTCTCTGCGCAAGCAGAGCTTACCATGAAGGCTACAGATGGTATGGCAAAAAAATTAAATGCTATCATTGCAAAGGCGCAATCTGATGCCAGCACAGTACAAGCACAACCAAATAACGCCTACATTGAACAAGCGCTACCACTGGTTTTGCAAGAATTAAAAGATGTTGTTATTGCAAAAGGACAAGCATCCATTCCTCAAAGCTTTATCGAGCAAGGGTTATTGCACTTGTACACAGAACAATTAATCAAACTAGCTGCCGCAAACGCTAATGTTATACAAACACCTCAGGAGCTCGCAGCGCAAGCGTATACGTACCTCACGCAAAATAAAATGTTGATCCCCAATAACGATGGCTCGATATCTCTAGCCTTTACTTTTGATCAGGGCCAACTGCTTATTAATGGTAATAAACCAGCATTTGATATCCCTCAGCCGACACTGCCGTCAGCCAATACCACCATCTCCACTCCAACAGGTAACTAATTATGGATAGAGACTACGCCAAGAAGCGCCCACAACCTGCAACAAAATCGCGGCGGCTATGGACGATTGCTATTATCATTCTACTCTTGGTTTTGTCCATACCGACTCTCTTTTATGCGCATTATATGCATATGCCGCATTTTCAGATGACTAATATAAAAGTTGCACCCCTTATTAAGAAACAACCCCCCCCTGACAAACATAACGCTCGTGTCGTGCAAAAGGAGTTTGATTTTTACTCGATGCTGCCAGCAATTAGTGTCGACATCAAAAAAGGAGACGTGACAACATTGCAAGTTCCGACAGATCAGCCCTACTACTTATTGCAGGTAGCTACATCAACAGATAAAACAGCAGCAGACGATTTGGTCACCAAGCTTGGTGTCATGGGGTTAAATGCTTTTACCAAAATAGCCGCCACAACAAATAAAACAACTCAATATCGAATTGTTGTTGGCCCTTATCTTTCAAAAGAAAATGCCGATACTGATTTTGCTTATTTAAAAACAAATCATGTGAACAGTATCGAATTAAAGATAAATAATTATCCAAAATAAAAAATATGCTCGCTAAACTATAATTTCTAATGGAATTTATATTCAAATGTTTGAGTATAAATAAAATGAATGTATAATGACTTGGCAGTCTTTTTAAAAAGTATATGGAGATCTCTAACATGTTTACTAAAACAAAATTAGCTCAAACACTAGTTGCCGCAGGCATCTGCTGTTTATCAATCTCGGCTCTTGCTGGCGGTCCAGATATGCCTGCTCACGACTTGTATAGTGGTGGCTGGGGTCTTGGTATGCAGTGGGGTCAATTTGCAGGCAATAGCGCTTTTGGTGCCTTAGCAAGTTACACAACTGACGAGTTCACAGCTTCTGTAGCTATGAACGCTGTTCATGAAGCAGCTTCCAATGTGGTGCCTTCTGAATGGTCTTGGGGTACTGCTGGCGAACTCGGCTTAAGAGACAGAATTGGCATGGACAATCTGTTTGTTAAATACGGTGCTGGTGCTGCAGTTGTATACATTTCCAACAAAAACTATGTTGATGTTACTGGTGTACCCAGACATCTTTCAACACCTTGGTTTGTTGGTCCATTTGTAGGATTAGATTATCAGCCATTACGTAACTTAATGGTGTCTGGTTCAATCTACCCTGTAACTTATGGAAAAGGCAGATTCGACAACAGAGCAAACTGGGGAATCTTCCATCAAGGAAGCTTGGCGTTATCGTACATTTTCTAATGATTATGTATTGTAATACCTTAAAGGGGCTGTATAGCCCCTTTTTTATTCCTAATCACTTCTTGAATTTCGTAACGGCCGCCCCAACCTGTTTCCTTATTCATAACGACGCTTATAACAGGAGATGACTATGGAGCAATTTCGAGGTACAACCATCCTATCTGTGCGACGTGGTAATAAAGTAGTTGTAGGTGGCGATGGCCAAGTCTCTATGGGCAATACCATTATGAAAGGCAATGCACGTAAAGTACGTCGACTTTACAATAATAACGTCATTGCAGGCTTCGCAGGCGGCACAGCGGATGCCTTTACACTATTTGAACGCTTTGAAGGTTAGCTTGAATAACATCAAGTAAATTTATTGCGCGCAGCTGTTGAAATGGCTAAGGATTGGCGCACAGATAAAATGTTGCGTCGTCTTGAAGCATTATTGATCGTTGCGGATGCAAAAGCGACCTTAATACTATCTGGGAATGGAGACGTCATTGAGCCTGAGCGCGGACTCGCTGCGATTGGTTCAGGCGGCCCTTATGCACAATCAGCAGCAATTGCTCTGCTGGAAAATACGCAACTATCTGCAAAAGATACCGTTGAGAAATCACTCTCTATTGCAGCAAGCATTTGTGTTTATACAAACAATAATTTAACCATTGAAGAACTTGATAGCGATACTTAAGCGAGAGACATATTATGCTAGATCAATCCATGACCATGACCCCTAAAGAAATTGTTTCTGAACTCGATAAATTTATTATTGGTCAAAATAAGGCGAAGCGTGCTGTTGCGATTGCACTGCGTAACCGCTGGCGTCGTATGCAATTGGATGAAGAATTACGCCGTGAAATCACCCCAAAAAACATCTTGATGATGGGTCCAACGGGCGTTGGTAAAACAGAAATTGCGCGCCGCCTTGCAACATTAGCTAATGCACCCTTTATTAAAGTGGAAGCTACTAAATTTACTGAAGTCGGTTATGTGGGTCGCGACGTAGAATCGATTATTCGCGACTTAATTGATATCGCCATTAAAATGGTGCGTGAGCATGAAGTACAAAAAGTAAAAAGTTTTGCGCAAGAACATGCTGAAGAGCGCATCCTGGATGCACTCATCCCAAATCCTCGTGGTGAGCTCAAGGGTGAGCCTAAAGAAGACCTAGCAGATAAAAAAGAAGACAGCGCTACACGACAATTATTTCGTAAAAAATTACGCGAAGGTGAGCTAGACGATAAAGAAATTGAAGTGGATGTGTTAAGTGGCGGTCCTGCTGTTGAAATCATGGGGCCTCCGGGTATGGAGGAAATGGTTGGTCAACTGCAAAATATAATGGAAGGCATGTCGAATCGCCGCACGAAATCACGCCGTCTTACGGTGAAAGATGCGATGAAGCAGCTCACCGACGATGAGGCTCAAAAACTACTAAATGAAGAAGAAGTCAAAGCGCAAGCGCTACGCGTTGTAGAGCAAAACGGTATTGTGTTCTTAGATGAAATAGATAAGATTGTAAAACATTCGGAGCACGGCGGTGATGTGTCACGTGAAGGGGTGCAACGCGATCTACTGCCATTGGTGGAAGGTTGCACAGTATTCACGAAGTATGGCATGGTCAAAACAGATCATATTTTATTTATTGCTTCAGGTGCTTTTCATTTGGCCAAGCCCTCCGACTTAATTCCTGAATTACAAGGCCGCTTTCCCATTCGTGTTGAGCTCGATGCGCTGACAACAGAGGATTTAATGCGTATTCTGGTTGAACCGAATGCTTCATTAACTGAACAATACAGCGCATTAATGAGCACAGAAGGATTTACGCTGCGCTTCAAGGAGTCAGGTATTAAACGGATTGCTGAAATTGCTCAGCAAGTAAATGACAAAACCGAGAATATTGGCGCAAGACGTTTACACACTATCCTGGAGCGCTTATTAGATGAGGTATCGTTCAATGCGTCAGATAGAGACGGGCAATCTATAGAAATCGATATAGAATATGTTAGCGAACAACTCAATCAATTAGCCGAAGATGAAGACTTAAGTCGTAGCATACTCTAGACACTTAACTCAGAAAATTTTGGGTAAGAGGAGGCAACACTGACTACTACAAAAGAAGAGCAGACGACTCATTTTGGTTTTGAGCAAGTTCCGGTTGCAGAGAAAGCAACCCGTGTTGCTCAAGTTTTTCACTCTGTTGCTGATCAATATGACCTCATGAATGACTTGATGTCAGCAGGCTTACACCGCCTGTGGAAACGCTATGCTATTGCGCAACTGTCTTTACATGCAGGAGATACTGTACTAGATCTGGCTGGAGGCACGGGTGATTTAACGAAATTAATCTGTCAAAAAATAGGCGCACAAGGCCGGGTATGCATTGCTGATATTAACGCATCCATGCTGCGTGTTGGATACGACAGGCTGCTAGATCAAGGCCTCTTTAATAACATTGACTTTGTTTTAGCAGATGCACAATACCTACCTTTTGAATCAAACCACTTTGATCGGATTATTATTGGTTTTGGCTTGCGTAATGTGACCGATCAAGATGCTGCATTACGCTCTATGTTTCGCTGTTTAAAACCAGGAGGAAAGGTGCTTATTCTGGAATTTTCAAAACCTATTGTTAAAGTGCTCAATAAATTCTATGATGCCTACTCTTTTAATATTCTGCCTAAAATAGGCAAATTTATTGCTAAAGATGAAGACAGTTATCGCTATCTTGCTGAATCGATCCGCAAACACCCCGATCAAGAAACGCTAAAAAATAAAATGCAACACGCCGGTTTTGAAGAGTGTCGTTATATTAATTTATCAGCTGGGATCGTTGCCCTGCATACAGGATATAAATACGAATGATTGATTCTGCTTTATTGCTCCTGGAGTCCGCAATCAATCGCTGCCTAACCACTGATTTGCAAACACTCGCACGCTTACAAGAATTAGAAGGCAAAATAGTACGCTTAGATGTGACTGACTGGGCTATTTCTTTATACATCATCCCTAAGCATAACGGTATCGAATTACGTAATAATATAATAGTTGAACCTAATACAACTATTCGTGCACGATTGCATAACTTAGTTCGTGTTGGCTTAGCGCAAAATAAATCAGAAGCTATGAAAAAGCATCCTGTACAATTTCACGGTGACGCTCACGTTGGTATTGCGATGCAGCAAATTTTAAGTAACCTTAATATTAATTGGGAAGAACATTTGTCACGAATTGTAGGCGATATGCCAGCAAGCTTTATTTCAAACAATGTCAGCAAAGCAATCGCATTTGGTAAAGACATCTTATCGAGCTTACAGCGCAATGTCAGTGAATACATACACCATGAATCGCGTCTGAGCCCCACACGTGATGAATTGGAACTCTTTTACCAAGACGTGACGACATTACGTAATGATGTAGAACGACTAACACAGAAGATAAAACAATGTTAAAACCCATAATCATCCTGCGTTTGTTGCAAATTAATCTTGCACTCATGCGTACTCATTTTGTCAGTTCCATTTTAGGAGAACAATACCGCTTCTTTAAATTTTTCCGTTATTTTAATCCATATTATTATTTTTCAACTAAAAAAACACGCGGGCAAGCAATTCGCGAAACACTCGAAGCATTAGGCCCTATTTACGTTAAATTTGGTCAAATGTTATCTACGCGAGCCGATTTAATTCCCCATGACATTCTAATTGAGCTCGTAAAATTGCAAGATAAAGTACCGCCGTTTGATGGTCGTATTGCCAAACACATCATAGAAATGGAGTTAGGCAAGCCAATTGATGCACTCTTTACTTCTTTTAATGAAACGCCTCTGGCATCTGCATCCGTAGCACAAGTGCATGCAGCAACACTACTCACCCAAGAAGATGTAATTATTAAAGTCACTCGCCCACACATTAAAAAAGTGATCGATACTGACCTTGCTCTGTTATTTTTTGTAGCAAAATTAACAGAGCGTTTTTGGCGTCATGGCAAGCGTTTACACCCTGTTGCCATTGTACGTGAATTTGAACAAACGCTTTGGGGTGAGCTGGACATGCAGCAGGAAGCTGCCAATGCATCACTATTACGGCGCAATTTTATCGACTCACATAAAATGTATGTACCGAAAGTGTATTGGGATTACGTGTCAACGCATGTGTTGGTCATGGAACGTATTTACGGTATCTCATTGGGCGATTTGACGGCAATTCAGGACAGTGGCACCAATCTCAAAAAACTAGCAGAGTATGGAGTTGAAATTTTCTTTACCCAAGTTTTTCGTGATAGTTTTTTTCATGCCGATATGCACCCGGGTAATATGTTTATCGATAGTACAGATCCTGAAAATCCACGTTATTTGGGTGTTGATTTTGGTATCATGGGCACACTCACACCAGAAGACCAACATTACTTAGCCATGAACTTACTCGCTTTTTTTAATCGCGATTACCGTCGCGTTGCACAATTACATATTGAAAGTGGTTGGGTTGCTGCGAACACGCGCATTGATCAATTTGAAACAGCAATTCGCACTGTGTGTGAACCGATTTTTGAAAAACCATTAGCTGAAATTTCATTTGGTAAATTACTGCTACGTTTATTTCAAACAGCCGAACGTTTTGAAATGGAAGTGCAACCGCAATTAATATTATTGCAAAAAACGTTGTTTAACATTGAAAGCCTAGGCCGTGTGTTGTACCCCAACTTGGACTTATGGGAAACTGCTAAACCGTTTATGGAAAAATGGCTCAGAGAGCAAAAAGGTATTAAAAGCCTATTCCAGTACGCCAAAGAAAATTTCCACGATACGGCAGCACAGCTGCTAAAAATGCCGCAACTCGTCAATGATATCCTTGAAAATAAACACTATAAAAATCTGAAGGAACGCCGCACCAACTCAAACACTGCATCACAAAAACGGTTGCCCATTTTAAGTGGCGCCATCGGTGCGAGCTTATTAATGATATCGATTACAAATTTAATTTTATTGCCGCAAGCACACGTGCTCACGTGGATTGAATTAGCTATGGGCTGTGTATTGACTCCCATAGCATTTATGGACACATCATGACAGAGGTTAAAAAGCGCTTGATATATAGCATCCTCCAATGCTAAACAACCTCTCCAATCCTCAAGACTTTAATCGCATTCGCACCGCCACCAACGCCCATTGCATCACCTTTAGTTAAGATGGCAATATCGCCTTTATTCACGACATGATGCTCTTCTAGAACTTCTGCAGCCATTTTATTCACGTCATCCCGCGCATGCTGCGTCACATCAAAATACACCGGGTACACGCCACGGTATAAGGTCATGCGTCCTAATGCTTTTTGATGGCGACTTAATCCGTAAATAGGCATGCCGGTTTTAATGCGCGACATCCAAAGCGGTGTATTGCCCGATTCAGTCAATGCCACCACAGCTGTCACATCTAAATGGTTAGCCATATACATAGTCGACATGGCAATTGCTTCATCGACACGGCCAAAACGACATTCTAATCGATGCCCTGAAATTTGCGATGCCAGATCCGATTCAGCAACCAAACAAATACGCGACATCGCACTGACCACGGCGACCGGGTATTCACCCACTGCTGTTTCAGCAGATAACATCACCGCATCGGTATAATCGAGCACCGCATTGGCTACATCAGACACTTCAGCACGCGTGGGCACTGAGCTTGTAATCATTGACTCCATCATTTGCGTTGCTGTAATCACAGGTTTATCTAAAATGCGTGCGCGACGTATAATATGTTTTTGCGCAACGGGCACTTGAGCGTCACCGATCTCAACAGCCAAATCACCACGCGCGACCATCACACCATCACTGACTTTAATAATGTCATCAATATTTTTTAATGCTTCCACGCGTTCGATCTTAGCAATGACGCCTGCAAAACCTCCATATTCTGCAATAAGATCTTTGGTTAACTGCACATCTTTCGCATCACGCGGAAAAGAAATGGCGATGTAATCAACATCATGCTCCAATGCAAACTTTAAATCTTTTTTGTCTTTCTCAGTCAAAGCGGGGGCCGTTAATCCGCCGCCTTGGCGATTAATCCCCTTGTGATCAGACAATTTACCGCCCACCACGACAGTACAATTGACTCGAGCACCTTGGATATCACGCACCATCAACACCAAACGCCCATCATCTAATAACAACGTATCATGTGGCTGCACGTCACTCGGTAATTCTTTGTAATCAATGCCAACTGATTTTTCATCGCCACTGTCGGGGTCCTGATTCGCATCTAAAACAAAATGATCCCCTGCATGCAATTCAATAAACCCTTTTTTAAAACTGGCCACTCGAATCTTTGGGCCTTGTAAATCTGCTAAAATACCAATGATTTTATCTTCAGCTTGTGCCGCTTCGCGCACGAGCTGAATGCGTTTTAAATGTTCGCTGTGTGACCCATGCGAAAAATTCAGCCGCACTAAATTCACGCCTTGCGCAATAAGTTCACGCATGACCTTAAGATCATCCGTTGCAGGGCCTAGTGTGGCGACGATCTTAGTGCGACGACGTGTTATTGAGTTATTCATTTTGCATCCCTCTTCTCTAATATGGCCACAGCTGGAAGTACATCGCCCTGTAAAAATTCAAGAAATGCGCCACCGCCAGTACTGATGTACGATATCTTATCGTGAAACCCAAATTCTTGTATAGCGGCAACCGTATCACCACCCCCTGCTAATGAATACGCATGCGATTGTGTAATGGCCTTGCCCAGTTCTTTTGTACCATTTGCAAATTCTTTAAATTCAAAAACACCAACAGGACCATTCCACACAATAGTTCCCGCAGCGTGCATGAGCGCAGGATAGGTTTTGATTGTGCGTGGGCCAACATCGAGAATCATATCATCTGCTTGTATTTCATTGAGATCACGCACAATGCGCAATGAATCTGGTGCAAATGTTTTAGCAACAGCAACATCAATCGGTAAAGGAATCGTCACACCACGTGCCTGCGCTTTTATTAACAAAGCGTTTGCAGCATCGATCCAATCTGCTTCATACAGTGATTTGCCGATGTTCACGCCGGTTGCCGCGAGCAGCGTATTAGCAATGCCGCCTCCAACAATCAACACATCCACCTTATCACTCAAATGATCCAATAATTGCATTTTAGTCGATACTTTTGATCCGCCCACAATGGCCACCACAGGATGCTTGGGTTTTTCTAACGCCGTATGTAATGCGCTTAACTCTTCCAGCAATAAAGGGCCTGCACAAGCAATTTTTGCATACTCAGCAATACCCACTGTTGATGCTTGTGCGCGGTGCGCGGTGGCAAATGCATCCATCACAAACACATCACACAAGGATGACATTTTTTTTGCAAGCACAGGATCATTGCGCTCTTCGCCTACATTAAAACGTACGTTTTCCAATAGCACTACTTGACCAGGCGCGACAGAAACACCGTCTAGCCAATTTTTAATGAGCAATACCTCTTGCCCTAACGCATCAGATAATGCAGCAGCTACTAAATTCAACGAAAATTCAGCTTGAAATTCACCTTCTGTAGGGCGCCCTAGATGCGATAAAATCATCACCGCCGCGTTGTGCTGCACGGCATACCGAATCGTTGGCAGTGCACGCCTTATGCGTTCATCGCTGGTAATGCGGCCATCTTGAATGGGCACATTGAGATCTTCGCGCAGCATAACACGCTGTCCATTTAAATCTACCTGAGTCATCGAGAGCATAAGTTTTCCTTAAGAAATACAAAGGTGGAAATAGTAGCATTTTCGCCCACCCTAGGCTAATATCCGAGCCACTTTATTGCAGACATAATAGTCCCTAAAGGGTTGATCAATGAACTATCAAGCGCCCACATATGCACTGATAGGCAATGGCCGTGTTGCCCGTCATCTGCACTATTATTTTCAACTATTGGGGCTTCCTATTGCACAGTGGTATCGCCCACAATCCACGGTGGCATTAGAGCAGATCATAGGTGACGCTACACACGTGATTGTCGCGATCTCAGATCGCAGCATTGAGCCATTTCTGCAAACCCTGCACACCGAGCAATCTAAAGTTTTTATTCACTGTTGTGGCACATTAGTCACGAATTTAGCTTATGGTGCGCACCCGCTGCAAACATTTTCTGCATCTGAATTGTATACGCTGGAAACCTACCAAAAGATTCCTTTTATTGTTGAACAATCAGGGCCTAGTTTTACCGAATTATTACCCGGTTTGCCAAACCCTTCTTTTTCTATAGCGCCTGAAAAAAAAGCGTTTTACCATGCATTGTGCGTGATGGCGAATAATTTCACGACACAATTATGGCAAAAAATATTTCATGAGTTTGAACACACATTGCATATTGATCAGCAAGCACTGTTACCCTTACTCAATCAAACGTGCACCAACTTAAAAACAAATTATCGTGCAGCATTAACCGGGCCGATTGCACGGCGTGACACGCTGACGTTGCAATGCCATTTAAACGCTTTACAAGAGGATCCATTTTATGACGTCTACCAAGCTTTCATCAACGCCGCAAAAATCCATGAACATACTTGATTTTCAAAAATGCAAAGGGCAGCAAAAAATCACGATGATCACCTGTTATGATTACCCCAGTGCGTGTATCGTCGATTCAACAACTATAGATTGTTTATTAGTCGGCGATAGTGTTGCCATGTCAGTACATGGGCACACAGATACGACCACCGCAACGGTCGACATGATGGTACTGCACACACAAGCCGTTCGACGTGGTAGCAAAAAATTTATTGTCGCTGACCTACCCTTTATGAGTTACCGTAAATCATTGGAAAATACGCTAGATAATATTGAACGCCTCGTTCAAGCTGGTGCGAATGCGGTTAAGCTTGAAGGCGCTCACGGCAATCTTAACGCCATCACACATACCGTGCATTCAGGTGTTCCGGTTGTAGGTCACATTGGTTTGACGCCACAGCATGTTAACACCTTAGGCGGATTTAAAGTTCAGGGTAAAACAGAGCGTGCTAAAACACAACTCCTGGAACAAGCGCTGCAATTACAAGAAGCAGGTTGTTTTATGCTGGTTTTAGAATGTGTGCCCTATCACCTTGCACAAGAGATCACACAAAAGCTGTCTATTCCAACTATTGGAATTGGCGCAGGCCCGTATACAGATGGACAGGTATTAGTATGGCATGACATGCTTGGCCTGCAAAACACACTCAAACTGAAATTTCTAAAAAAATACCTGAATGGTTATGAGCTGTGTCGTAACGCACTGCAAGCGTACGATCAAGACGTCAAAAGTTGTGCGTTTCCTAGCATCGAGGAACATTGTTTCTAATCGACAATTCAGGTAAGAAATTGTGGCATTACAGCAGTGCCCATAATACCCTCACCTGCTCACATTTTTTAGAGAAAAACGTTATGAAAGTCATCAGCAACATTCACGAATTCCAAACACTACGCCGCGAGCTGAATGTGTCGATTGGTTTTGTCGCGACCATGGGTTGCTTACACGCCGGACATGCGTCACTGATCGAGCGTTCTGTGCGTGACAATACACACACTATTTTGAGTATTTTTGTAAACCCTACGCAATTTAACAACTCCGCTGATCTGCACAATTACCCTAAAACACTTGAGGCAGATTTAGAATTGGCAAAAACGCTTGGAGTAGACTGTGTTTTAATTCCTGATCGAGATCAGATGTACCCCGATGCTTATCATTTCCGTGTGACCACACAAGATCCGTTATCTCAATTATACGAAGGCGAATACCGGCCTGGGCATTACGATGGGGTGTTGTCTGTGGTGATGAAATTATTCCATATTGTGCGCCCACACACTGCTTATTTTGGTGAAAAAGATTTGCAACAATTTTTGCTTATTCAACGCATGGCAGCGGCTTTTTTTATGGATATAAAGATTGTTTCGTGCCCGACGGTACGTGAAGCTTCAGGTTTAGCGCTCAGTTCACGCAATACGCGGCTTAATGCCGAACAAAAACAGCGTGCTGAATTTTTTGCTCAAACACTGCAAAGCCATCGTGATATTGAAACCATCAAAAAAATATTGACTGAGCAGCACATTAAAATAGATTATATCGAACACTATCAAAACTATGTATTGGCGGCCGTACACATTGATGATATTCGCCTCATTGATGCCGTCACAATACATCCTAATTCATAATTCATAATAAGAGGACTGCATGCAAATTACCACGTTAAAATCTAAAATAGCCTACGCTAAGATCACACACAAAGATTTATTTTACGTTGGCAGCATCACGATCGATAGCGACATTATGCAACAAGCCAATATTCGCGAAAATGAGAAAGTACAGATTGTGAATTTAAATAATGGCGAACGCCTTGAAACCTATGTTATTACGGGTAAAGCGGGTAGTGGTGTGTTTGGTTTAAATGGTCCTGCAGCACGTAAATGTGAAGTAGGCGATGAGATTTTTATTATTTCCTACGCCATCATCGACGCACGCGAAACAGTAAAGCCTGTGATTGTCGACCTAAAACACGCACTGGTAACAGCCGAAACCGTGAGCATCGCCTAAGGCATTATGAGTATATCCATTCCACTTCACGGTGCAAATAGCATCCTGAAGTGGCTCGAATGAGTTGCTCTCGCGGCCTGCGGTATGTACCGCTAAAGACGCATACCCAAGTTATACGGGAACCCATGCACTCATAATAGCTTGGCTTTTTAATCTTCCCTTAATCTTAGTACGTTACTATGGCCGCATCTTGCTGCATAAAAAAATAGGTGAAAAAATGCTTAAGCTCCCCACGCTTTCCTTATCGTTATGTTCCTTAATATTCGTTGGTCTTACCGCAACAACGAGTTACGCGCAGGACTCCATTTGCATTAAAGCAGACACCTATTACCGATTGAATTATGTTCCAGGTGGTTCTGCTGGAACGACAATCCATCCTGGTCAGAGTCTGGTGCTTGCGCACAGTGGCGATGCGATTGCTGACTGGTCTGGTAAAGATATTGGTACTGTTCCCAATGTTTCGGCAGCGCAATACCTGAATATCACAGGTAACACCCTCTCGATTGCACCACTGACAGGCAGCTGCCAAGGTGGCGCAGGACCACAACCTACTCCTGGTAGTGAAGGCAATCCTACGATACCGTCTGGTTTTGTACTCAGCACCGCAGATGACTCGAGCAGCCGTGCACCCAGTATCGGCAAAGAGTACGTTAAAATTGATTACAGTATGTGGTGGGGTTATCAGGCCCACTACCTCGATGTCACACAAGACGGGCAAAAAATCTGCCTCGCTGCTCTGGACCCTAAAGGCGGCACCACACCCATACCAACGACCTGCAACCACAGCTATACATTTCCAAATTACAGCAGTGGCTCACAAGAGCAGCAAGTCACGACCCTGGAATTTGGACCCACTACAATTACCAAACACAAATACAGCGTTGTATTCAGCAACGATAAAGGGCAAACAACGAAAGATTATGACGTTGATCTTGCCGGTGCAACGGGGCTGACGTCTGCGATAACTGTCACAGCAGATCCACAATCACAAGGTAAAGCTACAGCTGACACCAGCGCGCAAAAAACACCAAACATCGCATTGACCGCCGCAAACGTGTCATTTAAATTTACGATCACAGACTCAACATTACCTACTGCGAGCACCTACACATTGGCTTGGAGCAATCCGGGCTTATTTACAGATGCACCAAGAACCACTGACACCACAGGTTCTTTCGCCATCACGCCTAAATCACTGACGCCCGGACGTAGCAGCTTACGTATTACCGATAGCAACGGCAATGTGCGTTACATCGGCTTTACCATTGTCGATCGTAAATTTAATACGAAACCCATGAGCTTCACGCCCAGTCAGCGCTTAAACGCAGCGTTACCTAACTATGTCGCCATCGGCTCGGTGACAGAAGATAATAGTGATGCAATCAATTACTGGCGACACTTCAACTCAGATAGTCCTGATCAAAATCGTCGCGTGGATATTCGCTACATTTATTTGAACCAATGGTCGAATGGTAACGAACAAGGTTGGGCACCACGTGAAGCAAGCTTCTTACAAAATGGCCTTGAACTCGGACAAATGCCATTCTTTGTCGAATACAACGTCAATGGTGGGCAGGATAACCAACAGCATGTGAGAGATAATTTACAAAATAAAGCATTCATGGGCAGCTACTTTTTGCACTTAGCAAAAGCGGCGCAAATCGCTCATGCGCAAGCAGGTAACACACCTGTTGGTTTCATTATTGAACCTGACATGTTGGGCTATATGCTACATGATTTAAAAGAACCGGTGAACATGCCTGCTGCGTTGGATGCACTGTATACCACTCCTGCACCTATTGATCCTTCCAGTATTAACGTGCCCTATTCACAACAGCAAAATATACCCAAGGCACGCATGCTCGTGAATAAAACCAAGCATAATTTCCCGAATACACTGCAAGGTTTTGTCCAAGCCGTGAATTATGTGTTGTGGAAATATTCTAACGGTACTGCCGTGGTTGGTTGGCAAATGAATTTATGGGCAAGTCCCGATAACAACGGCACTGGCATCATTCATAAAGATCCTGCCACCGTGATTAATAATGCAAAAATATTGGCACAGCAAGGGCAGGCTGTGGGTATTCGACCTTCTGCGACTCCAGCACTGTGGGACAACTCATTTATATCGATTGATAAATACGGTTTGGATGGCGCAGGCTATCAACCTGGGGATGCGGATAAACCCGCTGAATCATCTTGGTTTTGGAATGCCGACCTCTACGATAATTACTTAGCATTTGCCAGCACGCTGGCCTACCCAAATGTCGCTGGTGTTACCAATCTACCGATTGTATTGTGGCAATTACCAGTTGGGCACTTGAACGGTAGTCGCACCAATTCGCCTTATACGGGTGTACCTTTTGCTAACCTGCAAGATGTGTCGACACAGTATGAGGGCAGTTCGGCGCCTTATTTCTTAGGCGAAGATTTTACAATAGGTAAGCAAACCAACCCACGCACAGCTGCCAGCGATGAAAAAACTACCTGCATTATAAATCAGCAAGAAATGCCTTACTTCGCTTGTCCAGATCATGAAAACGGCGTCACAGTGAAAGGCTCTGCAGTAACGTGGAATAGCCATATGACTCATGCCGCACAAGATCATGTCATCGCCATACTATTTGGTGCTGGCGTTGGGGCGTCTACACACAGCAACCCTCAAGGTGCTGCAACCGCTGTAACCGATAAAACATCGGACCCCGACACCTATATGACAACACCGGACGATAACTGGTTTATCTATCAGGTACAGCAATATTACAAAAATCCAGCCATGCTTACTCGATGAATGACCCCAGATTTCATCAGTAATGATTAGGGTCTTTTTACAATTGAATGGTTGTAAGTAGGCCCTAGGCGGTAAACCTCAACTGAACAAAACCTGTAAGTCCTTGTTCAGTTGACGGCATTGGTGCCTAAGCTATTGAATGTGTATTGTATTTTTTGTTAAAAAAATGCACAAATGGGGTTATAACTTCAGAATAATCATGCTAGAATCGGTCAATTCTTGAACCAAGTAAAGGATTAAATGTGCTCCATAAACTGATCAAAAAAAGCATTTATTGTGTCATAGCCATGTTAGGCGCAATGGCCCTACCTTTCGTGTCGGCCCTCGCAGACTTGCAGATGCCAGCCTCATCGCCTCTAAGCCAAGTGGCCGCTGGCTTAGCTCCTCATGCTTCAGCTGTGAGTCCAACGCTCACAAACTCGCGCACGGGCGCTACACCTATAGACCTGCCCACGACGGCAGCCTCACCCATGGGGCAACAGATACTAAGCCAGCAGGTGTGGAATCTCAAAAACGCTGATATTCGTGCGATCATTCAAACCGTATCACTGATTACAGGCAAGACATTTATCATTGATCCGCGCGTACAAGGCCAGGTAACATTTATTTCACAGCATGCCATGTCGGTCAGCGAACTTTACAATGCTTTTCTATCGATGCTGCAAGTACTCAATTACTCGGCCGTCCCTAATGGCTCTGTTGTTAAAATTGTCCCCTCGGTCGATGCCAATGCGATGAACGCTACGGTAGCCAGTCAATTCAATCCTGGAGCTGGCGATGAATTGGTCGTGCGCATAGTCCCAATTAATAATGTATCAGCGATTCAGCTAATTCCGGTCCTGCGGCCCTTAATGCCACAATGGTCCAGCATCACTGCCTACTCTCCGTCTAACGCACTCATTTTAGCAAGCACCGCCAGCAATATTAGTCAACTAATTAAATTAATTCAGAAAATGGATAGCCAATCTGAAAACGCCACCTCCATCGTGACATTAAAACGCGCTAACGCTGCTGATATTGTAGATGTGATTAACAAATTACAAAGTAGTGATCGCGCGCTGGGTAAAACACCGAATGTATCCGTCGCAGCAGATAGCTTAAGCAACAGCATTCTAATCAGCGGCAATCTCAGTAATATTTACACCACCAAAGTATTAATTGAACAAATGGACAGTCGTGCTAGCAGCAATCCGAATGTATCGCGTGTTGTCTATTTAAATTATTTAAGTGCTAAAAAACTCGCACCCGTACTCAATAAAGTAGCGATTGGTCAAGCAACAGATGCGAAAGCTAAATTGGGTAGTAATGATGGTGGCGGCGCAATAACACCAGATAACACTGTTTCTGTGCAAGCAGAGCCAGATAATGATAATTCCTTAATTATCCGCGCACCAGCTGATGTCATGGCGCAATTGCTCAGCATCATCCAACACCTGGATGTCAAACCACAACAAGTACTTGTTGAGGCGGTGATTGTGAAGATGAATGAAAACCTCCTCAATCAATTGGGTATTGTGTGGGGTACCGCTTTGAATGGTAATGGCTCGCCTGATGCAGCAGGTATCGTGTCGCCCAGTATCAATCCGACCCCAAATAGTACGGTTGCATTGAAGCTAGCGCCAGGCGGTGTCGGCTTTTTACAAAATAGCAGCCTGCAAGCATTGATCCATGCACTCAATAGTGACGGCTCAACAGATATTTTATCAACACCATCTATCGTGGTATTGGATGGCCAAAAAGCGACAATTTCGGATGGTCAAAACGTTGGGCTCGTGAATCGTCAATACGATAACAGCAATGCAACTGGTATTAATGGCGATCAGAGCCTCGGCGTACCATTTAATACCATTCAACGTACCGATGTGACGCTGTCATTAACAGTGACGCCTTCTATTAGCCCGAATCACACACTGCGTCTGAACATTCTGCAAAAAGATGACTCACTGGCAACCGATCTGACCAATGCGGATCCGAATAATAGCAATCCTGTAATCGATACGAGCCAAATTACCACCAATGTGTTGGTACACAGCGGCGATATCTTAGTATTAGGTGGCTTAATCGATCACGAAGCAAAAAAACAAAATGAAAAAGTACCCGTCTTAGGTAGCATTCCTTTATTAGGACGGTTGTTCCGTTACACCAATCACGATGTTGAGAAAAAAGATCTAATGGTGTTTTTAAAACCGGTGATTATCAATACAGATTTCGAGCGCAACAAGCAAACCATGAGTCGTTACCATTACATTCGCAAAGAAATGATTGCAACGAAAGCAGGCGCGACCATAACACCAAACGATGCTCCGATATTACCTAATATTGATAATGGCCGTCCTCTGCCAGCAACCATGTTGCCTGAACCTTCTGCTGTTCCAAACACGAGACCTTCCGATGGCAATTGAGCGCCTCGCATTTGGCTTCGCTAAACAGTATGGCGTCATCATCACCAACGAAGATGAAGCACAGTGCCATATTGCCCATACATCGAAATTATCTGCTGACACCCTCATTGAATTACGCCGTTTGCTAAATAAGCCTTTAACCTTAAAAGCAGTCAGCTCTTCTGAATTTGAAATACTGATGACACGCATCTATGAAAGCAGCAGTTCTGCTATAGAGGCCATGAGCGGCCTAGAAGACAATATTGACCTGAAAGCAATGATGGATGCCATTCCCAAAACACGTGATTTATTAGAAAGTGATGATGACGCACCGATCATTAAATTGATCAACGCGCTGTTTACACAAGCCTTAAAACAAGGCGCATCCGATATTCATTTTGAAACATTTGAAGACCGTTTAACCGTGCGCTTTCGTGTTGATGGTATTTTACATGCTGTGTTGCATCCACCACATGTTTTAGCACCACTGATTACCTCACGTATTAAAGTGATGTCTAAATTATACATTGCTGAAAAACGTCTGCCGCAAGATGGGCGTATTTCTGTGCGTATTGCAGGTCGTTCTGTGGATGTGCGTGTTGCTACGATTCCAACACATTATGGCGAGCGGATTGTATTGCGCTTACTGGATAAACAAAGCACGCCTCTGGATCTGAAAAAACTTGGTATGTCGCATTCTGATTATGCGAAAATGGAGCGCTTAATTCGTCATTCACACGGTATTATTTTAGTCACAGGCCCAACCGGTTCTGGAAAAACGACCACGCTGTATGCGGTGCTCACACAACTGAATAACTCAGAACGCAATATTTTAACAGTGGAAGATCCCATCGAATATTATTTGCAAGGAATTGGACAGACGCAAGTCAACACGAAAGTGGATATGACGTTTGCGCGCGGTTTAAGGGCCATTTTACGTCAAGATCCCGATATCGTGATGGTCGGCGAAATTCGCGATTATGAGACAGTGGAAATGTCGATCCAAGCCAGCTTGACTGGGCACCTTGTGTTATCCACACTGCATACCAACAATGCTATTGGTGCCATCACCCGTTTACGTGATATGGGCACTGAACCGTTTTTATTAGCATCAACTGTCATCGGTGTCTTAGCACAGCGCTTAGTGCGCGTACTGTGCCCACACTGTAAAAGTGGTGCGGTTGTGACGGATAAAGAGCGTGAGCTGATGCACGTGGATAGCAGCCTAGACCCTATTATTTACCGTGCAACAGGATGCGAACAGTGTACGCAAACGGGTTATGTTGGTCGTATGGGTATTTATGAAATCATTGAAATCGACGACCTATTACGCAAGCACATTCACGACAACGAAAGCGAAGCCAATATGCTACAACACGTACGCATCAACACCCCGAGCATACGCGAAGATGGCTGGAACAAAGTACTGGCAGGACTCACAACGATTGAAGAAGTATTGAGGGTCAGCTGATGAGCGCATTTCAATACACCGCCATTAATAGCGCTGGTAAAAAAATAAAGGGAGTGGCAGAAGCGGATAGCGCTCGTCAAGTGCGCCAACAATTACGCGATCAATCTTTAGTACCCTTACAGATCACACTTGTCGAAAATGATTCGCGTATATCAGATAAAAAGGTGGCTTTTCATTTTCCGTTCACTCGCAAACGTATTTCGACAGCAACCTTATGCTTGATTACACATCAAATGGCCACACTGCTCTCAGCTGGTATTCCCATCGATGAGATGCTCAGCGCTGTGGCTGAACAAAATGAGCGGCAACATGTTAAGAGTATTGTGCTCGGCGTTAGAGCACGTGTACTAGAAGGTTATTCACTCGCTGAAAGCCTGAATAAATTTCCGGATGCATTTCCAAAATTGTACCGCACTACCATTGCCAGTGGCGAAAAATCAGGGAAGCTGGATCTCATTTTACAAAAATTGGCAGAGCATATTGAACGCCAACAAAAAATTAAACAAAAAATTACCACCGCCTTACTGTATCCTGCTATGATGACTTGCGTATCAATCCTCATCGTCATTTTTTTATTAATTTATGTGGTACCAAAAATCATTAATACATTTAACCAAGTCAGCATTAAATTGCCGCTATCTACTAGCATCTTGATTCATGTAAGTAATTTCTTTTTGCATTATGGTTGGTATTGCCTGATCGGCCTATTGCTTTTAGGCATCTTGTCTAATCGCTGCCTCAAAATAGAAGCCTACCGCCGTTACTGGGATTTGTTTTTACTGCGCCTCCCCCTGCTTGGTCAAACCATGCAAACCATTAATGAAGCGCGATTTGGTCGCACTTTTGGTATCTTAACGGCCGCCAGTGTTCCTGTGCTGGATGCAATGCGTGCAGCAGCACAATTGATTACACCACTGCCTATGCGTTTTGCGGTCAATCAAGCTATCGAAAAAGTGCGTGAAGGCAGCAACATTGCATCATCATTAAAAGATACACGTTTTTTCGCACCGATGTTTGTGCATTTGGTCGCAAGTGGTGAGAGCAGCGGCCGCTTGGAACAGATGCTCGAGCGTGCCACACTCGCACAAGAAGAGTCTGTAAACAATTTCATTGAAAAACTGCTCACACTATTTGAACCGATATTGATTTTGGTAATGGGCGCTGTGGTACTCTTTATTGTGCTTGCTATTATGTTACCGATATTTCAAATGGACCAATTTACTGGATAAATAAAGCAACCCCACTGGGGATGGTCAATGCAATATTGATTGAACAATATTACTTAATTAGCATAAGAGGGATGTATGACACACAAAAAAAGGCAAAATATAACAGCATTTACACTCATTGAAGTGATGGTGGTCGTCGTTATCATGGCCATACTCGCGGCAATTATTGTACCACAAATTTTATCACGTCCTGATCAAGCACGTATTGTTGCGGCACATCAAGATATTTTATCCATCGAAAATGCGATGGAACTCTATAAATTGGATAACGGTGTGTATCCCTCTACTGCTCAAGGTATTGATGCATTGGTGACAAAACCATCTGCCGATCCAGCCCCACAAAACTGGAATGGTCCTTACATTAAAGGGACTCTACCAAAAGACCCATGGGGTCATGCCTACCATTACCAAAATCCTGGTCAGCACGGTGACATCGATATTTTCAGTTATGGTCCTAGTAATCAACCCGATGGCACAGGTAAAAATGCAACAATTGGAAATTGGCAAAAATAATAAGGCATTTACACTGATTGAGTTGCTGGTGGTGTTAGTCATCATCGGCATCATTCTAGCCGTTGCGGTGATGTCTTTTGGCGATTTTGGTCAAGCGCGTAAACAGCATTTGGCGATTGCTCAATTACAGCAAAGCCTCAAAGCCGCACAAGAACAAGCGATTTTACAACCGGTGGTTCTGGGTTTGAGCTTTTCCACACAAGGTTACCACTATTACCGTTATTGGCTGGATCCGAGCACACAAATCGGCTCATGGATTAACATACCCGATGATGTGTTATCACAACCGCGGGCTTTTGCAACCGCCACATCTATTCAATTAAATGATGCACACAATAAAACATATTCTTTGACTAAGGCACACAGCACACCATTTATTTATTGCTTGCCTAATGGCACCGTCACGCCATTTCGTGTAACGATTACCTTTGCTGATCACTCTGTGTTTACTCTGCAATCCGATGGAGCAGGAGGGATGTCGCTTGAAAAAAAATAATAATAATGGTTTTACCTTACTGGAAATCATGGTTGCTGTAGCCATTTTAGCCATCGCATTTCTCGCTGTATTACGCACCACGCAAAGTAATATTCAGAGTACTCTACACGTTAAAAATGCTTTAATCTCAAACTGGGTTGCGCTGAATATTTATTCTGAATTGCAGCTTGGTATTCTACCCTTATCCGCTACTACACCCTTACAAGGCACCACCAATATGTTGCAAAGTGATTGGAATTGGCAGGTATCGGTAACGCAAAATGCAGCCGATAACAGCTTTAAACGTGTTGAAATTGATGTATCACAACAAGGCAAAACATATCAGCACTTGATTGGATTTTTACAGTGATGCGCGCACCCATGAGACATAAAAAATCAGCTGGCTTTACACTTATTGAAATACTCATCGCACTGGTTGTGTTTGCGATCCTGGGCTTGATTGTGGCTGTTGGTCTGCAGCGCTCCTTAGAATCCAGTCACCATGTGGATTTAGCTAATCAACGCATTCAAGCTTTAGAGGTAGCACAAGCACTCATGCGCCGTGACATCACCGAAATTGTAGACCGCCCTATTACTGACCCCAACGGGCAACAAATAGCCGCTGTTTTATTAAACCCCAATGAACTGGATTTTACTCGTGGTGGCGTTGTTAATCCTTTTAGTGTGGGGCATACGAGCAACTTACAACGTATGGCCTATATATACAGCAATCACAAGATTATTCGCAGTATATGGCCGGTACTCGATCGCGTGGCCAATACATCACCCACATCCATGACCGTACTGGATCATGTAACTGATTTTACCCTTCAGGTTTTTGATAACTCAAATCGCCTGCAAAATGCATGGCCCTATAATTCCAAATCCGATGCCACCAGCAGCAGCTCCAATCAGCAAACTGATTTACCTAAAGCAATTAAAATCATGTTTACAGTCCAGGGCGAAGGAACTATTGAAGATATCATTCCTATTCCCAGCCGTGGATTAATGACCCAAGATGAGGCAAGCAATGCGCCACCGCCAACAAGCTAGTGCCTTATTAACGGCACTATTCATTACCGCCATTGCGGCCATCATGGCAACAGCCGTGATTTATAAATTTCGGTTGATGGTGCATTTGGCTACACTCAATACGACATCCAGCCAATCGTATCTGTATTTAATTGGTGTGGTTGATCAAGCGCAAACAGATATCAGCCATTATGCGAACGCGTGGGAACAGACACCTTTGCAAAATACAGCCGCTCTGACGCTACCGCAACACATCGGGCCACAAAAATTTGAAAACACTTACTTGGAAGCATCAATTGATGATGCGCAGGGGTTATATAATATAAATAACTTAGTGTCGGCGAATAACCAAATCAACTTTATTAATCTGATGCGCTACGTATTGCCACAAGTACCTGTTGAAAAAGACCTAGAAATTACAGAATACATTACCAATTGGCTCGCACCTGGCAATGCCAGCGATGCACTGTATGCGCATTACTCACCGCCTTATCGTGCAGCACATAGACCGATGCATGACATCTCTGAATTGCGCTTAATCGCAGGCATCACGCCTGACATGCTGACGGCATTAAAACCCTATATTGTAGCCTTACCACAAGACCCACAAAACATTGGTCCCAGCAGCGCTATCAACATTAATACGGCACCACTGGCTGTACTGCTGACCCTATCGCCGCAAATGGATATACAAAAGGCACAAAGTTTATATGAATGCAGGCGTGCGCATGGTGTATTTCTTAACACAGACGATTATAATAAAACCTGCGTCGCGCCGCTTGGACTCAGTACCTTGAATCATATCACCACCCACAGCAATTTTTTTATGGTACACAGCAGCGCAACCACAGGTGCACAACAAGTTCTTTTAAGCAGCTTAATCAGCACTGAGCAGAACACCGCTACAGAAAAACTAAGCCCTTATATAGTTTGGCAAACATCTGAATAAGTAATATTGCCATTCCCTCTGGGGGTGGCTGGGATAAATTATGACAACGCTGATCATTAGACTCTGTGAAGACAATACAAAACTCCTACTGCACTATGATGCAACAGGAGTATTGCAAGACAGTAACGCGGTCCATACCTGGCATGAGGTGAGCGCACAAGCTGTCGCTAACCATATGATTATCTTACTTCCAGGCACCGTAGTGCGCATGCTGCCTGTTACCTTGCCCAACATGTCAATGGCAGAATTACAACAAGCTGTACCAAACAGTTTGGAAGAACAACTGGCTGAAGACATTCATGAGCTACATTTCTCAATTGGCGATGCCACGGGAACCAATCAACGTTATGTAGCCATCATCCAAAAAAAAATATGGCATACTTTACTCGATGAGCTTAAAACACATAATGTGTGCCCTGATCTGATTTTTCCAGATTACTTAGCATTACCCTTAGAACAAAATTGCTGCACAGTTTATATCGATTCAAAATACATGTTGTTGCGTTCATCTGCAGCGCAAGGTTTTACAAGCGATGCAAATTTGCTGAATACAGTGCTGCCATTGTACCTAGCACAAACACAGGTGGCTCCAAGTAGCATGCACATCATTCATGACCCGGCTGTTGCAGAGCCTCATGTAGACACCAGCATTCCTACCACAACGAGCACTTTTGAATTCGCACAAATTTTACAACCTAATGCCTTACTCGAGCACCCACCGTTTAATATGTTAACGCGTCCATTTCGTAAAAGGCGCAAATCCACTGAGCGTTCTTATTGGTATTGGTGCGGTGTGAGTTTTATCTGCTGCATTGCTATTTTATTTTTAAGTCAACTAGCCTTGTATATCGATTTCAAAATCAAACACGCCAGTTTGGATCGACAATTACTAACTGCTTATCAAAGAGTATTTCCGGGTGTATCGCAATTAATCGATCCCAGATTGCGTGTTGAAGCAGAATTGAAAGCTTATGCGCTCAACCCCAATCCCGTTATGCTCATTCTGCAAAAAATTGCCCAAGTTAAATCAAAAAACAGCGCTATTAGCATCACGACCCTCAATTATGCTAGCTCAAAAATAACCATGACCATTACTGCAGACACCGAATTACAATTGACACAATTTAACAAGCAGCTGACGGATTTTGGTCTGCACATCACCTCCAACCAAGCACCATTAGATAACAAAAAAATTTCTGAAACACTTACCATAGGATTAAACTGATGCTAAAAAACTGGTGGTATGAACTCAATCAACGCGAACAATATAGTGTAGGAATAGGTGGTGTGATTGTTACGATTTTCATCGTGTATCTTTTTATTTGGAATCCACTCACAGCACATATTGCACAAATGCGTGATGACATCAGCCAGAATACGCAACTCTTAACCTGGATGGATAGCGCCGCGGCGAGAATCGAACAGTTTCGTGCACAAGGCTACATTCGAAAAGCAGGACCACAACAAGCACTACTCGTTGCTGTCGAACAATCACTCATGCAACAAAAATTATCGCAATATATCTCCAGCACACAACAACAAAGCAACAATCAATTAACTGTGTCGTTAAAGAATGCTCCGTTTGATCAGGCGATCAGCTGGCTTGAAACTATCTGGGAACAAAACAACATCACTGTTGATACCCTGCTGGTTACACAAACAGATAGTGTTGGCGTGGTGAATATGACGGTCGGATTAAAAGAATAAAATCGGAACCTGAAAAGAGCATCCGGAATATGTATATGTTACACTGCGCAACATGAACAATAAGCCTAATATACTCCACTTTGCTGATATCAATACAGGTATTTTCTTAGAAGAATATTGGCAAAAAAAACCGCTCGTTTTAAGACAAGCCTTGCCAGATTTTACCAATTTGCTGCACAAAGAACTGCTCATGCAGCTTTCCTATGATGAGCATACCGAAAGTCGTTTGGTTGTGCATACCCCACAAGAAAAACCTTTTTGGCACGTCACGCACGGCCCCTTTAGCAAGAAAAATTATGCGAATTTACCACAAAAAAACTGGACGTTACTGGTTCAAGGTGTCGATCGTTTGCTGCCACACATACAAGATTTGCTCGATTATTTTGATTTTATTCCGCAGTGGCGCGTGGATGATGTCATGGTCAGTTATGCAACCGAGCACGGTGGTGTTGGGCCACACTACGATAACTATGATGTATTTTTATTTCAAGCGCAGGGTCAACGTAAATGGAGTTTAACCACGCAGCGCTGCGTTGCAGAAAATTATGTAGCTAACGTACCACTGCGCATTATGAAGAAATTTAATGTCGAACATGAATTTATTTTAGAGCCTGGTGATATGTTGTATCTACCCCCGCACGTCGGTCATCATGGCATCTCGTTATCTGCTGATTGCATCACCTATTCTTTTGGCTACCGCAGTTACCAAGGTCTTGAGGTGCTCAATAGCTTTTGTGATCACCTCAATGAACAAGGCACATTTAATGCTCTTTATAAAGATCCTAACTGGAACACACTTGCACACACTTCTGAATTAACAGCTGCCGCTTGGCATAATGCTAAATCTTTAATACACAGCGCACTATCTTGTGATGACACTTTTAAAAATTGGTTCGGTCAATTTGTAACAAGCCTTGATGCCAATGCTGAAGCACAATTGCCTGATCCACTTGATGAAATTGAAGGCAGCGATGACGTGTTATTTTTAAGTTTATTTCAGCGCTATACTCTACTGCGACGTAATCCGTTATGCAAAATAGCTTATCACCCAGCAACTTTTACAGATGCTTTTAAATTGTATATTAATGGTTATGTCTGGGAAACAGATGGTGTTGACCTAAACTTGATTCAATTAGTGGCTAACCACCGCAGTTTAGCTTGCCGACAACTGAATGTGTTTTTAACAGCTGAAGAAAATAAAAATTTTTTATTCGAATTGTGGCAATTGCAATGGTTACAATTCGCATAACAGAAGCACCTAAACTTGCTCCAAATTCGTACCAACAGTTTTGATTCTAAAAATCCAGGTGATCAATGCGCCTAACAGGGATGTCACGACTAACAGTTCTAAAATAGGCAAGACACCTACTTGAGCTGAAAAAAATGGAAATAAAAAAGCCGTTGAAATAGCTCCTATTTTCCCCATTGACGCCGCAAACCCCGCCCCACGAGCACGTAAACCGGTTGCAAAACATTCACCCGATAATAAATACGTTTGCGTATTGGGCCCTAGGTTTGTCATAAAATTAAAAATAGCAAAACCAATTACTATGCATCCTAATGCTGGCTCACCCGTTTTAATCCCAAAGGCAATCATTAATAAACCGATAGCACAGCCTATAAAACCCATCACTTGCAACGTAATCCGTCCAATCCTATCTACTAATAAAACAGCCACAACAATGCCGAGAATTAAAATAAAATCTAATGCCACTGTATACTTGGCATTGATTCGATCAGATTGAATGATATTCGCTACTGTATTAGCAAGATGTACTGCATGAAAATTTAATACTTGCAATAAAATAACAGGCGTGAAAATACCGATCCCATACGTTGCTAAATCCTGCAAGAACCAGGGTAAAGACGTCAACATAACTGCGCGCAATGATTTTTTTTTAAAAAGATCTGAAAAAGGAGCGTTCTTTTGATTATCCGCACGCACGGGACGTAATAAAATAAAATACTTGCGTCCCAATAGCTTTTTTAAACTAACTCGTGCTTCTTTCATTCTATTTTTATTGGATAACCATACGCTGCTCTCAGGAATATACAACCGTCCAACACCTACAATCAAAACCGGCACAACTAACACTGCATAAAAAAATCGCCATGCATCAGGATGAGGGTAAAATACCAATACACTATACGCCACCAACACCCCTGAAAAAGCGCCCAATGCTTGAAAACCAAAAGCACTTAAAATAAAGCGTCCGCGTAATTTTGTTGGGAAGGATTCAGCAATCATTAAATGTGCTGTCGGATAATCACAGCCTAATGCTAGGCCCATACCAAAAAGACACATGAGCAACATGGTATAATTTACGCTAACTATTGATAGAATTAAAAATACAAATAATAAAATGGTCTCAGCAATAAACAAAGTTTTACGTCCATAGCGATCGGCAAGCCCACCTAAAAACAATGCTCCAATAAAAATACCCGTTAATACCGATGCGGTATATAATCCTTTTTCCACAAGATCAATATGAAATGTCATGCCAATCAGGGGTAATGCTAACCCTGACATAAAAATTAAAACACCTTCAAAAAATTTTCCAGCACACGCAAGCCACCAAATGAACCATTGTATGGGTGAAATTTTATTTGATTTTAATGCTTCACCGCCCGGCCACATCGGGCGTTGATCAATATAGGATTGGGCTGTTTTTTGGGGAAAACTAACTTTCTGGGGTTTGTCTTGATCCATGACATAATTCTCTTTATTTTAGCACCCATGAGAATGATGTAGTGTACCATAAAAAGGAAACGGTATGCATAAACTAACCGCTGGGGTACTGACATGTTATAACGTTCAAGAGGGCGTGAACATTTACGTGTACCTACTCAAACTGTTTAAATGATCAAGAGAAGAATCATACCCTGTATTTTTAAAAATATGAAAATTAAAAATTTTTAATTACGCTGAAATTGTTCATTGAAAATGATACACAGATGAGCAACCCTCGTGGAGGCTCACTCATCAATCGAGCCAACTTAATGGTAGAGCAAAATAGCGCCTCTATGACAAAATGATGGAGAGGGCTGATTGTTGCAATTAATTCGATGGAAACAATTGGTCAGCGGGTAATTTAAGACTTTGCAACATACCCTGATAACGAATCACAACCTGGTTTTTTAAAATTTTACTCAATACCGCACCCCCTGGTAATGCATCACCAATTTTATATACTTTTGCAGGCTGATTGGGCACTGAAATAATAGCAAAAGATTGTGACTGACTGGACACAGAAAGCAACACCCCCTCCAAAGAGAGCGCCAACTGTGTTGGCGGCAGATCTGCTAAATTATCATCGTACATACCAAATAGATGCAAAGGCCCAATCGATGTTAGGGGTTGCACGTACTGTGTTTGTGGCTGTAGCACTGAAGGTGAGGCAACCCTAAAATCTTTTGCCACCCCATAAAGATACACGATCAACAAAAACCCCATCAGAGCGATTAAAGCCAGAGGAATACGGTTGTCGTGTCGCCATGATTCAAACATAAAGATTCAACTTGATTACATTAACCTCATGAAGTGTAGCACATATTATTCTGCTCGCATCATCGCCGCGGCTGTATCCAACATACGATTTGAAAAGCCCCATTCATTGTCATACCACGACACAACTTTATAAAGATTATTAATCTTACGCGTTTGTGTAGCATCAAAACTCGACGAATAACAGCAATGATTAAAATCAATCGATACAAGTGGCGCATCGTTATAACTTAAAATACCCTTAAGCTCGCCGTCTGCTGCAACTTTCAGAATATGATTCAGCTGCTCAACCGTCACATCTTTTTCAGCTGTAAACGTTAAATCGACTACAGAAACATTGATAACAGGTACACGAATTGCGTAGCCATCAAGCTTGCCATTCAACTCCGGTAACACTAAACCCACCGCCGCCGCCGCACCCGTTTTCGTCGGAATCATTGACTGCGTTGCAGAACGCGCACGACGTACGTCTTCATGATGGTATGCATCCGTTAATTTCTGATCGTTTGTATAAGCGTGAATAGTGGTCATCAAGCCTTCTTTAATGGTTAATGCATCATGAATTGGCTTGACTAATGGCGCTAAACAATTGGTGGTGCATGATGCATTCGAGACAACCGTATCCGATGCTTTTAACGTATGATCATTCACACCGTATACAATCGTCGGTAAATCATTACCTGCTGGTGCTGAAATTAGCACCTTCTTTGCACCTGCTTGCAAATGCACAGCGGCTTTGGTTTTACTGGTAAAAAATCCTGTGCATTCAAGCACAACATCCACACCCAATTCATGCCAAGGTAATTCCGCCGGATTGCGATCGGCATAGACTTTAACACGATGCCCATCAATGAGCAGATCCCCACCTTCAACTGATACACCACCCTTAAAACGACCGTGTACACTATCGTACTGAAACAGCAGTGCATTAGACTCCACACTACCTAAATCGTTAATCGCCACCAATTCAATATCACTGTGGACATCAGACTCATAAAGAGCTCTTGCTACATTTCGACCGATACGTCCAAAACCGTTAATTGCTATTTTCATTTTTGCTCCTTGTTGATGGCAGTGTGGGTCTGTTTTTTAAGCGACTATAGTAGCTTTTTTTAAGTTGTCAGTGCAAATCAAAAAACCATTGGGCTTGGCAAATAGTTATACGGACTGCATCCATTTTGGATGCGTAATGAGTATATTTTGCTGTAAATTTTTTAGCTCATACCGTATAATGCCGCACAACGATTCATTCAGTCAGTGACCATTTAAGACATGTACGGTAATGTGGGATGTAATATGATTTCTAAAAAACGCCTTGTAGCCCTATGCGCTCTCATGAGCTCATTCTTAACACTCACTCAAGCAATTGCGGGACATTGCATTACTTGGGATAACACGATATTTCAACCCCAACCTAATGCAGCGGGGCAAATTAAAGCAGACTATGGCCTTTACTGGTTAAAAAACTCAGGAACCGATAGCGAATCTGCCGCGCCAGCTTGCCGCTCAATGTTTAAAAAAATGCAATGCATGCAGCAACTGGAAGCAACCGGCTACTTTAATCCGCACAAACCAACCATTTTATTCATCCACGGTTGGCAACCCGACACGGTTAAAAATAAAAATCGTTTTGATCTGTGCTACAGTTACAAACAAGAAAATGGTCAAGAATCACCTCTCTATAATACCCTGCACTATTGGCAAAACTGGAACGTCGCCGTATTTTATTGGAATCAGTTTGCAGACGAAGATAACGTACTCGCTGCCGAGGAAAAAATTTATTCTACGCAAGGCAAACAAGGTATGCGCTGGGCCTATTTGAATACCTCCGGCCAATTAAACTATTGTGAGCGTGGAATGTCGTCCTGCATCATGCCCAAAAAAGGCTGGCGTGAACAAACGATTCTTGAGCTCGCCTACCAAGCATATCAAAACGCATTTCCTCTGTTTTTCCATCCACCGGAGCTGCGTATTGCTGGTCAATCCCTGGGTGCACAGGTCGCTATACAACTCACTGACCTGGTTATGCATAACGCCTCTTTACCGCAACCCACACGCCTGGACTTGATGGATCCTTATTTTTCTCCCAATAACATCAACAATAAAAAATGGCACATACCAACAAAGATCGCCGATTACAACCAACAAAAAATTAGCGATATTGAAGCGCTCAATCCACAGTTACCCATAGCCGTATACCGCACTTCAACGGTCAGTTTTGCTCCGACAGGAAATCCCGCTAAAGCTTTAATGGATCAAATTGCCTTTACTTATTTATTCCCTGAATTTTTAAGCGGGCAAGGCGATATACTGGAAATGCAATTGCATGAAGCATCGATCTTTTTATATTTTGAATCCATGAAAAGCAAACCCAACATCATACCTGGGTCGCCCGCAACCTATTACGCTAATGCAGCAGCCTCCAACCAAGATGTGCTGAATCTAATGCGCCAAAAGCGCTATCAAGTGAGCAATGCAGCCAGTAAACACTTTGATGAAACGGATCAGAATGTGTTTTCACCCGCCATGCCAACACATTTTGTAGGATAGCTTTTTTAAGTACCGCATGCTGGTGGCTGACCTTAAGTACGAATATATGCTGGTGGCGGATCTTCAGTAGCAGTATATGCTGGCAGCTTTTCTATGCCTGCTGTTCTTTGCATAAAGAGTTGCATGCTTTCTCCATTAAGCATCTCTACAATAAATGCATGAACACATCTGTACAATCGACTTCTGCCTGCGGCCGTCTCCGCTAATAACGTTGTAATAAGGTACCTGAGCACTAAAATAGAATTGTTATAGCTACTAATTTTACGCCGCACATCCTCAAAACGCTTGAAACGTTGCTCACCTACCGCGCCTCTTGGCGCCTGCCCTGGATTAAATAACAATGAAAAAATTCTGCTGCGTGATGGGGATGGCTCACTGCTTTTTTTATAGCTATCTAAAATATCTGAAAATTTAAGAACAATTTTACTCGGTGTTAAATAAGATTGGCGGGGAAGATTCAGTCGTAGGTCAACCGCATAATTGTGAATGATGATCTCTTGTCTTTTGGTACGACAAAGAACTTCATACTCGCGACGCTGATTATCTATCTCATAGACACTCACACTAAGGTCCGGGTTGAACGATAACCCCAAGGCCTCTTGAATCAACGCATCAACACGATTATATAGCCGGCCCGCCCCCAGGCATTCTGCTTCAGCTGCTGACAAAAACAAACATAACCAACTCGCTAATAATGAAGCGGCTTCATGCTTATTCACCTTGTTATCCTCTATAGATTGCTGAAGGTGGCACAACTTGCTAGACACAAGGGGCACAAATAAGGTCTCAAATCGCTTCTTACCTACCTTACCCGGCGTATAGAGAGGATCAAATAAAACAGACAGCAATCGACGTGGCCCCTGTGTCGGCTTATGCTTTTGCTTGATCAATTGTTCATACTCTTGAGCTATACCATTGACACGACGCAATAAATCATCAAACCCTAAACTCATGTGATACCCCTTTTTGCAATCATACTTATATGACATAATATATCAATTGTTATAAAATAACAATTATTAGTCGCCTGATTTGCATAAAAAATAAAACAGTATCAAAAATCGGCTGGATTTTTTGGCTCAAATACATTAGGTTAGACCTCTCTTGTTCAGCTAAATTTTAGAGGTTTTTATGGGAAACGCGTCATCAAAAAATGAAGTATTTGATAAATTACTCGCCTTAGATGAAACCCTTAAATTAACAGATCTTCGCAAAGCTGTTTTAGATATTTTTATAAAATCAAAAAAACCAATCAGCGCGTATGAGGTATTGGACAAGCTGAAAAAAAAGAGAGACAGCGCTGAACCCACAACAGTATACCGCGTCATTGAATATTTCCTTGACCGCAAAATACTGCATCGTATTGACGCAGAAAATAAGTACGTGTTTTGCACGCAATTAGACCACTTAGACACAACCTATCATGGTATTATTTTTATTTGCAGAAAATGCCTAACCGCTTCTGAAATAATGGATAAATCAGTTGTCGATTTTTTGATTAGTTTGTCCAGGCAGCATCACTTTCTAATCGATGACTCTCTTATAGAAATAAAAGGCACATGCAACAGTTGCATTTAAAGCATCTACTGCTGTGCCTGATTTTTAAAAAATAAACTGGCTAATGATGATTACAAGAGTGAGCTGCATTTCCTCCCTGCGCTTGCATCATCGTATTTTTACACGTTCTAACGCCAGCAAAAGCACCCAATCCTCCTAACAACAAGGTACCTACTTGAGAGCCTATTTTTGCACTGCGCGACAAATGATCCTTTGCGGCTAAACTAATAACAAACATCATCGGCCCTGCTACGTCACCGGCATGAGATAAAAAGTCGCCTAATAAAGCTATCTTTTGCCATAGCGTTAAGGAGTTCTGAACACGAAGCAATGGCTTTGTAGCATCTGCCCCTGACTCAGACTCACTCGAGGTGCTTTGATCGGCTGCTTGCTGATTTTTTGTATCCAGTACTCGATGACAATAAGCAGCGCCACAAGCTGAAAATAACGCTATGGTACAACCAAACGCAATCGCATAACGAGATAAGCCCATTACGTCAGTCTCCAGTCCACCGAAGGTATCAATCATATCTGCTAACCAAAAAGCATCGCTTAAGAAACTGGCTACACCTCCTATGACCGCAGCCGCATTTGTCCATCTGTCTGCGTGTTTTTGCTCTGAATGACCGTGACTGTGACTGTGACTGTGACTGTGATTACATCCGCTCATGATAATACCCCATATAATGTGTTATAACGTTTAATGTTAAAAATGATACCATATATCATTTGTTACAATATATCAATATTTTTAACCTGTGTGAGTCAAATGAATTCTTATCACCAACTTCGCGCCTTACCAAATTTGTGGTATATACTCTAAAGTACATCCACTAGAATTAGGACAATACCCATGTGCGGAATCGTTGGTGCCATTGCAGAACGTAATGTATCTCCTATATTACTCGAAGGTTTAAAGCGTCTCGAATATCGCGGTTACGACTCAGCGGGTATTGCGGTGTGTCGCGCAAAATCTAAAATAGAGCGCATTCGCGTTTTAGGTAAGGTGTCGAAATTAGAAGAAGCGCTTATAAAACATGAGCTGTATGGTCAATTGGGCATTGCCCACACACGCTGGGCAACACATGGTGAACCCAGTGAACGCAATGCGCACCCTCACATTTCACAAGAAAAAGTAGCCGTTGTGCACAATGGCATTATTGAAAACTACTTGGCTCTGCGCGAACGATTGATTGGGCTGGGCTATGTCTTTCTGTCTGAAACAGATACCGAAGTAATTTGTCATTTGATTCACTACTATTATCAACAGCACCCCAATCACCGCCAAGCGATACGCCATGCCCTAGAAGAGCTCAAAGGCTCCTATGCACTGGGTATTATTTTTGAAGACGCACCTGAAATGCTTTTTGGCGCATGTTATGGCAGTCCTCTGGTTGTTGGTATTGGTTTTGGCGAGCACTTTATTGCATCGGATCAAATTGCCTTGCTGCCTGTTACCCAACAATTTATTCATCTTGAAGAAGGTGATTTAGCAATCTTGACGCGTGATAAAGTGCTTATTGAAAATAAGCAACATGAGCTGGTTGAGCGCAAAATAAAATTTTCATCCATCAGTGCCAGCGCTTCGTCTAAAGGTAATTTTAGACATTACATGCAAAAAGAAATTTACGAACAGTCGCAAGCACTAACCGATACTCTGTGTAATCATCTTTTTAATAACAGTATCAGCGATCATTGCTTTGGACATAAAGCGATGAGCATCTTACCTACGATTCAGCGTGTCGTGATTATCGCTTGTGGCACCAGTTTTCATGCCGCCCTTATTGCTAAATATTGGCTGGAAGCATTAGCGGGCATTCCCTGTCAGGTGGAAATTGCCAGTGAATACCGCTATCGTGATAGCGTCAGTGAACCTCATACTCTATTTGTTGCTTTATCACAATCAGGCGAAACGGCTGACACGCTCGCTGCGCTGCGCAAAGCAAAAGAGCAGCATGTTGCCGCAACACTGGCGATTTGCAATGTAGCACACAGTACACTCGTGCGCGAAACGGATTTAAACTTTATTACTAAAGCGGGTATTGAAATTGGCGTCGCAGCTACTAAAACGTTTACAGCGCAATTGGCGGCTTTATTATTATTAACCTTAGCGCTCGGTAAACACCATAAATTGGACGCCAAAGCACAGCAAGCATTAATTGATGATTTGAACAAATTACCGAAACTGGCAGAACAAGTCACCGCCTTAGATAAACAAATTGAACAAGTGGCCAATCAATTTATTGATAAACACAAAGCGATCTATTTAGGTCGTGGCAGATCATATGCCGTAGCACTCGAAGGCGCGTTAAAAATTAAAGAAATCGCTTATATTCATGCACAAGCCTATCCCGCAGGCGAATTGAAACATGGGCCGCTGGCTTTGGTGGATGGGGATATGCCAGTGATTGTGATTGCACCCAATGATTCCCTGCACGATAAGTTAGAATCGAACATTAAAGAAGTGGAAGCACGCGGTGGTCAGTTATACATTTTTAGTGATGAAACACTCGATTGGCAGCATACAAAAAATCTAACCGTCATTAAAATTCCATCGACACCTGATTCCATCACATCCATTATTTACACGATACCATTGCAATTACTCGCGTATCACGTGGCGGTATTAAAAGGAACAGATGTCGATCAACCACGGAATTTAGCGAAGTCGGTAACGGTTGAGTAGGGAGAATCGCCTGGTCTGACACTACCATCGATCTGACATTGGGGCGCTGTCAAAATATTCGCGCAAACGTTGATATGTTGACTCTGAGGTACCCTCTGGCAACTGATCTGGATCACTCCAACGTATTTCCGCTATTTCAGGACTAGATACAACATACTGAATGAACGAATGAATGAGATATAGCGCAACGTAATCATCTGCACCACGTACCGTTTGATAATAAAACCCCATCAAAGTCGGTTCATCTTGGGTTTTGATACCCGCTTCTTCATATGCTTCTCGTAAGGCCGCCTGCTTTGGTGTTTCACGCGCATTCACACCGCCACCTGGAAAATGCCAACCTGCTGTATACGTGTGCCGAATCAATAACACTTGACCTTGCTCATTAAACACCAATACACGCACACCCACTGTTTTCGCATTAAAAAGCTTTTGCAACTTTCGCTGCAAAAATGTCAACGCATTAAAAAATTTAATCACGACTGTTACTCACTGTTAATAACTGTATCTGCCGTAAGGATGTGCCCATCGTCCATATCACTGTATGATCCAATTGCTTCAAGTGCGGCCAATGCTGAAAAATATACGCAATACACGTGCGCGCTGTCAAACGCACAAGCAATCGACCCAAGCAATAATGTATACCATAACCAAAAGACAGGTGTGGATTAGGATTACGCTGCAAATCCAACTGATTAGGTTCGTTAAAAAATCGTGGATCACGATTGGCTGCCGCTAAAAAAATACTGACCATATCGCCCTGCTTTATATCACAACCCTGAAAACGCAGATCACATGTAGCACGACGCACATTTAAATGCGCAGCGGGTTCAAAGCGAATGAATTCATCCAACGCTAAATCTACTAAACCAGGCTGATTTTTTAATAGCATTATTTGCTCAGGATTCTGTAATAATAAATACACCGCACTCGATAAAAAACTAATTGTGGTGTCAATTCCCGTCGTCAGCAACATCGTCTTTAAAACCCAATCAGATTTAAAATAGGACTGCATTTCTTGCATAGCTTTCAGCGCCGGCTGATACGTATCCGGTGTGCGCACAAAGCCATCGAGAAACCCCGCTAACTCAAAAGTCCACTGTAGCAATTGTGGCGCAACGTCTGCTGGTAAATTTAAAACATGCGCCATAACGCGCGATGCAATCACTTGTGCAACATGCGTGACGAAATCAAATGTGCCATGCTGAGAACCACATACCTCTGCGACGATGCACTCCACCTGAGGTTGATACTCTGCAATCGCTTTTTGTGAGAAAATCGTGCTGAGCTGACGGCGCAATACAGTATGCTGTGGTGGGTCTAAATAAAATAACCACTGCTTAAAAAAATCAACCAAGGGTAATACGTGAGACTGTGCTTTACGTGGGAAGGTAGTTGTCAACAAAAAATCGCTGATGTCAGCTGAAAAATCAGCATGTGTTAGCGCCTGACACGCCGCATCATATCCCAGCACACACCACGAACGATAATGCTGATCCCAAAAAACATCACCTTGTTGCGCCATCTGTGTATAGACTGCATAAGGATTTTGTATGAATTGTTGATCAATCAATGTGCTTCATCCCAGTTAGCGCCAACACCAATGTCAACAATCAACGGTACTGCTAACACAGCCGCTTGCTCCATATGCAACTTAATGTGCGCACGCGCACTCTCTATATCTTGTTTTGGTACTTCAAAAATAAGTTCGTCATGTACCTGCATAATCATCTTCACATGCGAGCGAGTCTCATCAATCCAACCCTGCACAGCGAGCATCGCTAATTTAATGATATCCGCTGCCGTACCTTGCAACGGTGCATTAACCGCAGCACGCTCTGCACCCTGTTTTTTATGAATATTAGAACTACTAATTTCGGGTACAAACACGCGCCGCCCAAATAACGTTTCAACATACCCTTGCTGAGCTGCTAACTCGCGTGCTTGATGCATATATTGTTGAACATACGGATAACGCTCAAAATAAACCTGCATGTACTGTTGTGCCTCGGAGCGTTCAATTCCAAGCTGCTGTGCCAAACCAAATGCCGACATGCCATACATCAAACCAAAGTTAATTGCTTTAGCACGCCGCCGTAATTCTGGTGTCACGTCTGCTAATGCCACATTAAATACTTCAGCAGCCGTAGACTGATGCACATCGAGACCCTGCTCAAAGGCACTCAATAATCCTCGATCTTTTGATAAATGCGCCATAATGCGCAATTCAATTTGTGAATAATCCGCCGATAACAACATGCAATCCTTTGGGGCAATAAATGCTTGGCGAATTTTACGGCCCTGCTCATGACGCACTGGAATGTTTTGTAAATTTGGATCCCGCGAGGATAAACGCCCTGTTGACGTAGTGGTTTGATTGTAATGCGTATGAACGCGTCCTGTTCGTGAATCGATTTGCTGGGGTAATTTATCCGTATACGTTGATTTTAATTTAGCTAGAGATCGATACTCTAAAATTAACTTGGGAATCGGATAATCATGCGCCAACTCTTGCAACACATTTTCAGCTGTAGATGGTTGCCCCGTCGGTGTTTTTTTTAAAATGGGCAAATGCAATATATCATATAAAATTTGCTGTAATTGCTTGGGGGAATCAATATTAAATTCTTCACCCGCCATCGTATAGATATCTTTTTGCAATTGCACAATGCGCTGTGTTAAGAGCTGACTTTGTTGATGCAGCAGCGTAGCATCAATTAACACACCGCGGTATTCCATACCCGCTAAAATCGGCATTAATGGTTCTTCAATGTCATCCAATACTTTTTTGACACTCGGTAGTGCATTCAACTCTGTCATAAAACACTGATGCAATTGCAACGTAATATCCACATCTTCGGCCGCATAACGAGTCGCCGTATCGACATCAACTTGATTGAAGGTGAGCTGTTTAGCCCCTTTACCAGCAATGTCCTCAAAAGTGAGTGTCGTGTAGCCCAAATAGTCTAGCGCTAATGAATCCATATCATGGCGCGCACGACTGCTGTCTAATACATAAGACTCCAGCATCGTATCATAGGTTTTGGCGGTGATCTCAATGCCATATTGCTTTAATACTTTCATATCGTATTTTAAATTCTGGCCAACAATCGTTTTATTAGTATCTGCTAAGATCGGTTTTAATTGCTGTAAAACAGCATCACGCTCTAATTGCGCGGGCGCATCCAAACAATCATGCGCCAGTGGTACATATGCTGCGACAAAAGGTTCGACACAAAATGACACCCCAACCAACTGCGCTTGCATGCTATCTAGGCTCGTTGTTTCAGTGTCAAAGGCAATCACATTGGCTGTGTTAAGCTTTTTAATCCATAACGCTAAGGTAGCGTCATCTAAAATTGTCTCGTAGTGTTTTTCTTTTGCCACAATCGGCGCATCGACTTCTTTGAGTTCTTTCAGCCAATTACGAAACTCAAGCTCGGTAAACAGTTCTCGCAACCGCACTGTGTCCGGTGCAGATAAGATTAAATCCTGTGGTTTTTGTGGCAGATCCACATCACATTTAATCGTAACCAATTGACGTGTTAATGGTATTTGTGGAATAAAAGCGCGAAAATATTCGCCTACTTTGCCGGTGATCTCTTGTGCATGCCCGATCAAATTATCCAAAGTTTCATATTGACTGAGCCATTTTGCTGCTGTTTTAGGGCCAACTTTCGGCACACCCGGCACATTATCTGAGGTATCACCAATCAAGGTGAGGTAATCGACAATTTGATCAGGCCTCACACCAAATTTTTCAAACACACCTGCGCTATCCAAAGTGTGATTCGACATCGTATTAATCAATGTCGTGTGCTCATTGACCAACTGTGCCATATCTTTATCACCTGTCGACACAATAGTATGAAGTTGCTGCTTTTGTGCTTCACACACAAGCGTTCCAATCACATCATCAGCCTCCATATTGTCCACAATCACGAGCGGAAAACCCATGGCACGAATGGCATCATGTAATGGTTTAATCTGCACTTGCAGCTCATCTGGCATCACCACACGATTCGCTTTGTATTCTTTATAAAGTTGATTGCGAAACGAACCACCTTTGGGATCAAATACGACCGCTACATAATCAGGCTTATAATCTGCCATCAAACGTTTGAGCATATTCAGCACGCCATAAATCGCCCCCGTCGGCTGACCGGCTGTCGTCATAAGTGGTGGCAGCGCATGGTATGCACGAAATAAGTACGATGAACCGTCAACAAGAACTAATGTTTTAGGAGAAGACATAGGCGACCTACTTTAGATTATGAATGAGCTACATAATAAGCGGTAAACGGTAAGCGGTAAACGAGATAAATATTGAAAGCAGAGAATCGAGATAGCGTCACTGACGTGACGTAATGTATAAATATGTTTTTTTTGAATGTATGTATTTTAAAAATTCAAACACATCACACAGCAACGCATCGAAACATGACAAAATGATGAAAACCTATTTTCCATCATAATTATATAAGGCCGAGAGATGTGATATCGGCCTATTATAAAAACCCACGTTAAGCGTTACAACTAGCCTGACCAATATAGCAACCCCAATCCACTTCGCAAGCATGCTCCGTGACTGGCGTTGGCAAACTCGGTAAAAAATTATTGTGTGCTTCATAGCCACATACTTGGCTACGCATTTTTGTATAATTTTGTTTAAGCACTTTATCTAAGCAATCTTGATTACAACCGCAACTCGGTTGCAGACGTTGATACGTGTATTTTGCATTACATAAATCAATTGACGATTTCATGTAACACGCTTTCCATTCCGCTGTACCGGGCTGCAACACTGGTGTTGTAGCATCACAATTCACACCAATATTACCAGCAAAAGCACTGGACACAGATAATAGAGAATAAAAACATCCTGTGATGACTAATAATTTCAGTTTCATTATACGGCTCCTATTTTTAATGCAAAAAAATTATGCGTCCTAAACGGTGGGCGAGTTTTCCACACGACGGGTCGTCCATAAGTCATTTCGTAAAAACTGATCGATCGCATTTAGACCAGCAAAAAGACCTTTTCGCCCAACAATATCTGGTAACGCCTGAACGCTAAAAGGTCGCATCATATTTAAAAAATTAAAAATCTGAGCTACTGCTAAAACAGTGGCTGTAACACTAACTGCCACTCGTGCCTTAAAATCCAGATCACCATCAGCTACAAAACGCACCATGTTATCAATGGTGTAAAGACTAAGAGCTGCCAATAATTGTGTCAATGCTAAGGCTATCAGGCTAGCCGCACGCGGATTATAATAGGTCCACCGACCACCACTTTGTTGCGATGGCAACAGCGCTTCGGTTTCGCTACCGGCTGCTTTACCAGATGAGAAATGACGGCCTAGTTTATAAAAAACACAGGAGCCGAGTGCGAGTGCAACAAAACCTCCTGCCCACATAAGCTCGGTTAACATACGCGCTATATTTTTAGCTTGCTCGTGAGGAGCGAAAAATTTCTGTTCGGCCATATCCACAGAGCGTGGATATACGATCAGTTCACATAAGAGCCTCATCATTAGCATATATAAAAATAAAAAAGAAATTCGTGGCAAAAAGATGCCATTGGGATTTTTATTACTCATAAGCTGACTTCCTCACTCAATTTACCTATGCATTTTCCGTGGACAACTTTAACAAGTTTAGAACAGAAATCAAATTAATATTACAAATAAAAACAATTAGGGTACTATACTGACTTTTAAACAATCAGGAGCTCAGGAGCACATGCACAAACGGTCCATTTCGTCTGTATCACTTCTTTTTGCATCGATTAGCGCCATTTTAGGCTCAGGTTGGCTGTTCGCCGCTTTTTACACCGCACAATTAGCAGGGCCTGGCGCCTTTTTAGCATGGATTATTGCAGGCTTTGCTGTGATTATTATTGCGTATACCTACGCTGAAATGAGTGCGATGATTCCGATTGTGGGTTCCACATCACGCATTCCACGTTACACACACGGCACCATCGTGAGCTTTATTTATTCATGGATTATTTGGCTGTCCTACATTGCTCTGGCGCCCACTGAAGTGCAAGCAGTGATTCAATACCTCAATTATTTTTTCCCCCACTTAACTGACGCGACGGGTGGTTTAACGGAAACTGGCTATATAACAGCCGGTGTGCTCATGCTCGGCATGACAACCCTGAATATTTTTTCCATTAACTGGCTCATTCGTTTAAATAATGTGTTCACGCTGTTAAAGATCGTGATTCCTGTGTTTATCTGCTTGGTATTACTCGCGGTATTCTTCACCCCTTCTAAAATTTCCCATCCGCTCAATTCACCGTTTTTAGTGTATGGCATGCATGGCGTGTTATCAGCAATCTCAACTGGTGGTGTTGTGTTTGCTTTTAATGGCTTTAAACAAGCCTGTGAAATGGCTGGTGAAGCGCATAACCCAGCGCGAGCACTGCCCGTTGCAGTAATTGGATCCATAGCCGTGTGTCTGGTTATTTATTTACTCTTACAAACGACACTAATCAGCGCACTCACGCCTGACAATATCAAAAATGGCTGGAATCACTTGAGCATCCCTGGCAATAATAGTCCTTTCGCTGGCATCATTGAACAAAGCCAGCATTACTGGTTGATGCCCATCTTATACGTCGGCGCGATTGTGGGCCCCCTCGCGGCAGGACTGATGTATATTTCAAGTTCAGCGCGCGCCTTGTTTGCAATGAGTAAGAATGATTACTTGCCGAAATTTTTTGAATTACGCAATAAACATGGGCATCCATGGTTTGCTGTAATCGTTTGTTTTATGATTGGCATGCTAACTTTTGCACCGTTACCTGGTTGGCGCAAAATGATCAGCTTTCTAACTTCATTGATGGCTGCCAGCTACGTCATCACACCCGTTTGCTTACTGACGCTACGTAAACTCGTCCCTGATTACAAACGCCCACTTAAATTACCCTTCATTCGCGTGTGGGCCACGGCAGCATTTTATTTTTGTAACTTGCTCACGTATTGGAGTGGCTGGGATATTATTTGGAAGATGGATTTTTGCTTAAGCATCAGCGTCGTATTTTTATTTATATACCACTACGGCACCAAACGCGGACGTGAACTGCATCTGGATTACAAAGCATCCATCTGGGTTTGGCCTTATTTCAGCGGCATGGCGCTGATTTCATACTTAGGCAGTTTTGGTGGTGGCCGCAACATCATCCCCTTCGGTTGGGATATGCTGGTGTTGCTGGTGTTTAGTATTGGTATTATGTATTTGGCCGTGACTTTCTGCTTGCATGAAGAAAAAACCAAACGCTTTTTGATGAAGCTACAACATATGCAAGAGATGCATCATTAAAATAACCTTGGTTTAGGAGCCGTTGGCCAGTTTTAAGAGCACAGGTATGGATAGGATAACAATTAGTCGTCCATTAAACATTGCACTGGATCCAAGCGCGAAGCATTGAGTGCTGGGTAAAACCCGGATAAAACGCCGACGATAACTGAAACTGAAAAACCCAATGTAACAGGGGTCACAAAAATAGTGAAAGCCCACTTAGATGCTTCAGCTACACCAAATGAAACCAATACCCCTAAAATGATACCCATCAACCCACCAAAAATAGTTAAGATGATGGATTCAATTAAAAACATCATGAGTATATCGATCTGACGCGCACCGATCGCCATACGAATACCAATTTCACGCCGTCGCTCCACAACCGAAACCAACATAATATTCATGACACCAATACCACCCACCAGCAATGCAATACCACCGATAGAAGCTAATAAAAACGTAAAGGTTTGGCGCTGCTTTGCAACAATACCAATAATTTGCTGCGGATTTCGAAATTGCACTTGAATATCTGGAAGCAAAAAAGTCATTTGATCTTTAATCGCAGACTGAATCGACGCCAAATCTGGATTGAGCACTAAGCGAAATAATACATTACTCACTTGTGCTTGATTGGATAATACATAACTGGTACCAAGTGGAATAATAGCTCCGTTATCGATATCGGCATAAATAAATAAATTAGGCTGCCAGGGCTTGAGCACACCCGCTATGGTGAAATAAGTAGAGCCAATTTTAAGCTGCTGGCCAATGGGTTGATAACCTTGACTGCGTATCCCAGCTGCTAACTTATCGCCAATCACACAGTAGTAACTGTGAACATCTAACGATGACACAAAGCGCCCTTGTGCGACATCAATTTTAGCAATTTGAGCTAATGCACGCGTTGCACCAATAACTTGACCTTGATATTGCATACCCATAAAACTGATGGGGTTGTATAAATTAATATACGCAGCTGTTAGTTGAATTTCTGGAACAGCTTTTTCAAGCAACGGAATATCCGCTTCTGTGAATTGTTGTTGATTTGTTGTTGATGTCGATCCATCCGATGATTGCGCTTGCTGTAAATCCATTGCCAATAAATTAGTACCTAATGATTTAAACTGCTCTAAGGCATGTTGCGTGGCTAATTGACTGGATGAGATTAAGGCAACAACTGATGCCGTACCCACTAAAATGCCCAAAATTGCGAGAAAAGAACGCATCTTTGAAGAAATTAAATTGGTTATGGCTTCCTTAAAATGCGTAATGATGTGCATACAAAATGATCTCTATTTTTTAGATTTGCTCACAATATCTTTTTCAATCACGCCATCACGGATATGAATCTCGCGCGGACATTCAGCAGCAATATCTAAATCATGCGTAATAATGACAATGGTTGCCTTATCAGAAAAGGATCTTAATAAATCGAGAACAATGCTAGTGGTCTTAGTATCTAACGCACCTGTTGGTTCATCTGCTAAAATCAGTTCGGGATCCCCCACCAACGCACGAGCAATCGCCACACGTTGCTGCTGCCCACCTGAAAGCTCTAACGGTTTATGATGGGCATACTTTTTCATGCCAACCTTGTCCAAAATAGCATAACTTCTTTCGATACGCTCATGCCTTGGCACACCACGATATAACAAAGGCAGGCCAACATTATCCAATGCATTAAAACGTGATAATAAAAGAAATTGCTGAAATATAAAGCCGATTTTATCATTACGATAAAAAGCTTGTTCATCACGGCTGAAATTAGCTGTGGGTTTGCCATCTAAATAATATTCACCGCTGCTGGGCGAATCCAACAATCCCATCAAATGCATGGTTGTGGTTTTCCCAGAACCTGATGGCCCAACAATTGAAACTAATTCGTTTTGTTCAATAGTAAATGTGACGCCACGCAATGCTTGATATTCATACTTACCCATTTGATATGTTTTAACAACATGTTCAAACTTGATCACGAACCACCACCTTTTGTCCCGCTACCACACCACTTAGAATAACAACATCAGTTAACGTAGTATCTCCTGTTATAACAGGCACATCTTTATGTCGGCCTTTTTCATCCACAATGGTAACGTAATTAACATCATCCTTTTTAAATACAGCATCAATAGGTAACATAATTTGTGGTGCACCCTTAATAGGAAGATCAATCTTAGCGGTCATGCCAACATGCACTGACCTTAAATCCTTACCATCTACTTTAGGCACGCTGACATTCACTTTGAAAACACTGCCTCCACTAGAATCTCCGCCTTGGGCAGGCTGCGCTTGTGAAGCTACGTACGATACAAAACCTGACAAAGTTACTTGCGCAAAAGCATCGCCAGTTACCGTCGCCTTCATACCTTGTTTGATGCTATCAATATTGACCTCATTGACATTCATATCAATAGAAAATCCTTCCAGATCACCGATCGATAAAATCAGTTGTGCTTCATGTAGTTGGGAGCCGACGCTGATAGCATTGCTGGAGCCACTGCCACTACCACTGTCGCCGCTACCATCACCCTGACCTTGTGCAGGCAATGGAAACAATGCCACACCGGTTGAGGGAGCGATGATGTTTAAACGATTAAATTGTTTTGCAAATAATTTCTGAATTTTCCCTGTATCCGAAATGTTTAATTTTTCAATTGCGCCAGGCTCTATGCCAACTGTAGTTAATACTTTTTTAAGTTGGTACTCTTCTTGAAAAAAATCCAACACACTGTTTTCGTAGGTGTTCTTCTCCCCAACATAATCCTGCTCACTGATCACGCCAGCTCTATACAACACTTGCGCACCTTGAAAATTTTGCGCTTGCGTTAAATACTCTGTTTTTTTAGATAAAAATGAACTAACCGCCTCACGAAATGTGTCCATCAATTTCAACGAATTCACCACAGCCAACAACTGGCCTTTTTTAACATTCTGACCGTATACAAAATTAAGTTTCTCAATAGTCCCATCGACGGGGCTTAACACAGATACGGTCTTAATAGGCTGAATCACGCCAGAAAAATACAGATGTTTAATAGGCACTTGTTTGGTTGCAACGACAATCGTTTCTTTCACTTTAGCTGACTCTTTTTTAGAGCTACAGCCTAACAATACCAAACTGGCGACGCTTAATCCTATAAGCAGTAATAGTCTTTTCATAGTTAATACCTAAGTTTTATATTCCAACGATCCAGTGTTGTACCCATAGTGTTATCCAGTGTTGCCACAGCATTGATATAACTTGTTTGGTCGCTCACTAATGATTGGGCATCAGTCAGTAAGGTGTTACGTTGTTGCAAATATTCAAACATGGTCGTACGCCCATAATGCAACAACAAGTTGGTGTTTTTAACGACTTGCAACTGCATCGCCACCTGTTCCTGACCAATCTTAATTTGTGCTATCGCTGCTTGTACCGTTTTCCATTGCGTGATGACATTACTGATCACTTCTTGACGTGCTGTTGTCAGTGCAATCTTAGCGTTTTCTAAATCCACCTTGGCGGTAATATGTGCGCTGCGTGCATTCATATCATCAATTGGTACTGAAAAGTTGACACCAAATACCGGACTTGTTTTCTGGCCACTGCCATAATCAAATGTACCACTGGCCGTTAATGTTGGCATCAATCCATTGATTGCATTGGTCAAAGCACGCTGCGCATTATCCACATTGAGCTTTGCTTGCAAATAAGCAGGATTATACCGTAGAGCTAAATCAATACAGGTTTGCATGCTAGGCTCTTCAAAACCCGTGGTATCGATATTTTGATCGATATTAATTTTTGCCGTAGATACTAAGCCTAAACTGGTTAGCAACGTCTGATAGCTGGTTTGGACTGAATTCTCTCCTTCCACGATCTGCAACTTATCATTTTGCGCTGTCACTTGTTCTTGCAAAAAGGCGCTGCGCGACATCCTACCGGTTTGTAATTGCAACTGATCTTGCTTCAACTGCTTTTGTGTAACGTCATAGTCTATTTTGGTTAGCCTTAAACTGTTGTAATCAGATATGAGCTGCATGTAATTTGAAATCACTGTGGTCACAACAGTCATAATACTTTGCTTAAAGGTTAGCTGCTGCTGTATTTCACTATCCACTGCCGTCAAATAATTATTCCACTGTGTCAGCCAACCACCATTCATAAACGGTTGTGTCACCGTAGTCGAGTAACCATTGCTACTATCGAAATAGCCTTGAGTATTATTGGTAAATCCAGATTGGATATTGGTTCCAAACGGTGTATTTAAACTCACATTTCCTGTTGTTGTGGTAGTAATTTGGCCAGTTGCTACATTCTTAGTGTATGCAAAACTGTCTGTAAACTGCGGTTGGAAATTCCACCGCGCTAAAGCTAAGCCAAATTTATCCAGAATACGCTGCGCCTCACTGCCTTTAACAGAAGGATTATTGCGTAATGCAATCCAAATCGCATCGCGCAAAGTCAAAAGCTTGCCTAGAAAATGTGTGTGATCTGGTATTGGTAATGGTGGCTGCTCAGAGTTCGAATACCATGCTGGTACGTTAGGGAAGGCTGTGTACTGCGTAACAATTGGCCACAACACTGTATTAATTGTATTGTAATCAAAAACAGCTGTTTTATGCGTATGCGGATTCAGTGTGTTGGTTTGCTGCGGTGCCGGTAAATCCATTTCAGAAGCAGTTTGCGCACCGGATATTTCGGAAAAAATTAACAGCATGGAACACACGCTCATTCCAGCCCATTTTTTCACTGTATTTATTTTCTTATCTAACATATGAACCGCAATTGTATCGCATTTTTTGAGCAGTGTCTCACATCAACTCAATAGGATCGAAATCCAGTGACCAATGCAATTTTTGCTGTTGCC
>CAZFAA010000002.1:15806-62863 GCA_964516605.1 uncultured Coxiella sp. | reverse complement strand
ATCGAATCATTAAATTATTTCCTAATGGTGGGGGTGGTTATAAAGTTGCCAGTTTACTCCTCGGAGACTACGCTGGTTTAATTGCCGGGATTGGTTTGATTATTGATTATGTATTAACAATAGTGATTTCGATTGCCAGTGGTGTGGATGCTTTATTTAGTTTATTACCTGTTTACCCCAAAATTGTCCCACAGATTTGTTCTGCGCTATTAATTTTATTTTTGACCTATCTGAATATGCGCGGTATGAAAGAATCAATAAAAGTATTAATCCCCATCTTTTTAGGTTTTATTATTACTCATGTATGTTTAATTACCTATGGCGTGATAGATCATGCTCCTATTTTAGTGCCTACGACAGTGCATGCTGCATCACATGCAGATTTTTTGTGGAATCAATTTGGCTTCATGTTTTTATTTTCTATTTTTATGCATGCCTATGCTCAAGGTGGTGGTACCTATACAGGTTTGGAAGCTGTATCAAACAACGTGACTTCATTAAAAAGACCTCGGGTTAAAACGGGTCAAATTACCATGATTTACATGGCAATCTCACTCAGTTTTATGGCTGGTGGTATTTTATTATTGTATTTGTTATGGCAGGTGAGTCCTGAGCCTGGGAAAACACTCAATGCTGTATTATTTGGTGCTATTTTGCAGAATGCTCCGTTTGGCCATGCTCTGTTAATCTTAACCTTGTTGCTTGAGGCAGGCTTGTTATTTATTGCTTCCAACACCGGTTTTTTAGGTGGACCTTCTGTATTGTCTAATATGGCGATGGATCAATGGGTGCCTAAAGCATTTGTAAGTATTTCAAGTCGCTTGGTGCGTCAAAATGGTATTTTGATGTTTGGTATAGCTGCATTGGTTTTATTATTTATAACTGGGGGCTATGTCAAAATCTTAGTTGTTATTTACAGTATTAGCGTATTTTTAGCTTTTACCATCGCGCTCTTGGGACTTCTCAAATACAGTTTGCAAACCAATCAAAATAAATGGCGTGATTACATTAATTTATTTTTAGTTGCTTTAGCAGCACTTTTTTGCGCAATTGTGTTGGTGGTGATGACTATTACGGGTTTTACAACTGGCGGGTGGATTGCAGTTATTTTTATTGGTTTGTTACTATGGAGTTGTATTTACATTCGTAAAGACTATATGATGTCGAGTAAGATGTTGGAGCAATTGGATCGCGATTTGTATGTTCCATTGAGAGAGCCTTTTTATCAACCTATTTTACCAAATGTCAAAGAAGAAACAGCGATTATTTTGGTGAGTGAATCACAAGGGGTAGCGATGCATACCCTTTTAAAAATTAGGCAGTTATTTGATAATCATTATAAAAATTTTATTTTTTTAAATATTGCAATTATTGACTCTAAAACCGTGGTGGCACGTGGTCGCATTGCTGCACTTAAGAAGAGAGACAATGATAAGCTTAAGTATTTAACGGATTTTTGCTATGCCAATGGTTTGGCGGCCGCATCAATATTGCATTTAGCAGTGGATCCCACAGAAGAAATTGGCGTGGAAGCATTAAAGCTCAGTAAACGTTATCCGCGTTGTGCCTTTTTTGCCAGCCAATTGGTTTTTGAAGGTAACCGTTGGATTCAACGAATTAACCATAATAAGACAGCGTTTGCGATGCAAAGTGAAATTTACTCGCTGGGTTTGAATATGATGATTTTGCCGGTGAAGGTGGATATTCGGAGTAAATCGGTAGGCGATAAATAAAGTATGTGATGCAGTATGCGGTTATCGATCACTGTTTGCTGTTTTACCATAATAATCCATATACCAATCCACAAATTTTTTGATTCCTTCTTCAATACCTATTCTGGGGCGGTATCCAAGATCGTGTTCGAGGTTACGTGTGTCGGCAGCGGTTTTAGGGACATCGCCTGCTTGCATAGGTAATTTATTAAGTTGCGCTTTTTTATCCAGATATTTTTCGATGGCAGCAATAAAATCCATGAGTTTGACAGGATGACCGTTACCAATATTGTAGACACGCCAAGGGGCGTAACTGGTTGCTGGATCAGGATGTTCGCTAGACCAGTTTGGATTGGGTTTTGCAGGAGTATCGAGTGCGCGTAGGACGCCCTCGATGATGTCATCAATATACGTAAAGTCACGATGCATATCACCGAAGTTGTAGACATCGATTGGTTTATTTTCAATGATATTTTTGACGAATTTAAATAACGCCATATCAGGACGTCCCCAAGGACCGTAGACGGTGAAAAAACGCAAACCTGTACACGGTACTTGATAGAGGTGTGCATACGCGTGAGCCATGGCTTCATTGGCTTTTTTACTGGCTGCATACAATGCTACTGGATGATCGACGGTATTATTTTCTGAAAAGGGGTAATTTGTATTCGCGCCATAAACAGAACTCGAAGAGGCGTACACTAAATGCTTTACGTGATTGTGACGGCAGCCTTCAAGGATATTACAAAAACCAATAATATTAGAATCCATGTAAGCATGGGGATTGGTTAGAGAGTAACGTACACCGGCTTGTGCAGCAAGGTGAGCGACTTTGTCAAACTGATACTGCTTAAACAATGCCGCCATGTCTTCTTTATTAGAAATGTCGAGTTTTATAAAAGTAAAATTAGGATAGCGTGCTAATTTTTCAAGGCGCGTTTCTTTGATACGCACATCATAATAATCATTGAGGTTATCGATACCGATCACGGTATCACCGCGTTCGCATAAGCGTTTCGCTAAATGAAAACCAATAAATCCTGCAGCACCTGTGACCAGAATAATCATTTACAATCTCCAAATGGTAAAGCCCAGATCGCAGTAGGCGGTACGATCCAGTATGGATTTGACATCCATTATAATCGGCTGTGAAGCAAATTGTTTTTTTAAATCACCGGCGTCAAAATGCTTGTACTCTTCGTGTGGTACCGCGAGCACCATGGCATTAATTGCCGTCAGATCATCAAAATCGACAAGCTCTAGATTGTATTCGTGTTTCACAGCTGCTGCATCAGCGCGTGGGTCGTGTACCAAACATGTGATACCGTAGCTTTGTAATTCATTGATGATATCGATGACTTTTGAGTTGCGAATATCCGGGCAATTTTCTTTAAAGGTGATTCCGAGTATGGCTACGCGTGCACCTTTAATGGTTGAGTCTGCTAAAATGAGGTGTTTAATGGTGTGCTGTGCAATGTATTGTCCCATATTATCGTTAATACGTCGTCCTGCTAGAATAACTTGTGGTTGATAGCCATAGCGTTGCGCTTGGTGTGTCAAATAATAAGGATCCACACCAATGCAGTGGCCACCAACGAGTCCTGGTTTAAAGGGAAGAAAATTCCACTTTGTTGCAGCGGCGTTAATAACATCTAAAGTGTCAATGCCAAATTTATCGAAGATCAGTGCCAGTTCATTCATCAGTGCAATATTTAAATCGCGCTGTGTATTTTCAATGACTTTTGCAGCCTCGGCGACTTTAATGCTGGGTGCGCGATACACACCAGCTGTGACAATTTGCTCATACACTTGTGCAATAATATCCAGCGTTCGCTCATCTTGTCCGGATACAACTTTCACAATGGTTTCAAGGCGGTGTTCTTTGTCACCAGGGTTAATGCGCTCAGGGGAGTAACCCACTGTGAAATCCTCACCGCATCTAAGCCCGGAAGCGTGTTCGAGTATAGGCACACAATCTTGCTCTGTTGCGCCAGGATAAACAGTCGATTCATACACGACAATATCTCGAGGTTTTAAGTGTCGCCCAACCAGTTCAGAGGCCTTTTGTAATATAGATAAATCAGGAAGGTTGGAATCATCAACCGGCGTGGGCACAGCGACAATAAAAAAATCAGCTTGATTGAGTTGTTGTTCGTTATCCGTTAGTACTAAGTTTGGATTGTTCAGAATGGCTGCTGTTACTTCACCAGTGTTATCCATACCGTTGTTGAGTTCTTGAACTCGATTTGAATTTTTATCAAATCCAATAACGGTTGAGTGTTGTGCCAATGCGCAGGCAACGGGCAATCCAACATAACCCAGGCCAATCACCGCAATTTTGCGCTTTGTTTGTGAGGTCATGGAGGTCCTTAATATGCTTAAATTGGCGCTGATTTTACATGGAAGTAATGGAATAGGGAATATACCATTTACTCAGCATTTTGCAAACTTGACCTTATTTTAAATTCGCAAAATGATTGGTGAGTGTTATATACTGTAGCCCGGCTTTTTAAGGGATATTTGCATGGGAATTGCATTAATACTAGTCATCTTTTTTGTATTATCCATACTTTTTACAGGACTGTATCGACAGTATGCACTGAGTCGTGCGTTATTGGACCATCCGAATCACCGTTCTTCTCATTCACAACCTACGCCACGAGGAGGCGGTGTTGTATTTTGCCTTCTTTTTTTTATCAGTTTAATTGCTCTCCCTTATTTGGGGCTTGCACCATGGGACAGTTTTAAAGTATTGGGTGTGCCGTCATTGATCATTGTTGTATTGGGATATTGTGATGATATCAACGGATTACCCGCTAAGTTACGTTTTTCGATCCAGATGGTGGCAGCGGTTTTGTTTTTTTATCTTCTAGAAGTGGATTACAGTAATTACCTGCATGGTTGGTTGGCAGCGTTGCACGGTGTTGGCTTTGTGCTTTTGGTTGTGGCGACCGTATGGTCCACTAATTTATATAATTTTATGGATGGTACAGATGGCATTGCTGCGGTCGAAGCCATCACACTTTACGGCATGGGTGGTTTATTACTGTGGATGCAAGGTGCGCACCAATTAGCGTATTTAGCTTGGTGTCTGGTTGTGGGTGTGTGTGGCTTTTTAGTGTGGAATTGGCCTTGCGCTAAAATTTTTATGGGTGATGTTGCAAGCAGCTTTCTTGGATTTCTTGTTATTCCTTTTGCGTTGTTTGGTTATTTTGAATATGGATTATCGGTGTTTATTTGGTTCATATTGTATTTGGCTTTTACGATGGATGCGACGCTCACGTTGTGGCGGCGTGTATGGCATAAGGATAAAATTTTTGAGGCCCATAAATTGCATGCTTATCAGCGGTTACATCAAGCGGGTTATTCGCATACTCAGGTGCTTTTTGTGATGATTTTTTTAAATAGTATTTTTTCACTGCTAGCGCTACTGGCTATGTGCCATTCACAATGGTTGATAGAAATTTTATTATCAGGGATGGTTATTTATGCGATTTTTTATGGGTTTGTTGAAATGAAAAACCCGATGTATTCGTTTGTACAGAGTTATTAAGTTATGAAGTTACGTCGAATCATTACGCACCGCTTTATTGTGTTAGCGCATGACACATTGATGGTGCCTGTTGCTTGGGTTATTGCATTTTGGCTGCGATTTAATTTAATGCAATTGCCCCCCTCGGTTTTGATGGTCATATTCAATACGTTGCCGATTGTAGTGTTTCTACAAATGATGACAGCGGTATGGGCTGGTTGTTATCGCGGCATGTGGCGTTTTGCATCGGTACCTGATCTGATTCGAATTGTTAAAGCAGTGGTTGTGGGGACGCTTTTAGCGTTGGGGTGTATTTTTATTTTTAACCGTCTGGCTAATGTGCCGCGTGTAGTCTTTCCACTGTATATGATTGTATTAATAATTTTTTGGGGTGCACCGCGCATGCTCCACCGTATTTTTAAAGATTATGTAAACTATGTTAAGCACTCTAACCGAGTGTTAATCATTGGGTCTGGTTATGCGGGTGAAAGTTTAGCGCGAGAATTATTGCGTGATCGAAGAGGGCGTTATCAGCCTGTTGCCTTTTTAGATAATGATACGCAGCATTTAGGTAAGGATATCCATGGATTGCGTGTTGTGGGTACGATTGATCAGCTTGAAAAATATGTACGCAAATATAAGGTGTCTATGGTGATGCTGGCTATGCCAGCAGCCGGAACACATCAAATGCAAGAAATCGTGAGTGCCTGCGATGCGATCCATATTGAGTACCGCACCTTACCGAGCATTAGCGATGTTACGGAAAACCGTATTTCCATTAATGCGCTGCGTAAGGTCGAGATCGAGGATTTGTTGGGGCGTGATCCAGTAACATTAGATTGGACCTGCATTGAAAAAGCGATTCACGGTAGAGTTATTTTAGTAACAGGTGGCGGTGGCTCTATTGGTAGTGAATTATGTCGTCAGATTGCGGCGCTTTATCCAAAAAAATTAATTGTTCTTGAAAACTGTGAGTTTAACTTATATCAACTGTCGCAAGAATTTTTACAATACTTCCCTAAGATCGAATTAATTGCCTCTTTAGGTGATGTTGGCGATGTAAAATTTGTCAATCACATTATGAATTATCATCGTCCGGATGCAGTGTTTCATGCAGCGGCTTATAAGCATGTTCCCATGCTGGAAAATCAGCTATTAACAGCGGTTAAAAATAATATTTTTGCAACGCGTGTGATCGCTGACTTGTCAGTACAGTACGGAGTCAAGAATTTTGTATTGGTGTCGTCCGATAAGGCGGTTAATCCGACTAATATTATGGGATTATCTAAGCGTGTTGCTGAGATTTATTGTCAAAATTTAAATGATCGCGGTAGCACTCACTTTGTAACAGTACGGTTTGGTAATGTTTTGGGGTCTACAGGCAGCGTGTTACCATTATTTCGCAAACAATTGGAAGCAGGCGGACCATTGACGGTCACGCATCCTGATATGACACGCTATTTTATGACTATACCTGAGGCTACCAGTCTTATTTTGCAATCTTATTCTATGGGGCGTGGCGGTGAGATTTTTGTGTTAGATATGGGTGAGCCTGTAAAAATAACCTATTTAGCACAGCAGATGATTCGTTTAGCCGGTAAAATTCCTAATAAAGATATTCACATTGAATATACCGGTATTCGCCCTGGGGAAAAAATGTTTGAAGAGTTATTTCATGATAAAGAAACATTAAAAGCAACCGCGCATCGTAAAATTTCATTAGCTGATGCACGCAAAGTAGATTGGTTAACGTTGATTAAGGCATTTGATCAGATTGAATTGGCTTACCAATCGGATGATTCAGAAAGGATATTGTGTATTTTAAAGCAATTGGTTCCTGAGTATGAACATGCGGTCGTTTTTTCCTGACTTATTAGGTGTAGAGTATGCAGCTAGAAAAACAGCTTATTTTAATTACTGGTGGCGCGTCAGGTATAGGCCTTGCCACCACGCGTTTTTTTCATCAACTCGGAGCGCGTGTTATTGCCTTGGATCGGCGTGCTGATTTGCTCAATCAATTGGGATCTGAGTTAGATATTGATACGGTAAACGCTGATATCAGTCAGGCGGATGTATTGGAAGAAGCGTTTTCAAAGATGGTAAATGAAGTCGGTGTGCCACGTGCGGTGGTGCATTGTGCGGGTATTTTAGACGGTGCGCGTGCTGTGGGGCGTGATGGTCCGATGCCTTTATCCCGTTTTGAAAAGGTGATTCAGGTTAATTTAGTAGGCACATTTAATGTCTTGCGTTTAGCCGGTGCTGCAATCATGCAGCAACCACCTTTGAATGATGATGGTGAACGTGGTGTCATGATTATGACAGCATCCGTTGCAGCGTTTGATGGACAAGTAGGGCAGCTAGCTTACAGTGCAGCAAAAGGTGGTGTGGCGGCCATGACGTTGCCAGCTGCGAGGGAGTTTGCGCCGTTTGGTATTCGCGTGATGACGATTGCACCGGGCATTATTCACACACCGATGATGGGATCTTTATCTCAAGAAATCGAAGCGAGTTTGGTATCGCAAGTACCTTTTCCGAAGCGATTGGGTTACGCAGAAGAATATGCGCGTTTAGCGCAGCATATTATTGAGAACACATATTTAAATGGTGAAATAATACGCCTTGATGCTGGATTGCGTATGGCGGCGAAATAATAGAGGAGCGGTTGATGAAAAATAAAGTGACTACGGCTGTATTTCCGGTTGCAGGGTTGGGTACACGCTTTTTACCTGTGACAAAATCAGCGCCTAAAGAAATGTTGCCTATTGTGGATAAGCCACTCATCCAATATGTTGTTGAAGAGGCCGTAGCGGCGGGTATTGATCAACTTGTATTGGTAACCAGTAATAGTAAACACGCTGTTGAAGATTATTTCGATACCAACTTTGAGTTAGAGAAGCGTCTTGAAGAACAAGGTAAATTGGAATTGCTGGAGTTAGTGCGTAATATTGTGCCGCAAAATGTGAGTATTGTGTATGTACGGCAGCATGATCCATTAGGATTGGGGCATGCCGTATTGTGTGCTAAAAAAATTGTAGGCGATCAACCATTCGCTGTCTTACTGGCCGATGATATTATTGATTGTGGCGCTTCTTTTTGTCTGGAGCAAATGGTCGCAACCTTCAATAAAACAGGTGCCAGCGTGTTGGCTGTGGAGGAGGTGCCTTTAGCCGAAACAGATAAATACGGCGTTGTGTCTCTTGCCGAGTCTCCTGACGTCCCTTTCCAAATTAATTCGATTGTTGAAAAGCCGAGTCCAGCACAGGCACCCTCTAATTTAGCTGTGATTGGTCGGTATGTTTTGACGCCGCGCATTTTTGAACTGTTGGAGTTTATAGGGCGTGGTGTAGGCGGTGAAATTCAGTTAACGGATGCGATTGCATTACTCCTTAAAGAGCAGCCTGTGTCTGCATTTCAGTTTCAAGGTGTGCGTTATGATTGTGGGAGTAAAATTGGATTTTTGGCGGCGACTATTGCTTATGCTTTAAAACGCCCAGATATTGGCTCTCAATTCAAACTATTTTTACGTGACAAAATATTTAATCAAGTTATGCATGACTGATAGCTATATAAAAATGAGCAGGATCTGATTTTTTTATACTCATGAAGTGAGTTATGTTATACACTTAAAGTTCATTTGTTCCTAAAAAGGATTTTTGGTCTCATGACAACATTAAAAAACACCAATGTCGACGTTATTGTAACAGTAAAACATCATTCAACCCGAGTTGTTGATAAAAACACAAGAGAATTTTTTTCAGGAAAATCACTGCTGGATATTAAATTACAGCAACTGTTGAAGGTTGTAGACCCGCAGCAAATCATTTTACTCTGTGATAGCGAATATTTTGTTAATTATTCTAAAAAATATGGGGTTCGCTTGGTCTGTGAGCAAGAGCATGCACCTGGCGCTCCTTTGACTGATGCCATTTTAAAATGCACTCAATCCGAAGATATTATTCGTGCTTGTGTGACCACTCCTTTTCTAGATGATAAAGTGTTGCTGAGTATGTGGCAGCGCTATGTGGAGAATAAACATCAGTATGACAGTTGCGTATCAGTGGAAAAGATACAGTGTCATTTGCTCAGTCAACATGGGCATCGCTTAAATTACGGTCTGGGTTTTGATTATTTAATGTCGCAAGAGCTTGAACCTATTTACAGCATTAAATTTGGATTGTTTATTATGAATCGTAGTATTGCCAGTAGGGTTCATTATTTTGTTGGTAACCGTCCACTGTTATATGAATGCAATACGTTGCAATCATTTGACATTAATTACCCTGATGAATTTAAGCAGGCACAGCAACTTTTGCATATTCCTGAGTTTCGTGTATGCGTCGAGTAGTGAGCACGCAGACTCAAAACCAAGTTTTAAAAATGTTGTTGTATGCCAGTTTGATTGGTTTAGCAACGTTTAGTGAGACAATTTACACCCCCGCTTTACCACTGTTGGCACATGTATTTCACGTATCTACTGCCCACATAAAATATTCCGTTGTGATATATATTATCGCTTTTGCGATCGGTCAATTATTTTATGGTTATTGTGTGCGTCATGTTTCAATTAGGAGATTATTATTAGTTGGCATTGGTATTTACAGTGTCGGCATATTGATTGTTTTGGGTTCTCATTATTTTGCTGAATTGATGATAGGTCGCTGTTTGCAAGGTGTTGGCGTGTCTGTCGGTTCTACACTGGTGCGCGTCATCATGAAAGAGCAGTATTCTTTTGAGGAGCAAAAGCGCTATTTCCCAGTGATTCTCGGTATGGTTGGTTTCATGCCTGTTTTAGGGCCTTTTTTTGGAGGCTTGATTCTTCATTTTCTGAGTTGGATATATATTTTTGTATTGTTGTTGGTATTAGGGTTTTGTGTCATGGTTTTGATTTGGCGCGAGATTAAGGTCGGCTGTATCACGCAAACGCAGGCTGCGCCTTTGACGTGGCGTTACTTTTTTCCAGATAAGCTATTTATGTCTTATATTATGCTCAATAGTTTATTCTTAGCGATTTTATTAGTGTATTCATTGGAAGCGCCGTTTTTTATTATTCAAATTTTGCATTACAGTCCGTTGGTTTTTGGTTGCATGTCACTTTGTATTGCACTGTGTTACTTATTAGGCTCTATTGCTTCATCGCGTATTTTAGTTAAACAGCAGTTGAGTCGCATTATACAGATTGGTATTGTAGTCACTTGTGGTGGTTGTGTGATTTTATTTTTATTAAGTTTTATGTACAGTTTATCGTTATTTCTTTTGATTGTACCGATGTGTATGGTGATGTTTGGATTGGGTTTGGCTAAAGCCAATACCTCTATTGCTGCTATGAATACATTGCCTCTGCGCAGTGGCCAGGCTTCTTCATTGATTGGCTTTTGGCAAATGTTGATTTCAGGACTTATTGCATCTTTATGTATCCATGTGATTAGCCAAAGGCTTATCGTGTTAGCTGGCGTGTTTCTGGTTATTAGTGGTCTGCTATTATTTTTAATGCACATTATTTCTCGGATGCACAGGTCGCTGCCTATTTCCTCTTTTTAATCTACAGCACTAAATTTAGAGAGTTCAGTCGGAAATTGCCAGTTTGGATGCCTTGTTCTTTACCTTCTAGGGTGACGCGGCTATAATGCCTTTCTTTTTAACCATGACCCATTTGCCTATGACAGCGGATGTGGCGACTAACCCCAATAAGAGGTGCATTATGTCATTGACTGCGCAAGAAAAAGCAGAAATCGTAAAACAATATGAACAAAAACCTGGTGATACGGGTTCTGTAGAAGTTCAAATTGCTCTTTTAACTCATACAATCAATAAATTAACTGAACATTTTAAAAAGCATATTCATGATTACCATTCACGCAGAGGCCTTTTGAAATTGGTAAGTCGCCGCCGCAAGCTATTAGCGTATTTGCGCAAGCAAAACTTACAAGGGTTCTTTGATTTGACGAAGCGTTTAGAGCTTCGCGTAACTATCTAATAAAATAGGATAAATTTGTGGCTAAAATTGTAAAAACATTTCAATATGGCCAGCATCAAGTAACGTTAGAGACGGGCCGTATTGCTCGTCAGGCGAATGGTGCTGTTTTAGTAACGATGGGTGATACGGTTGTGTTGGTGACTGTTGTCGGCAAGCAAGATGCCCAGGATCGTGATTTTTTCCCTTTAACAGTTGAATACCGTGAAAAAACATATGCAGCGGGTAAAATTCCTGGCGGCTACTTTAAGCGCGAAGGACGTCCTAGCGAGAAAGAAACCTTAACCTCACGTTTGATTGATCGCCCCATTCGACCCTTATTTCCTAATGGTTTCAGTTGTGATGTGCAAATCGTTGCGATGGTTTTATCTATGGATCCAGATGTTTCAACGGATATTCCAGCGTTGATTGGCGCTTCGGCAGCGATTGCTGTCTCTGAATTACCTTTTAATGGACCACTTGCTGCAGCACGTGTTGGTTACAGCCAGCAGGGTGAGTATTTGCTCAATCCATCTAATGAAGCACTCAAAGAGTCACGCTTGGATTTGGTTGTTGCAGGTACTGATAAAGCAGTATTGATGGTTGAGTCTGAAGCCAAAATTTTACCTGAATCTGTTATGTTAGGTGCGGTACTATTTGGTCACCAGCAGATGCAGATTGCCATTCAAGCGATTAAAGAACTCGCAGCAGAGGCGGGTAAAACAAAATGGGCATGGCAGCCACCTGCTCAAAATACAGTATTGATTAATCAAATTAAGGATCTTGTACTGCAAGATATTAAAGCGGCGTATAAGATTCGTGAGAAATTAGAACGTCAAACACGTCTTTCTGCGTTATCTAAAACATTGCTAGAGAAATTGTGTGCTGATGTTGAAAATCCGCCAGATGCAAAAGAAGTGTCTAAGATTTTTCATGAACTGGAAAGTGAAGTGGTACGTGGTCAGATTCTTGCAGGTGAGCCACGTATTGACGGACGTAATACTGAAACAGTGCGACCTATTACGATTGATTTGGGTATATTACCACGAGTACACGGGTCTGTTTTATTTACACGCGGTGAAACACAGGCTATTGTCGCAACAACATTAGGCACAGAACGTGATTCGCAGGTTATTGATGATTTAGATGGTGATCGTCGTGATACATTCTTATTGCACTATAACTTTCCGCCATTTTCAGTTGGTGAAACAGGTATGATGAGTGGGCCAAAGCGCCGTGAGATTGGTCATGGTAAATTGGCGAAGCGTGCCATGGAAGCGGTTATTCCAAGTTTGGATGAGTTTCCTTATGTGTTGCGTAGTGTTTCTGAAATCACTGAGTCAAATGGTTCCAGTTCTATGGCGACAGTGTGTGGTGCGAGTTTATCGATGATGGATGCGGGCGTTCCAATTAAACATGCTGTTGCAGGTATCGCGATGGGATTGATTAAAGAGAATGATAGCTTTGCTGTGTTAACGGATATTTTAGGGGATGAAGATCACTTGGGTGATATGGACTTTAAAGTGGCTGGTACTCATGAAGGTGTTACTGCATTGCAGATGGATATTAAAATTGATGGTATCACTAAGCAAATTATGGAATGTGCGTTAGAGCAGGCTAAAGTGGCTCGTTTACATATTTTAAATATTATGAATGAAGCTATTTCAGTGCCACGCCAGCAAGTTTCTACTTTTGCACCACGTTATATTATTATGAAGATTCATCCCGATAAAATTCGTGATGTCATTGGTAAGGGCGGCGCTGTAATTCGTGCTATTACTGAAGAGACCAACTGCACGATTGATATTACGGATGAAGGTGTGATTAAAATCGCTGCCGTTAATACACAAGATGGTGAGGCGGCGAAAGCGCGTATCGAACAAATTACCCAAGAAGTTGAAATTGGCAAAGTCTATGCAGGTAAGGTAGTTAAAGTAGTCGATTTTGGTGCATTTATCGAAATTTTACCTGGAAAACAAGGCTTGTTACACGTGTCGCAGTTTAGTGATGAGCGTATTGAAAATGTGCATGAACACATTTCAGAGGGTCAAGAGTTGCAGGTACGTGTGCTAGATATTGATAATCTCGGGCGCGTTAAATTAACTAAAAAAGGTGTGGATCAATAAACTCCAGACTTTGGTATATCGGGGGCACCTAGTATAACAAAACTATTAGGGGCTCTGATTCTATATAGTTATTAAGTCATTAGCCAGCAACGTTAACCCCCAAGAAATTAGGGGGGTAACGTTGCTGGCTTGTTGCAAAATGTCAGTTCTGTAAGCTTGTCACAACGGTATTGCCCTTTAAAATCATTTTATTTACGGCATACTGAGCCCTGAGATGATTAGCGTTTAAAACAACCATTTTTTAAAAAATAAATGGTTTGCTCAATCACTTCAGGATGGTTGGGTAAGTGTGTGTTCGCAACAGGCAGCGTAATATGATCTGCCATTCCAGCTAGTTTTGTGCTATCGACAGTCACTTTGCCGTCATTCTCACCTTTCAAAATCGTCCATGAGAACCATGGGTCTATCGATTTATTACCCGCAATAATACCGCATTCGAACTGAACGTCTTGACCTAATTGATTGTGAATTCCTGTAGTATCGCTGGCAAGTTCAGTGAAAGCAGGTCCCCAATAGCGCTTAAACCAGGTAGAGCGGCTTAATAGATTGCTCACGGGCGTGCCTTGAGTAGGTGGGGCGAGCATTACGACACGTTGAATGTTGGATATGAGTTTATGTCTGTGAATATAACGCAGGATAATACTGCCTAAAGAATGCGTGACAAATTGTACAATGCGATCAGGAAAGGCTTTATTGATGCGATCAGCGACATAGTGCGCTAGCTGAGCAACAGGATAAGAGCGCGAGGGATAACTTAAATTATAAACGTCAAATCCGCTTGCCGTGAGGTGTTGTTCGAGTGTGTGCATAATGCGACGGTCTTTACCAAGACCATGCAGCAAAACAGTGATAGGCGCAGTATGTGTTGCCGGCATGCATCATCCTTGTGGCATATGTTTAAATCGCTTATGCATCCACATCCAATTTTGTGGCTGCTCTTTTATTTGTGCTTCTAATAATGAAAAACACTGCTGTGATATAAAACCATCCGGCGTATTTTTAGGGGTATCTGTGATCAGAACTCCAGTTGCTTGATAAAAACCACGCTTGATACGTTCAATTTTGCAGTAAATAACAGGATAGTTAAAGGTTTTAGCGATCAATTCAGGGCCTGCAAAGCAGGTAATATTGCGTTTAAAGAATGTGACAGAGCGTTGCTCTTGATCTCCTGATGGGCGTTGATCTGCAATCAATGCATAAAAGCTGGGGGTGCGCCGGTTTTTAATGAGTACTTGCGCCATCTGATCTTTATCAATAAGCTGCGCACCACCCAATTCACGCTTTTGAAGAATGAGCTCATCCACGACCCGATTGTGTAGGCGTTTATAAATATAAAAAGCTTTGTGTTTCAGTGATTGTTGTAAAGAAATACCCCATTCCCAATTATTAAAATGCGCAATAAATCCAACAACGCCACGCTTTTCTTCGTAGTAAGGATCAATCAACTCAGGATTGGTAATCAGGTAACGGCGGTGCATTTCTTGAGGTGAGAGTGTAAAACCTTTAATGGTTTCAAGCATGATATCGCAAAAATTACGGTAGGCTTGTTTTTCAATTTTTTTAACTTCATGCAATGGGTAGTCTGGGAAAACAAACTGGATATTAGAGCGCACAGTGCGGCGGCGTACACGAACGACGTAGTAGAGTAGCCAATATAAACCATCTGATAGCAGATAGAGTAACCAAAATGGGATGAACTTAAAAAGCCCCAACCCACAACTCAGTGCAATACGTTGTAATGTCATCGATGATTCTCACCTATAGGGGTGGCATTATCTACCAAACGGCTATGGTTTGCAAATTCAAGATAGGCAGCGAGGTGTCACGGTACTGTAAGTGTGTTATCAAAAGAGCATGATTTATTATGCGTGTATTTGGCTGGTTTTAGGTATTGCTATTGCAGCGGTTGTGATCGGAACGTGTTGGTTTTGGATACTACAGGGTGTGTTATTACTTCTCGTGCTTTCCAGTTTGTGCTGTAGGAGTGGGTGTCGTTATTTTTTAATGACTGTGGTGTTAATTGATGTTGGAATGAATTATTTTTATCTGCGCCATGAGCTATTAACGCAGTGGGTACTGCCCGCATCGTGGATTCAACATCCGGTGTCTGTTGAAGGAAGGGTCATCAGTATTCCAGCGGTAACACCTCACGCACAGCAGTTTTTGTTTCGTGATTCTAAAGGTCATCACCTCTTTCGTTTGTCATGGTATAACACACATCAAGCAGTGCGCTATGCAGATCAATGGCGTTTTACAGTCAGTTTAAAGCCGCCATCGAGTTTGTATAATCCTGGTGGTTTTGATTACGCACAGTGGTTGATTTTAAATGGGATACAAGCGACAGGTTACGTTAAAGCGTATCCACGAGCGGTATTGGTCAAACGTCATGCGTTGCATGATGTGACACAATGGCGGCAAGCATTACAAAATGCTATTCAAAAAAACCTTATGCACTCAGATAGTGTTGGATTAATTGTAGCACTTACCATCGGTTCGCATAATTTAATTCAAGCAGAGCAGTGGCCGATTTTTCAACGCACCGCCACCAATCATTTGATTGCGATATCTGGATTGCATATTGGCTTTGCAGCGGGATTTGGTCTGATATTGGTGGGATTTTTATGGCGGCGTTGCGAGCGTTTGATACTGTTTGCACCCGTTCAATATGCACAAGCGGTTGCTGCTATTTTATTTGCAGTTCTTTACGGTATGTTAGCAGGGTTTTCTGTGCCAACACAGCGTGCTGTATTCATGGTGGTGATTGTGATGTCAGTGGTGCTCGCTCAAGAAGAAGTGTATTTATGGCGGCGACTTGTGTTGGCATTTTGTGTGGTGGTGCTTCATGATCCTTTTACGCTTTATTCAGCGAGTTTGTGGATGAGTTTTGGTTCAGTAGCCTCGATTGCTTATGTGTGCGGTGGGCGCTTTAAAGCGTATTCAAAAATGACCCAATGGTGGCGCTTACAATTAGCGTTATTTGTTGGGCTGACGCCATTGACATTATTTTATTACCATCAAGTTTCTATTGTGGGTATTGTTGCGAATATGATCGCTGTGCCATGGGTTGGTTTTGTCATAGTACCTCTGTGTTTGTTAGCCGCATTGCTATCCATTATCGCACCTGCTGTATCCAATTTATTATTTATAGTAGCTGGGAAATGCATCGCACCACTATGGTGTTACCTGCAATGGCTCTCTGATCTTTCTTGCGCGGTGTGGGTACACGTAATCAGTGCGGATTGGATTTTGTTTTTTGCTTTAGTGGCTGCATTTTTAATATTATTACCGCGCGCCATACCCGGGCGCTGGTTTGGTGTTTTTTTGGCGCTACCGTTATTTTTTTACCGACCTGCAGGTCCTGCTGCGGGGGAGGTGTGGCTGACGACGTTGGCAGTGGGTCAGGGTTTGTCGGTGGTGCTGCGTACAGCACATCATGTCTTGTTGTATGATGCTGGTCCAAAATCATATTCTGGTTTTGATGCTGGGGCATCTGTCGTGGTGCCTTATCTGCAGTATATGGGTATTTCTGCACTGGATATGATGATGATCAGTCATGGTGATAATGATCATATTGGCGGCGCCGCCTCTGTATTACAGGCTATTCCAACCCAACAGGTGTTATCGAGCGTGCCAGCAAAATTAGGAGCGAGAGCCGCGTATTGCTATAAAGGGCAGTCTTGGCGATGGGATGGTGTGTTATTTCAAGTATTATGGCCACTCAAAGGTCAGCCCTATGCAGATAATAACAGTTCTTGTGTATTGCGCGTTAAGATAGGAGCAGAACATATTTTATTAACAGGGGATATTCAAGCGGTTACTGAGCAATCGCTGCTGCAACAGGATGCATCATCACTACCCGCCACTGTGTTGGTAGCGCCACATCATGGCAGCAACAGTTCATCAATAGAGCCATTTGTTGCCGCAGTACATCCTAGTGATGTTATTTTTGCAACGGGTGCCTACAATCGGTTTCATTTTCCAGCTCCACGTGTTGTATCACGTTATCAAAATATCCGCGCAAAACTGTACAATACTGCCACGGATGGTGCAGTAACTGTTCAAATAAATTCGAATGGTATTGAGAAAGTTCAAACAGGCCGTGAATGAGCTTGTTTTTATGATGTACATTTTAGCCAGGAAATTTTCTGTTGAAAGGCATAAAAGCTGTTATAATCGCGCATTCGGCGCTGAATGTAAGTGTGGGTTCGACAGCGCTCTTGCCAATTTAATAGAAGTGTTATGATTATGACTCAATCCGACCGCATTTTATTTATGCGAATTTTTCGCTCTTACAAACCTTACGTGGTTATTTTTATTTTAGGCACTGTGGCTACGTTCATGATGTCAGGCGTTGATTCGGCTTTTCCATGGGGCATTAAAGTCCTCATTGATAAGGGGATTGTGCATCCAGACCCACATTACATTAAATGGATGCCGTTGGCTGTTGTCATTCTGTCTCTGGCGCGTGCGATTGCATCGGTTGGATCGCGTTATTTTATGACACGTGTTGCGCGTTCTGTAGTCATGGATTACCGACGTGCTTTATTTTCAAAATTGCTAAAATTACCTGCTTCTTTTTATGATCGCCATACTACGGGGCATATTTTATCAACCTTATTGTATAACACAGATCAAATTGTCCAGGCCGGTATTGATGTGTTAGTGAATATTATGCAGGACGGCTCGGCTGCGATTGGCCTATTGATTATGATGCTGTGTGCTAGCTGGCGTCTTTTTCTCATGACGCTTGTGTTTGGGCCGCCTATTGTGATTGTTGCTAAATGGGCAAGCCGCAGTATGCGTAAAATGAGCAAACGTATACAACAAGGTATGGGTGATGTAACACACGTAGCAGAAGAAGGTATTAAGAATTACAAAATGATTCGTATTTATGGTGGTGAAGCGTATGAGAAAGGCAAATTTGATTATTTCACGCATAAAAATTTAAGTAGACAATTAAAAGTCACTATTATTGGGAGTCTCAGTGCTGGCTCTATGCAGATTTTTGTCGCCATACCGTTGGCGGTTGTATTTTATACGTTTCAATCGCTACTTTTTCAGATTACAGCAGGTAGTTTGGTTGCGTTCATTACGGCGATGGGTATGTTGATGAAGCCATTGCGGCGTATCATGAATTTGAATACTCAAATTCAGCAAGGTTTTGCAGGGGCGGAAGGTGTTTTTGAAATTTTAGATATTGAGTCTGAAAAAGATACCGGTACCAAAAAAATAGCACGCGCACTTGGTGATGTGGAATTTCAGGACGTGCATTTTCAGTATGGTGAAAGTGAAGCGAAGACATTGCATGGTATCAGTTTTAAAATTAAAGCTGGTCAAACGGTGGCATTGGTAGGTCGCTCAGGTAGCGGGAAAACAACGATTGCTAGTTTATTACCACGTTTTTATGATACACATGCAGGTCGTATTTTAATTGATGGCATTGATGTGCATGATTATACTTTGGCAGATTTACGCGCTCAGCTGTCATTGGTATCGCAAAATGTGACATTATTTAACGATACGATAGCACGCAATATTGCCTATGGGGCGCAAGCAGACTGCACCGATGAGCAAATTATAAAAGCAGCAGAGGCGGCGAATGCAATGGAGTTTATTGATCAATTGCCAAATGGTATACACACCATGGTCGGTGAGAATGGCGTGTTATTATCTGGTGGGCAGCGTCAGCGTATTGCAATAGCGCGCGCTATTTTAAAAAATGCACCTATCTTAATTCTCGATGAAGCTACTTCAGCATTGGATACACAAACAGAACGACGCATTCAAGTGGCCTTGGATTACCTTATGAAAAGCTGTACGTCGCTTGTTATTGCACACCGCTTGTCGACTATTGAAAATGCAAATTGGATTGTTGTGGTGGATGAAGGACGTATTGTCGAGCAAGGAACGCATGAAGACTTGATGCGGTTGAATAAGGTTTATGCCGGATTATACCGGATGCAATTTAACGAAGTTGAGTCAGTGCAGGATACCGCGGCTTCCCTACAAACGGATGAGGTTGGTGTTTGATACGATTTGGTACGGACGTTCTCCATTACGTTTTGCGTTGTGGCCGTTTTCTCTAATTTATAAAAGTTGTGTGGCCTTCAAGGCTTGGCTGTATCGTCATCGTCTGCGCAAATCTATTAAATTTAAAGTGCCAGTGATTGTTGTAGGGAATATCACTGTTGGTGGTACTGGTAAAACACCATTTTGCATTGCGCTGTGCAATTATTTAAAAGAACAAGGCTATCGACCAGGGTTAGTAAGTCGAGGTTATAAAGGTCATGCAGCACAATGGCCGCAAACTGTAACAGCTGTAAGTGATCCTGGTTTGGTTGGTGATGAGCCTGTATTATTGGCGCAGCGCACACAGTGCCCAATGGTAGTGGCTCCTGATCGTGTCGCTGCCGTATCGCAATTATTGCGTGATTATCCATGTGATGTGGTCATCAGTGATGATGGCTTACAACACCATCGTTTGGCGCGCGATATTGAAATTATCATAGTGAATTCATCACGTGGAGTTGGTAATGGGTTGTGTTTGCCAGCTGGGCCTTTGCGTGAAGCGCGTTCACGTTTATTGTGCGTGGATTGGGTTATTGAAAATGGCTCGCAGCAGATGACGCTTCAGCCTGGAGCCGTGTATGCTTTGGCAAATACAGCACACACTATTACGCCAGCAGACGTTGTTCACAAACGCATAGCTGCGGTAGCCGGGATTGCGCATCCTCAACGTTTTTTTGATTTATTGGTGCAATGTGGGTTTGTGTTTGAGTCCCATTGTTTCGCAGACCATCACTTTTTTACAGCCGCTGATTTGCATGCTGTGAATGCCGATATTATTATCATGACAGAAAAAGATGCGGTTAAATGCCAACAATTCGCTGATGAGCGTTGTTATGTATTGCCTATTACAGCTTATATTCAAGAAGATATCTTGCAGGCCATTTCAGCTAAGTTAAATTATTTTTTGATGTAAATCATATAATTAATTTTATTTTTAGAAGCTATTCTGTACTTTTGTTTAATTCCTACTATAGTTGACCGGTAAACACGTTAACAATGGAGAGGTAAGTAACATGGCGGGTCATACAAAAAAACATCACAATCATAGCATGGCCGACGTATTTCATGATGATGTGAACAATCTTAAAAACACAGTTTATTCCATAGCGGATAAGATTAAGGTGGAATCACGTGAGCGGGGTAATGAAGTCCTCGATCAGACTAGAGCCCACCCGGTTAAAACTATGGCTATTGCTATGGGTGTGGGTCTTATTTTAGGGATGTTATTGAAGAAATAATAATGATAAAGGATTTCATTGCATCAGTATTGGGCGATTACCGACGGTTAATAGTAACTGAGATACTCTTGGTTGCTTGTCTTCTGGGCGGGTTTTTAATCGCCTTTTTGCTGTTATCGATCATATTAATTCACGTGTATCCAGCTTATGTGTGGTGTGTTCTGGGTGGGTTTATTGCCATCTGGTTTATCGTCTTATTCGTGTTATATGCTTATGTGCGAATCATCAAGGCTGAAAGCAAGGCACGTTTAGCGCAGTTCCAATCAATTGAGCATTACGCCAGCATTTTTGTTTCAACTATTATGGCGGTGATTGAATGCCGTCGCAAATCTAAGAAACGGCGATAACTATAGAGAATCGAGAATGAGTTGCTCACGCAACGTATTTTACTTTACTCTTTCCAATTAAATGAAATTCAAAAATATATTTAAGTTACGTCACGTCAGTGACACCAACCCGATTCTTGATTCTCGATTCTCGGTTCCCTATCTTATTTGATCCATCATCGTACATTCAAATATTTGATTAAGAAGTACTTCTATGCAACAATTTACGGGCCTTTTTTTGGCTGATTTTGTAGGAGTTAGTATGGAAGTATTTGCTTGGTTAGTTTTTTTTATAACCATTTTTGGAGTTCTTATTTATCGTCGGTCAAGTATGTTAGTGGCGGCTATAACGGTTGCCGCATCACTGCTATTGGTATCTTTATTTAGTCATTTAGGAATGGTCGGTAAAATCATACTTTGGGTAGTATATGCACTGTTCTTTATACCGTTTACTGTGAAGCCGCTACGGCGTCAGCTGCTCAGTCGCCGCATTCTAGCAAGTTTTCGTAAGGTGATGCCGCAGATGTCTGTGACAGAGCAGCAGGCATTGGAAGCAGGTACAGTGGGTTGGTCAGGTGATTTATTTTCAGGCGCGCCGAATTGGGATGCATTACACGCTTTACCAGGACCGCAGTTATCACAAGAAGAGCAAGCATTTTTAGATGGGCCAACAGAACAATTGTGCCGTATGTTGGATGATTGGCAAATCAGTCAATCCATGCTCATTCCACAAGAAGTGTGGACCTTTCTTAAGAAAGAAGGTTTTTTCAGTATGATTATCCCTAAAAAATATGGGGGCAAAGAATTTTCTGCGATGGCGCATTCCGCTGTTATCAGTAAAGTATCTGGTGTATGTATTGCCGTTGCCACAACAATTGGCGTGCCCAATTCATTAGGGCCAGGTGAATTATTATTGCATTACGGAACAGATGAACAACGGAATCATTATTTACCCCGTCTTGCAGCAGGAGAGGAGATTCCTTGTTTTGCATTAACCAGTCCTGTTGCCGGTTCTGATGCTGGTGCGATTGAAGATCACGGTGTGGTGTGTGAAGCTGTTTTTGCTGGTAAAAAGCAATTGTGTATTCGTTTGAATTGGAATAAGCGTTATATTACATTAGCTCCTGTTGCAACGCTATTGGGCTTGGCATTTAAGTTATATGATCCGAATAAATTACTGGGTCGTGAAGACGATTTAGGTATTACCTGCGCATTGATTCCAACGAGTACACCCAATGTCGTGACAGGGCGTCGCCACTGTCCTTTAGGTTCAGCATTTCCGAATGGTCCAACGCAGGGTCATGATGTGATTATTCCTATCGATTGGATTATTGGTGGTTCAAAAATGATTGGCCAGGGATGGCGTATGTTGATGGAATGTTTGGCCGTTGGGCGCAGCATTTCACTGCCTTCTCTTGTTACAGGTGGATCCAAACGTGCTGCATTAAATGCAGGTGCTTATGCGCGTATTCGCCGTCAATTTAATACCTATATTGGTAAATTTGAAGGTGTGCAAATGTCGTTGGCTGCTATTGCGGCATACACTTATGTCGTCACGGCATTGCGTGAATTTACTATTGCGGCTGTAGATCAGGGACAAAAGCCTGTTGTGGAGTCTGCAATCAGTAAATACCACACTACAGAATACGCGCGACAAGCCGTGCAGCATGCAATGGATGTGCACGGCGGCAAAGGTATTTGTATGGGCCCAAGTAATTATCTAGCTCAAGGTTATCTCGAAGCGCCAATTAGTATCACTGTTGAGGGTGCTAATATTCTCACTCGCTCTATGATTATTTTTGGGCAAGGTGCTATTCGTTGTCATCCTTATGTATTAGCTGAAATGAAAGCGGCAACGTCACAGAATAAACACAAAGCATTAATTGATTTTGATGATGCTATCTTTGGTCACGCTGGCTTTTTGATCAGTAACCAATTACGTTCACTCGTGCTCAGTTTAACAGGTGGGCGTTTTACGCGTGCTCCAGAAGGACCACTAAAACGTTATTATCAACAATTTTTACGTTTTTCATCTGCGATGGCTTTGCTTGCAGATTTTTCAATGATTACATTGGGAGCCAGCTTAAAGCGTTTGGAAAATTTATCTGCACGCTTGGGTGATTTATTAAGTTTTGTGTATATTGGTTCGGCCGTATTGAAAAAACACAGTTTAGCTGATGCGCACACACAAAAGGCTGAATTGCCAGTTATTCATTGGATTTGTCAGGATCTATTATTTAAATTACAAAGTACTGTGAATGATTTCCTCAGTAATTTTCCCAATGTTTTTATAGCGCGTGCTTTACGTGTTCATATTTTACCGTTGGGATTACGCCTGAATCCACCGAGTGATCGCTTAACATCAGAGGTTGCGCAGCTTATTTTAGAGCCCAGTAGCCTACGTGATCATTTTCTGCAAGGTGTGTATCACTCAGAAGCGAGCAATAATAGTGTTGTTACTATGAATAAAGTGCTGACACAAGCGATCTCTATTGAGCCATTACTCAAAAAATTGAGCCAATCAAAACGCAGTAAAGCAATACACGGCATGACTTTTGTTGATATTGTTCAGGATGCTGTAGCGGCACAAGTTATGTCGGAAGAAGAAAGCCGCGAACTGTTAGCAGGTTATGAAGCGGCTTTATCTGTTATTCAAGTGGATGATTTTTCACCTGAAGAAATTACCCGTTAGTATGGGGTGCTGCAAGACGTTGCTAAATATCTTGAAGTCAATTAAGGAACTACATTGAATAAACCATGGTTCGCAAGTTATGCGCCGGGAGTGCCGCATGATATTCATCCAGATCAGTATGAATCATTAGTGGATTTGTATGATCAGCATTCTAAAAAATATTTCGATTCAGTTGCATTTATTAATATGGGTGCGAGCTTAAGCTACGGGCAATTGCATCATTTGAGTGAACGTTTTGCGGCGTATTTACAGCATATTGGTTTGCAAAAAGGTGCGCGTATTGCCATCATGATGCCCAATTTATTGCAATATACTGTGGCAATGATGGGTATTTTGCGTGCGGGGATGGTGGTTGTGAATGTGAATCCATTATACACCTCATCAGAGGTAGCACACCAATTAAAAGATGCAGGTGCACAAGCTATTATTGTCTTGGCTAATTTTGCTGTCACAGTTGAAAAAGCATTACCGCAGTTGCCAGAAATTCAGTCTGTCATTGTGACACAGATTGGTGATTTGCTGGGGACCATTAAAGGGGTTCTGGTCAATTTTGCAGTGAAATACTTGAAAAAAATGGTTCCTGCGTATTCTATCGCGCAATCGATCACCTTTAAGAAATTATTAAAAATAACTGAAGCTGTGCCATTTAAAGCCGTTCCGATGACACGTGATGATATTGCATTTTTGCAATATACAGGCGGTACGACAGGCATACCTAAGGGGGCTATGTTATCGCATCGCAATATGATTGCAAATGTGTTGCAGTGTTCATCTTGGATGGGGCATATGGTTGATCAAAATGATGTGGTGGTGGCAGCGTTGCCTATGTACCATATTTTTTCATTGACGGTATGTTGTTTAACCTTTATTTGTTTGGGGGCGCGTTGTGTTTTAGTGACCAATCCACGCCATATGAAATCGTTTTTAAAAATTCTACGCAATACCAAAATCAGTATTTTTGTTGGCTTAAATACTTTATTCAATACGTTGTTGCAGCAGTCTCAATTTAAAATGATTGATTTTTCCTCATTAAAAGTCACGATTTCTGGTGGCATGGCATTGCAAAGTACGGTGGCTGAGCAGTGGCATAAAGTCACTGGTTGTCCGGTGACGGAAGGGTATGGATTAACTGAAACCAGTCCTGTCGTCAGTATTAATCCGCTGACCAATACAGATTTTAATGGCAGCATTGGGTTGCCGATTCCTTCAACTGATGTAACGATACGTGACGAACTGAATAATGATTTGGATATTGAATCGGTGGGGGAGTTGTGTGTTAAAGGTCCACAGGTAATGCTTGGATACTATAATAAACCGGATGAAACGGCTCATGTTATGGATGATGATGGATGGTTGCATACAGGTGACATTGCTCGTATGGATCAACACGGTTATCTTTATATTATCGATCGTAAAAAAGATATGATTTTAGTGTCTGGTTTTAATGTTTATCCAAATGAGATTGAAGAAGTCTTATCTTCCTCGCCAGATGTGCTGGAGGTGGCTGTTGTGGGCGTGCCTCATGAACAAACGGGAGAAGCAATTAAGGCTTTTATTGTCCCGAAGAATAATACCGTGACACAAGAACAGATTAAGTCGTATTGTGCAGAACGACTGACACGTTATAAAGTGCCGCGTTTTATCGAGTTTCGTCAAGAGCTGCCTAAATCGAATGTGGGTAAGGTATTACGGCGGGACTTGAAGGAAGGGGCGGCTTAGGATTAAAAATCAGTTACCGCCCAGTTGCTTGGTAAGCGTTATTGATGATCGTTTTTGTCTTGATGTTTTTTCATGTATTCCTGAACTTTTTTCTCTTCCCAATCTTTATTAAATTTTCGCCCTGGACCAAAGAGTCGTATGGCTTGTGACAGTAGTGCAATACCCCAAAATAATAGGACCCAATAGAACCATAAGTGATGTGGGTCTGTGACCAGATTGATGATAATTAGAATGATGTTAACGATTACGTAAGTGGTTAGGTGTTGATAAAAAGTCTTCAGTTGACGTACGTGGCGGCGGATGGCTTGTTCATTGGTCATGGCGTTCCTCCTTGTGTAACTCATGTAACTATATGGTAAATTTTTGATCTTTTCAATGTGATGTGTCTGTGTTATAAACTGGGCCTCTAACTATCGGATAAGGAGAGTGGGTGGTGTCATCCTTTAAACGCCATAAGACGCGTGCTGTGAAAATTGGTCATGTAGTGATGGGTGGTGGGGCGCCGATCGTCGTGCAATCGATGACAGATACCGACACCGCTGATGTGGAAAAAACAGCTGCGCAGTGTGCCTTGCTTGCTCGTGCTGGTTCAGAGTTGGTGCGTATTACGGTCAATAATGAAGATTCAGCACAAGCAGTTCCAGAAATCCGGCAGCGTTTGGATGCACTCGGTTATGCGCACGTACCTTTGGTGGGGGATTTTCATTATAACGGCCATACTTTATTAGCGCAGTACCCAACCTGCGCGCGTGCGCTTGCAAAATTTCGCATTAATCCAGGTAATGTCGGATTTGGAGCTAAAAAAGATCAGCAGTTTAATATGATGGTGCAGGCAGCTATTGAATACGATCGTCCTGTGCGTATTGGTGTAAACTGGGGCAGTTTAGATAAGACCCTGGCCACACAGATGATGGATGATAATGCTAAATCCAGTGATCCGAAGAGTGCTCAAGAAGTTTTGCGTGAAGCATTAGTCGTGTCAGCGTTAACGAGTGCACAGGCTGCAGAAGCGTGTGGATTGGCGCCTGATAAAATTGTCGTTTCTTGTAAGGTATCGGCAGTGCAAGATCTTATTGCAGTGTATACGATGCTGGCAGAGCGTTGTAATTACGCATTGCATTTAGGCTTAACTGAGGCAGGCATGGGTTCTAAAGGTATTGTAGCATCATCGATTGCAATGGGTGTGTTATTGCAGCAAGGAATTGGTGATACGATTCGCACATCCTTAACGCCAGAGCTCAATGGGTCGCGTGATAAAGAAGTGATTGTGTCACAACAAATTTTGCAAACTATGGGTCTGCGTGCCTTCTCGCCATTGGTGACGGCGTGTCCGGGCTGCGGGCGTACCACGAGTACTTTTTTTAGAGAATTAACTGAGGTCGTTGATGAATTTGTAAAAGCGCGTATGCCTGTTTGGCGTGAGCAGTATAGCGGTGTTGAGAATATGTCGTTAGCGGTTATGGGTTGTATTGTAAATGGTCCAGGTGAGTCGAAGCACGCCAATATTGGAATCAGTTTGCCAGGCACAGGAGAGACACCTGTGGCGCCAGTTTTTATTGATGGTGAGAAACGGCACACTTTACGTGGTGACAATATTGCACAGCAGTATACCGCAATTATCGAAGACTATGTGCAGACACATTATCCTGCGCGTATGCCGGTGGATTAGGTTTAACGGTTTTATTACTCCATTTTTAGTGTTTTAATGGCAGCGTGCTCAGTTGTGCTTTGTGCCGCGTTTTCACTCATCTTCTCCAGCCCTTCGGCTAGCTTTTTAACATCTTGAATAGCGCATAAAACAGCTTCGATATCAGCTTGAATGCCATGTTTCGCAGCGTCCACAGCATGACTTACCACCTTCGAGGTATCCTTTTCTGGTTCCTGATCAGCGCCTGCTGTACCTGCACCTGCACCTGCACCTGTGTCGTCATATACTCCCATATCCAGCATGCTACTGGGATCGTTACGTTTAAAATCATCTAAACTAGGCATCGTCTCATACTCATACTTATTTTTTTAAAAGGTTAGGCTCCTGCACCCATGGACATACCAGTGCGGGGGCTTGGATTATTGGTTTGGCTGAGGTTAACGCCAGCTCGATTCATGATATCCCGGATAGCTAGAGCAGCCATTTTAGTGGCCAATTCAGATGGCGTATTATCAGGTAATGATTCGTTTAAAACTTCTGCGCTCAGGCCAATTTTTTCAGGGCACTGCATGGTTTTATTTACCTCACGTTGAGTGTCTGGTGCTGTGCCTTGGAAAGCTTGGTGTAGGGCAATTAACTCGCCAATGGAGCTTGCGCTTAATCGATGATTCGGATCTCTCAAGAATATCTCACTTGCTTCAGTGATTGCATTAAAGACGCAGGAAAAATCAGTTAAGTTACTCAGTGAGCAGGGTGTAATCTGTGCAGCAGCGCTTGAGGCGACTGTATTGATCGCTGCGTTCCTGCGTGCGCCGTCAGCCCAGCGAGCGCTTGATTTTTTGGCATTTTCAAGGGCTTTTTTGGCTGCATTTAAATTTTGTTCCACTTCAGGCACTACGGCTTCTATCAGCCTACGTGTTTCATTGCTCGTTGGGTTAAATGCTGGCATGGGAACGCCTCGTTTTTAAGCTGGATAGTTGATTGATGCATTATAGTAACAACTCAAGCTTAACATAAGATTAAATAACAAGGCTGGGCCAGAGGTTAAAGCAGGGTGGGTGTTATGAGGGGAGTAGTTTTGCATAAGCTAAAATAGCTTTGATTACAGGGAGTATTTCCGGATTCGCCAGCGCCATTTTATTTTGAATAGGTCGATTATTAATGATATTTTTGACAGCTATCTCGACTTTTTTACCATTCAGTGTGCGTGGTAGATCAGGGACCTGAATGATCTTTGTAGGTACATGTAGGGGGGAGGTGTGGGTTTTAATAGTATGTTTAATGCTTTTAATCAGAGCCTCATCCAGTATCAGCTTTGGTTGCAACACAACCAGCAATACGATCATTTCAGCACCATGCTGTTCCTTTCCCACGGCGAGTGAGTCGATTATCTCGGTGATTTTTTCAATTTGATGGTAGATTTCAGCAGTACCAATGCGTACACCGCTGGGATTCAGTGTTGCGTCGGATCGACCGTAAATGATCAAGCCGCGGTGGGGCGTGATTTTTGCAAAATCGCCGTGTGTCCACACGTTAGGAAAGTGTTCAAAATAGGCGTGTTGATAGAGCGCACCCTCTGTATCATTCCAAAAATACAGGGGGCGTGAGGGAAAGGCTCCAACACACACGAGTTCCCCTGCTTCATTCACAACAGCTTCTGCTGCTTCATTAAAAATTTTTACATCCATACCAAGACCAATACATTGCAGTTCACCCCGGTAAACAGGCAATAAAGGGTTGCCGAGTGCAAAACACGAAATAATATCACTACCTCCTGAAATAGAGGAAACGCGTATGTTGTTTTTAATCGCCGAATAAATGTAATCAAAACTTGCGGGCAGTAAGGGTGAGCCGGTTGTGAGAATGCAGCGTAGGCTTTTAAGTGTGTGTGTGGTGCATGGCATTAAATTGAATTGATTGCTCGATTCAATAAATTTAGCGCCAACACCAAAATGAGTTATGTTAAATTCATCGATTAAATCGTACAAGATATTTTTATTTTGCGTGAATGGCGCGCCATCGTAGAGCACAATCGTAGCCCCCAGTGCTAATGCGGAAACCATCCAGTTCCACATCATCCAACCACACGTAGTATAAAAAAATAAAGTATCTTTTGCGCCAATATCACTGTGTAAGTGCAATTCCTTCAGGTGTTGAATCAGTGTGCCACCTGCACCATGAACCATGCATTTGGGTTGTCCTGTGGTGCCGGAAGAATACAAGATAAAAGCAGGATGATCAAAAGCTGATTGCAGTGGCTGCACCGTGTCATGATGTGATGGGAGTGGTTGTCCTGGCACGCACACAATCACTTCTTGTATTGAACACACCTTTTTTTTCACCTCATGAATTAATTCAGTGTGTGTGAATATTTTTCCTTGATAGTGATGTGTTTCTACAGCGAATAATACCTTCGGTTGAGTTTGACCAAAACGATCGACTACGCCATCAATTCCAAAATCCGGTGAGCAGGAAGTCCATGTTGCACCCAGTAATGTGGTGGCAAGCATCGCTATGACAGTTTCAGGGCAATTAGGCATGAAGCCAGCAATGCGATCTTGTGCTACAACACCAATGCTGCGTAAGTAAGCTGCTAGCGTGTATACCGTGTCCTGCAATTCTTTGTAAGTTAAACTCAAGCGCAATCCATCTTCGCGCGCATAGTGTATAGCAATATGTTCATCATTGCGTTGCAATAAATTTTCAGCAAAATTAAGACGTGCGCCATCAAACCAGGTGGCATCACGCAGGCTTGTGCCGGGTTGAAAGGCGGATGTGGCGCCAGACCCAGCAGCGATATTGCAAAAATCCCACACTGCTTGCCAAAACTCATTTTTGTTCTCTAAAGACCAGCGGTGTAATGATTCGTAATCTGAAAAAGCACGAGAATACCTGCTGTTGACGGTATGCATAAAACGCGCCATGTGGCTTGTGGTTAAATCGCTGTGGGTGGGTTGCCAGAGAATCGTATCCGTCATGATATATCCTAATTTAGGTGTTACATATTTCTTCACGAGGAGTATTTTACAGTATCTTTCCTTAAGAGTACGTTATTTTAGAGGTGGGCAATGATTCGCTTCTATAAGTTACGAGCCGTATTACCAGCAATTCCAGGCCGGTAAAAAACACGCTTTTTTTCGAGTTATATTGTATACCCTAGCCTGGGTAGTGTTCTTATTTTCAACGGGAATTGCTTTCTTTTATCGACGCCCTGCATAAAGCAAGTGTGTGCAGGGCGATTAAGAGGGCGAATCCCTCTTCTCCCTCTTAATAATCTCTCATCGGGTGGCAATAGGGCTTCCCGGGCGGGAATTCCTGAGTATTATACAACTTAATTGACTCATTTTAAGTTATTTGATACCGTTTAATAGACTTAAAAATAGTCAGATCATAGCAGGAGATAGGGATATGATGTTAGCAAGATGGAAGCAATTTAATCAAAATGCTCTCCCAACAGCACCTCGACGTGCTTCAACTTCATCTTCCACTGTTTCGCCTGGGCACTCTACTGGCTTTTTTTCTTTTTTATTTACTGTTAATTCTCAACCAAATCCGGGTCGGTCCACTGTACCTGTTACACAAGGGGGTAGCATGAGTCATGTAACTCTTTCTGCAGCAGAGGCGAAAAATTTATGCCTTAAATCTTTGCTAAATTATCAAAGCGAATTGAATGACAGGAAAAGTCAGTACAAAGGATTGTTTGGATTTTTAGGTTATAGTCAAAAACAAAAATCAAATGCTGTGGCGGCATTGATCGCAGGACTTGAGAAGCCTCAAGATTTCCAAGCTTTTACTCAAATTCAGCGTGGTGCATTAACTCAGGGGAATTTAGGTAAAATTGTACGCCAGTGCAGACAATTGTTACCTCAGGAAATGGGGCGGCTTTTCGATCTACAGCCTGTGATGCAGCGTTGCCCTTCTAAATCTTCTCGGTAATTTTAAAATTCCGTGCATGAAAAATAACCGCTGCTGTGACACTTGCAGGGTGGGTGATGAAGTGCTATCTTGGGCGCCTTAATCACAGGCACGTAGCTCAGCGGTAGAGCACCACCTTGACATGGTGGGGGTCGTTGGTTCAAACCCAATCGTGCCTACCAATTAAAATTATCAAAAAAACAAAAAGTTAAGCTAAAGTCTTTGAAATCAGTTTTTACAAACATATTTCTTGAAATTCTAATGAGGTGTAAGTTAATGTTGCAGCAATGAGCAGCTGTAACTGTGTGAGACATTAATGGAAGGGCTTAAATCTTCAGATTTAAAAACAATATTACATTCTAAACGAGCTAATCTCTATTACTTGGAACATTGTCGTGTCATGCAAAAGGACGGTCGTGTTTTGTATCTGACCGAGGCTCAAAAAGAAAACCTCTACTTTAATATTCCCATCGCTAATACTACCGTAATACTGTTAGGTACTGGAACTTCAATTACACAAGCTGCAATGCGCATGTTGGCTCAAGCAGGCGTGTTAGTTGGATTTTGTGGAGGAGGTGGAACGCCACTGTTTTCTGGTTGTGAGATTGAGTGGATGACCTCGCAAAGTGAATATAGACCCACAGAATATGTACAAGGATGGTTACGATTTTGGTTTGACGATGAAGAGCGACTTCGGGTCGCGAAATCATTTCAACAGATCCGCATAGACTATCTTAAAACTGTTTGGCAAAAAGATAAGGAGCTAAAAGCAGAGGGATTTAGTGAGGAGGATGCATCCATAGCACAAGCTTTAGAACGATATAGCTATCAAATACAAGAATCCAAAAAAACGGGGGATTTACTCATGCATGAAGCAAATCTTGCCCGCCAACTTTATAAAACTGCTGCATATGTGACGCAGCATGCTGATTTTAGTCGCCAACATGATGGCGTAGATTTAGCAAATCAATTCCTTAATCATGGAAATTATTTAGCGTATGGACTTGCTGCCACGACATTATGGGTGCTGGGCATTCCGCATGGATTTGCCGTTATGCATGGTAAAACACGACGCGGCGCACTTGTGTTTGATGTGGCTGATCTTATTAAAGATGCCATCGTATTACCATGGGCATTTGTTTGTGCAAAAGAAAAAATGACCGAACAAGAATTTCGCCAACAAATGCTGCAAAAATTTACTGAGCATAAAGCATTAGATTTTATGTTTGACACGGTTAAAAGTCACGCTGTTAATTATAAAAATAAAGCACCTATGCCATGATGGTTACCTTTGTAAGTCAATGCCAAAAGAAAGCACTCAATCGTACACGTCGAGTGCTCGATGCGTTTGCTGACCGCATTGGCGATAATACATGGCAAACAGTGATTACCGAAGAGGGCTTAATAACCGTAAAAAAATTATTGCGAAAAACAGCGACTAAAAATACAGCTGTTTCCTGTCATTGGATACGCTCGCGAAGCCGAAGTGAGTTGGTGTGGGTTGTCGGGGATAAAACCAAGTTTAATGCGCAAGGGATTGTGCCGGTGAATAGTACCGAAAATGAAATAACACATTATAAAGATAGCCATCAGTGGAAAACGCTGGAAATAATCAAGTATGCCGCCGCTATTGCAGGGCTCTTCCATGATTTTGGAAAAGCCAATGTTTTGTTTCAAGAAAAATTGTCTCCCAGAAATAAAAAAAGTAATAAGGAAAAAGACCAAGTTAAGTATTATGAACCTTACCGTCATGAATGGGTATCATTGCGAATTTTTCAGGCATTTGTTGGTAAACAGACAGATCAAGAATGGTTTCAGGCATTGACTGAAGTGGGAAAAGATAGAGATCAATCCTGCTTTAGGGATGGGATAGATAAAGCTGAATTATTTGATCATCCGATTATAGATTTACCTCCCTTTGCCCAGCTTGTAGCATGGCTCATTCTTACCCATCATAAATTACCATTAATGCCAAGTAAAAATAGTTGTTCTCCAGGATTAAGTGAGATTTCATATTGGTTTGAAAAAGGATTTGAGCCAGTATGGAACTCTTTCAATTGCAAAGAGTTCCCCGAAGAGGTAATAGAAAAGAACTGGACTTTTCATGAGAATGGCTTGCCATATCAAAGTAATAAGTGGCGGTCAAATGCTTGCGTATTAGCCTCAGAGGCAAGCGTAAAATTAAGAAACATTGAGATCAACAATTTTTTGCATGATCATATTTTTACTTCACATTTAGCTCGTCTAGCGTTAATGTTGGCTGATCATCATTATTCTGCAAAGCCTAAAGAAGAAATTAGGGAAGAGTGGCGCGCGCAAAATTATGCTGTTTATGCAAATACTACAGACAGGAAGACTCGAGAACTAAAACAACAATTAGATGAACATCTTATTGGTGTTGCCTATTATGCTAAAAATATTGTTAGAGCTTTACCAAAATTAAATGCCAGCTTAAAGCAATTGTCTGAAACGATAGTGCTCGATGAAAATGTTCCTAAAAAATTTAAGAAACAATTTGGTTGGCAGGATGATGCAAAAAAACTGGCAAGTCAATTAAGTGAGGGCACTCTTAAAAATGGATTTTTTGGTATTAATATGGCATCAACAGGTACAGGCAAAACACTGGCTAATGCGAAAATCATGTATGCATTGGGAGAGCATAGTGGACGAAAACGTTTTAGTGTTGCACTAGGCTTGAGAGCCTTAACATTACAAACAGGCCGTGAATATCGAAAAGAACTTAATCTCAATGATGAACAATTGGCAATTGCTGTAGGTGGAACAGCGGTTAAGCTACTATTTGAAAATGAAGAGCAAAAATTAAATTCACAATATACGACATCAGATCAACCTGAAATAGGAAGTCAATCTGCAGAAGATTATTTAGATCCAGACTTATTCGTAGATTATCACGGTGAAATTTATAAACATAGCTTTTCAGAGTGGACATCTAAAAATGAGCGTATAGAAAAACTCATTCAAGCGCCTGTATTAGTATGCACGATCGATCACCTTATTCCTGCTACTGAAGGCACTAAAGGCGGTAAACAAATAGGCCCCATGCTTCGTTTATTAACATCCGATCTTATCATCGATGAACCGGATGATTTTGGTTTGGAAGATCTCCCTGCTTTATGTCGCTTAGTACATTGGGCTGGCATGCTGGGTAGTCGAGTTTTGTTATCAACAGCCACCATGCCACCCGCTCTAGCTTATGCAGCATTTGAAGCATATCAAGCAGGTTGGGAACAATTTGCTAAAGCTAATATTGATGATTGGAAAGGCGAAATTAATTGTGCGTGGTTTGACGAATTTAATTGTGTAGAAGGAAAATATAGTGAATTTAAAGCATACCAAGAAGCTCATAATATATTTGCTCAGAAGCGGACTGATAATCTCAAGGGGAAAACTGCTCCTAAAAGAAAAGGGTATATCGCTCAAATAAAACAAGGTGAAAATAATCAAATAGCCAACCTTGCCAGAACGATTCATCATAATATTTTGCAGCTACACCAAGATCATCATTTAACCCGAAAAGATAAGCATATTTCGATAGGTTTGGTAAGAATGGCAAACATTAATCCCTTGGTCGCCGTGGCAAAGAATTTGCTTAAAATAAGCTCACCCGATAACACGATGATTCATTATTGTGTTTATCACAGCCGCTACCCTTTAGCGATACGCTCACATTTAGAAGGAAAACTGGATAGCTTATTAAAACGTCACGACCCAGACGCAATTTGGCAACAAGAGGATATTTCAAAAGTTTTGAATGAGTATCAACACATTAACCACCATATTTTTGTTGTATTGGCATCTCCAGTTGCAGAAGTGGGGCGTGATCATGACTATGATTGGGCGGTAGTTGAACCCAGTTCAATGCGTTCTATTATTCAGCTAGCGGGACGAATATTGCGACACCGAAAGCAAATACCGACAATGCCAAACGTATGCCTATTAAATCAAAATTACCGCTCACTTAAAAATGAAAGTATATGTTTTAAATGGCCAGGGTTTGAATCTGAAGAATTAAAAGCAAAATCACCTAAATTTCTACAAGATTTGATTCCGAAAGAACAATATGATTCTATTACTGCTATTTCTAAAATAGTACCTCCAGAAAACGTAGCAGAGATGAATTTGATTGGTTTAGAGCATAAGGCTATTGCGATAGAACTTTTTGGCAAAGGAAAAACTATTTCTGGTGGAGCGCGGGTCTGGTGGAAAAATCATTCTTACTGGTGCGGCGAGGTGCAACGCCAGCAACGATTCAGAAATTCTCAAAAGGATGAAGCCTATTATTTAATTTTAAAAGATGAATATTCAGATATTAAATGGCAGTGGAAGAATGAAGATGTTTATCCTGCAAGATTATGTGAGCAGTCTAAGATAGAAAATGAAAACGTTGAATCGATTAAAATAGCAGATAGTTGTAAATTTTGGTTTGATTTAGAGGCAAGAACTATCTATCCGGAACTAGCAAAATATTTTGGTTTTGAATTAAGTAAGGTGGGTGAGTTGTTTGGGGAAATTCGCCTTGTAGAATATGATGAAGCCGATAAAAAACCTTATTACTATCAGCCTAATTTTGGAGTTTATCAGGAGGTATTGAATGGATAAAACGACACAAATATCCCATTCCTGGGAAGAGGTTATCGTTAATTTTTTTGAGAATAAAGTTCGAAAATCGTCCCTTTATAAGGCAAGAGAATTTGTCGATGAGAAAGAGCGTGAAATCAAATCTGAAGCTAACGATAAAAAACGGAATGAATTAATTAAAAGCAAAGAGAAAAAATATCATGAACTTATTCAGTTAAGGAAAAATGCTCCATCGACAGAAATCAGGAGCTGGATAGAAGAAACAAGTAAAAAATCACTTTCAGACGATGTGAAAATAATTAAAGCAACACACTTGCTTAGATTTGGGCACAGCTCATCTTCTTCAGATGGTATTTTTTTATCAGATAAAAGCAAGGATCTATTATTGACGACAGCCTCTTTAAAAAAGAATGTTATTCATGACATAGCTCATAATAATGGAAATTTAATAACCATTTCAAGGTTTCTTGCACTAAGTCATTTAGGAAATATCATCATTGATCTAATTTTGGATGATGTTTTTTCATTTTTGAAGCCATTTAGTGAAAACGATAATCAGCTATCTCGTTGGATAGCTGGCTTCAGGCAACTGGTAGCAAAAAGAGACATTAAAACAGCTGATAAAGCCAAGCAAATTTATTTTCCACTGAAAAATAAAACTGAAAAATACCATTTGTTAACGCCGTTATTCTCATCAACACTTGCTGAAGAAATTTATCTTGTGCAAGCTCACATTAAATACAGTGATGAATCAAGTACTATCAGAAAAGCAATATATGACAAGGATGCTGATACATCTAAATATCATCGCACAAAGTCTATTAGTTACCCTAATCTTGCCGTTCAAAAATTTGGTGGCTCACAACCACAAAATGTATCTATGTTGAATAAGGGGCGAACATGGAAAGCTAATCCAAAGGATAAGACACCTTGGGGCGTCACATATTTATTTTCATCAGCTCCACCTATTTGGCAATCACAACGCAAGCCACCCACTTATCAGTACTCTTTTTTTGATTCTAAATTGCAGCATGTAGTGTCAGAAGATGATATTGCTTACTTACGTGATTTTTTAATTCGTTTTGACAAGATTGATCTTAGTATCAAAGATCCAAAACGAAAAAAATGGATTGATGAGTGGGTTGGTAGAATAGTGGATAAGGTGCTGGCTTACGCGGCAAGCATTCAGCATATGGAGCCTGGCTGGTCAGCGACAGAAGGTATTCGACTTAAATATGAGCATCAACTATTTCTTGATCCCTGCCGTAAAGATGAGGCTTTTCAAGCAGCACGTAAAGCAAATGATTGGCAGGCTATCGTTTGCCAAGATTTCGCGCGTTGGTTAAATAAAACCTTGGTGGGAAAAGAAAAACAATTTTCACCGCAACAAGAACACACACGTATGTGGGTATCATTAATCAAAGATCCGCTCCGTGAATATGATGAGTTAATGTGTCTGGAAATTAAAACAGAGGGAGCAGATGCATGAATCAATACATGTTAATCAGTCGTCTTAAAGTGCAAAATGCCAATGCGATTGCAGGTTTTACTTGGGGCTTTCCAGCTATCACTCACTTTTTGGGATTTACACATAATATCGAACGTAAGCTTAAAAAAAGTCATTTTTCTGATATCAGTTTGTCAGGTTGTGCGGTGATTGCACATGAGCATCATGTCCATACATATGGTAAATATGATGCTGAATTTACACAGAATCGCAACCCGCCTTACTTGAGTTCACACAACAAAACTGATACGCCTCCCGTTATTGAAGAAGGCAAAATGAATATGACAGTTTCCTTGATCATCGGTTGTGATGGCATGCTAGGTAATAGAAGAGATGCTTTTGTCGCTTGGCTAGAACGGGTGTGTTTGCCCCAACGTTTGGCTGGCGGAAGTATTTTGAATCACCATTTAAGCATTGAAATATTTTCAGATGAAAAGCTATATCAAATCAGAAGGAAATTATTGCCAGGATTTTTTTTAATGGATCAAGCAGAGTATTTAAAGGAATACTACGAAGCATTATGTGAAAAAAATCCAAATACCGAGCTTTTAGATGCTTGGCTCGATTTTGCTGCATTAAAAAAAGCAGCAAGACCTAAGTCAAATTTGATTACTAAACATTTGCTAGCATTATCACAAGATGATACTGAAGTGATTGAGCTGCAATCCGCATGGCAACAACATTTGGAAAAAATACCCTACAGTTTAGAATCAGTTCCTGAAATACTCGTGAGTTATTTTAAAAATCTTGAGCAGAGCAAGGCTAATAAAACTTTGCTGCAACAATGGCAGAATTATCTTGCTCCAAACGAACAAACGGATGCTGATTGGGAGTATATCCCAAAACCAAAGCAAGGCTACCTCGTTCCCATCATGACGGGTTATAAAGCTATTTCAAGTCTTTATCCAGCGGGTGAAGTTAAAAATACTCGTGATAATGAAACCCCTGTTTGTTTTGTCGAGGCTGTGCACAGTGTTGGCGAATGGAAAAGTGTTCATCGCATTAAAAGTATTGAAGAGCTTAATAGCTGTCTTTGGCATTATCACTATGAAGAGAATTGGTATTTATGTAAACAATCTCTTGAATCACCGATGAACTTGGCACAATTAAACGAAAAAAATATTGAAGCAGATACAGATTTGAATTTTTATTAAGACATTATTTTTCACGCAAAACTAGGAGAACACCATGAATGCACATACTAAAAAAAATGACACTAAATTGCCCAGTCTGCTTGCTTTTGAACGAAAGCTTGAAGTTTCAGATGCCTTAATGTACTCAGGTAACTGGAGTGATGAACTTGGCAAAGATCTTATGAAGTTCAGTAAAATAAAAGAAGATGGTAAGGAATATGAGGTAGAAATTCCTGCATGGAGTAAAATCGCAATAACTAAAAGATATAATCGTTCGACCCAGAGTGCTTGTGGGACCGATGATGCTAAAAAATCACTACCTAACCCTGTCGCTGCTGATAATGATGATGCCAATTTACCCATGGATAAAGACACTTTGCGAGTAAGTTTTACCTTACGTATCATTGGCAATCTTGGTAAGCCATTTGCATGTAATGATAAAAATTTCTCAGACAAAATTAAAGAAGAAATAAGTGAGTTTAAAAAGAATGGTGGACTAGAAGTACTCGCTTTGCGTTACGCTTACAATATTGCCAATGGCCGATTTCTATGGCGAAACCGTGTTTGTGCTGAAAAAATTACAGTATTGGTTTATTTGGATCCTAAGGACGATAAAAATAAAAGTCAACCATTAACATTCGATGCAACGCAGTATGCCATGAATAATTTTACTGAAAATTTAGACTCAGAGAACTTGAATAAACTAAAAGAATTTATTTTAAAAGGTCTTAATGGGGATGAGAATAGTTTTGTTTTCCTAAAAGTTGAAGCCTACGCGAAACTTGGCAATGGGCAACATGTTTTTCCATCACAAGAAATGAACATGGGCGAAAAGGAAAAAGTCTTATTTCAGTTAGATGGCTGTGCCGCTATGCACAATGTAAAAATCGGTAATGCCATTCGAACGATTGATAATTGGTATGCTAAGGATGCTGAATATCCAATAGCAGTAGAGCCGTATGGTTCAGTGACACAAATTGGCCATGCTTTTAGGCCATCAAAAAATGATTTGTATACATTGCTTCGCGACTGGATTATCAAAGATAAAGATATTGAAGCTGATGATAAAAATTATGTGGTTGCTAATTTAGTGAGAGGTGGGTTGTTCCAACGTGAAAGCGATAAGGGTAAAAAGAGCAAGAGTACGGATCAGGAGTAACTATTATGAATTTCTATTTTAATATTACTTTATTACCCGATGCCGAAATGAAAACTTCTGTGCTTATGAGTACAGTATTTTCCAAATTACATAAGAGATTGACTGATTTAAAATCTTCAACAATTGGAGTGAGTTTCCCAAAATATTGTGTGACTCTAGGTACCGTATTACGCCTGCATGGCAATGAGTTAGAGCTGCGTGAATTATTATGTATGGATTGGCTGGGCGGTATGAAAGGCTATTGCACGTTGAGTGATATTATGCCTGTACCAAGAGAGGTTAAATACAGAATTGTTCAGCGAAGACAGCCAAATATGAGCCAAGCAAAATTAAAGCGAGCCATTAAACAGGGTTCATTGCCTAGATCAAAAGCTATGGATTATGAAAATAAAATGCGATCAAAACATTTAGCAAGTAATCCACCCTATTTGGATTTGGTGAGTGGCTCAAATAATCAAAGATACCGTCGTTATGTTGTATTGGGTGATTTATTGAATGATGCAGTTCCGGGTGAATTTGATCAATTTGGTTTTTCCAAAACAGCTACGGTACCTTGGTTTTAATCCAATAAAGTGCTCTTTAAAAATTTTATTTTTTAGAAGGTTGCAAACAATCTGAATTTTTTGGTGTTCTAGCTAATTAATTGCTAGGCCTGTATGTTTTTTGTATCCCGACATTGCGAGGTATAAGAATCCTGAGCGTACGGGTATGATCATTGGTAACTGGATGTGCAATAGAAACACCATTGAATTTTTAGGGATATGGGAGCAGCTCAATAATACGGATTTTAAAGTCATCGAATTCGATGACTTTAAAAAGCAGGCTGGTCTGAACAGCTCACTGATCAATGGCTTAATCATTACAATGGAAAAAGACCTCATGAGGCATTAAATAACCTAACACCTTGGGCTTTTGCTCAGAAAATTAACCAACAACATTCTCGTTGTGTGCTGAGGTAAAAATGGGGGCTTTACATCAGCATGGCGTCTTGAAAAACTGAATGTTTTAGCGATATCTCAAATGATTATTTTGGTGAAAACATCTGTAGTGCAATTACCTAGTAAGTAAGTTGCCTGCTAAGTGAATTTGACCCATTTCTTTTGCTCTTTAAAAAATTATTATATTTTTAATAAGTTATAGATGGCTCATATTTTTTGGGTTATTGACCCAATCAATAAGTAACGCTTTGATATGGCTTATTTTTTTGATATTCTTGCACTGTTCACTGCGGCATACGCAGCTTAGAAAATAAATAGGATTTGTGCTATCATTTTGCATGGGTTCACTGCGGCATACGCAGCTTAGAAAGCCCAGGCACGGCAAAACCGAATTACTTATACGTTCACTGCGGCATACGCAGCTTAGAAAAACTCCAGTCGGAATAACATCAACACCAGTGAGTTCACTGCGGCATACGCAGCTTAGAAATAAGTGCATTATAAATTTTTTTAAATTAAAATGTTCACTGCGGCATACGCAGCTTAGAAAAGTCGGCGGGTAGCTGATGATTTCTCACCTCCGTTCACTGCGGCATACGCAGCTTAGAAATCAACCCTTTCAGGGCCCAGAACTGAATTACTGTTCACTGCGGCATACGCAGCTTAGAAATGGCATATATATAACAAGAGTCAATATATGCCGTTCACTGCGGCATACGCAGCTTAGAAATAGAAAAAAGTTAAATAGTCGTGGTTTAGATTGTTCACTGCGGCATACGCAGCTTAGAAAAATGGGACCAAGCCAAGCTCCAAACACATCTGCGTTCACTGCGGCATACGCAGCTTAGAAAAGAACGATCAGCGGCATGTTGAAATGCAGAACGTTCACTGCGGCATACGCAGCTTAGAAAAATCACTGCTTCCTCTAACTCGTAAACTTTCAGTTCACTGCGGCATACGCAGCTTAGAAACACTTTCCTGTTCTGTGATGAAACAAGTCCGGGTTCACTGCGGCATACGCAGCTTAGAAAAGCAACCCAAGGGCCGGGAACAACAGGAGCAGGTTCACTGCGGCATACGCAGCTTAGAAAAACACCAGCGCTAATAGGCATTATAACCTCCGGTTCACTGCGGCATACGCAGCTTAGAAATGTCGTGCCCATGGATCTGGCAGGCGACTTTCGTTCACTGCGGCATACGCAGCTTAGAAAAGCACCGGCCCAAGGACCAGAACGATCAGCGGGTTCACTGCGGCATACGCAGCTTAGAAATTTTATGGATAATCTTTATTTCGATACTTTTTGTTCACTGCGGCATACGCAGCTTAGAAAGCATGATTACGTTGTTGTTGATTCTCATAAGACGTTCACTGCGGCATACGCAGCTTAGAAAATCTTCGCACAGTTCTTGATGTAACGTTAAATGTTCACTGCGGCATACGCAGCTTAGAAAATCGCAGCAAGATTACCTTGGGGTGTAGTAGTGTTCACTGCGGCATACGCAGCTTAGAAATTACGGCTACAATGATGGCTCAGGTTCCGGTCGTTCACTGCGGCATACGCAGCTTAGAAAGATTTTTTGTCTTTGTCAGCTGAACAGGGGAAGTTCACTGCGGCATACGCAGCTTAGAAATTGTTACTTGCACAGATAAACTTAGGACCGTTGTTCACTGCGGCATACGCAGCTTAGAAACAATAATATGATTTGTCTTGAAAAGTAATATTTGTTCACTGCGGCATACGCAGCTTAGAAAAGCAGGGCAGCCGACCAAATATCGACCAGAATGTTCACTGCGGCATACGCAGCTTAGAAAGCTTTCTCTTGCTGCGCAAGAAGACGTCTCAGGTTCACTGCGGCATACGCAGCTTAGAAACACAAAATAGTCAACAAATTTATCTTTTTCAAAGTTCACTGCGGCATACGCAGCTTAGAAAGTTGACAAAAATAAAATCAGGTATAACTTTTGGTTCACTGCGGCATACGCAGCTTAGAAACAAGGTCAAAACTTGACGGCAAAAGAAAACGGAGTTCACTGCGGCATACGCAGCTTAGAAAATTAGCTGGGACTGATACAGCAAGAGTTATCTGTATACTGCTATAAATTTATAGCTGGTATAAATACCCTGATGTATCATTTTAATTCTTGTTTACGTATATATTCTTAACAATTTTAGCATCACATAAGCTGTAGCACAGATTGCCTGTCGTATGTGTTTCGCTCGGGTTTTTGCGCCGTTCGAAATCATAGTTCAATCCAAAATTGCGTTTTCCCAAATCCGATGCATCCAGATTGATGACACGCTGTGGGTGGCTTTTCGAACCTAAATGTCCGCATATCCAGGTGATGGTGTAATCGTTTACTGTAGGGTGACGTGCTTCTGTGCATTCATAATGCCTACCCCAAATGGCGCGCAGTAATGCCGGATAATGGTGTTCTTTTTCGGCTGCATGGTTGCTTGGAAAAGCGCAGTATTTTTCTTCGAAAAATAACGGACTTTTAATGAGTGCTTCATGAAAGTAGGCATTACACGCATCAAGCAATGTGATCAGATTGTGTGGATCGTCGAGTGTGTCATGCGAAATACCAAATTCTTTGGCAATATCACGGATCAATAAAATACTGCCAGGTGCGTGTGTTGTAATCGTAAAGTGCTTATTTTTTTTATCATAGTTATAAGCAAATAACGTGACATAGGGCAAATAAGAGTGCCGATACATAGAGCGGATACGTTTTTTTCTAAAGTAAGAGCAGTGTTTGTAAATGCCATTAAAATTGATCAGCGATACGCGCTGCCCATCCATAATATTTCCTGCCCCAAGTTTATTAGAAAATTTCTCAATCATGGTCCAGCAATATGTTTCATTATCGTGATTAGAAAAATTAATGCGAAACGTGATTTTTTTGTTTTTTAAAACATGCAGTAGTACGAGCATATACCAATCATTTTGTCCACGATCTCCCAGCACATCGCCGAGTAATAGTAATGGGTGAGAGCGATCAAAGCGGGCTAGTTTTAGAATTTTTTCAAATTCCTGCGTAAATTTTCTCATGTAGAGTGTAAAATTAGCGGACTTGTGTTTTGGATTGGGTATGGGTTCTTGATAAAACGCGACGATCCGTTCCCAATAGGCTTTACCTTCTTTGCGCCAGTGCATGATATTGCTGCGCAGCAGGTATTGTAAGAGCAGCAGTGGATTGGCATGTAAATCGGGGATGATCAGAGTGCTGTTTTTGGGAAGTTCAATAAAAGGTTCGGTGTCATCGAGGGGGTAGCTATACAAGTTTTTTATAGAATGCCTATGAATTCGATCTGAGAAATTATAGGGCATTGCAATCATCCTTGATATCGCTCGTGGTTAAAGTATAGTCTATCGCTTGAGAAAGTTTGTATTCCTAAGATGACGCTCTATTTAAGATAAGCCCTTGAGCAAGTTCCTTAAATCTGAAATAATCGACGCCTTTGATTAAGCTTGAGAAAATTATGCCTGTTATAACATTACCCGATGGCAGTGAGCGCCAATTTGATCATCCTGTAACGGTTGCGCAGGTAGCGGCATCAATTGGAACAGGATTGGCGCAAGCAGCGTTAGCCGCGGAGGTAAACGGTCAGTTGGTCGATACCACGTTTTCTATTGCGCACGATGCACGGGTACGCATTATTACCTCCAAAAATCCTGAAGGATTGGACATTATTCGCCATTCTACAGCGCACTTATTGGCGCACGCAGTCAAGCGGCTTTACCCGTCAGCACAAATTACTATTGGTCCTGTCATTGAAGATGGCTTTTACTATGACATCGCCTATGAGCGCCCTTTTACGCCAGAGGATATTGAAAAGATCGAACAGACAATGACACAGATTGCTCAAGCAGATTATCAGGTGACACGTCGCGAATTATCGCTTGATGAAGCGATTAGCTTGTTTGAAAGCATGGGTGAGCATTACAAGGTACAGATCATTCGTGATATTCCAGCAGGCGATGCGTTATCGGTTTATCAACAAGATGATTTTGTGGATTTGTGTCGTGGACCGCATGTACCCAATACAGCCAAGTTGCAAGCATTTAAGCTCACTAAACTGGCTGGTGCCTATTGGCGAGGGGATAGCAAAAATGAGATGTTGCAACGTATTTACGGTACAGCGTTTGCGACTCAAAAAGAATTAACAGCGTATTTAGAACGTATTGAAGAAGCTAAGCAGCGCGATCACCGTGAAATCGCGAAGAAAATGGATCTATACCATATTCAGTCTGAAGCATTGGGGCAAATTTTTTGGCATCCTAATGGCTGGTCGATTATTAAAGCGTTGCGTGAGTATTTGCGGGTGCGTCAGCGTGATGCGGGTTATCAAGAAGTGAATACTCCACTGATGGTCGATGAGTCACTATGGGAGCAATCGGGACATAAAGCAAAATTTGCCGATGATATGTTTACCTGTAAAACGGATGACCGTAATTTTTTAATTAAGCCTATGAGCTGTCCTTGTCACGTGCAGATTTATAAGCAGGGTTTAAGAAGTTACCGTGAACTGCCTATTCGCTACAGCGAATTTGGTCATTGTCATCGCAATGAGCCATCTGGTACGCTGCATGGTTTATTGCGTGTGCGAGGCATGGTGCAAGATGATGGGCATATTTTTTGTACCCCAGCCATGATTCATGCTGAAGTACTGGCTTTTATCGATCAACTGCATCAGGTCTATGCGGATATGGGGTTGACGGATTTAAGTTACAAATTAGCCACGCGTCCTGTTAATCGTGTGGGTAGTGATGCTGTGTGGGATCAGGCAGAACAGGCTTTGACAGACGCTTTGAATAGTAAGGTTGAGAAGTGGGAAATCGCGCCGGGCGAAGGTGCATTTTATGGGCCGAAAGTTGAATTCCATATACGCGATTGCTTGGGGCGTACTTGGCAACTTGGAACGATCCAAGTTGATTTTTCGATGCCAGAACGTTTGGGTGCGCAATATATTGCTGAAGATGGTTCAAAACAGGTACCGGTTATGTTGCATCGGGCTATTCTTGGTTCCTTCGAGCGCTTCTTGGGTATTCTCTTAGAGCATTATGCTGGCAGGTTGCCGACCTGGTTGGCTCCGAATCAAGTAGTTATCATGGGTGTTGCAGACCGGCACAGTGTAAAAGTGGCCGAAGTGACAACTATTTTACAAAAAATGGGCTTCAGAGCCATTTCGGACTTGAGAAATGAGAAGATCGGCTTTAAAATCCGCGAGCATACTATTAGCCGAGTTCCTTACCAGATCGTGATCGGTGATCGTGAATTGGAAAGCGATACCTTGGCTGTTCGCGCTATAGAGGATAAAGAGGCGCGAATAATGACTGCAAGTGAGTTTGCGCAGTTTCTTCGGAATGAATGCCAACTTAATGATTAATAACTGGGAGATGATAGCATTAGACCTAAAAAGACAAGAATGAATGGCCAGATTCGCGTACCTGAGGTGCGGTTAATTGATAGCGACGGTCAACAAGTGGGGGTAATGGCGACATTAGATGCAATACGTAGGGCACAAAATGCTGGATTGGATCTTGTCGAGATTTCACCGACAGCAAAACCACCAGTATGTCGCATTATGGATTACGGTAAATATATATTTGATCAGAGTAAAAAGCTGAATGCTGCAAAGAAAAAGCAAAAACAAGTCCATGTTAAAGAAGTAAAATTTAGACCTGCCACCGATGTAGGTGATTACAATGTTAAGGTCCGTAAAATCATCGGCTTTTTAGAGCGTGGTGATAAAGTTAAGGTCAGTTTACGTTTTCGTGGTCGTGAGATGCAACATCGTGAATTAGGATTGGATCTCTTGCAACGTGTTAAAAAAGATCTCCCCGAGGGTTTGATTGTAGAGCAAGAGCCTAAACTAGAAGGGCGTCAGATGACGATGGTGGTGGCATTGGCAGGTAAAGTTGCAGCGAATGCGCCAATCAGTAAATCTACTGTAGAAGATGAAGAAATAGAGTAGTTAATCGGCTTTCTCATTTGGGATAGCGATACAAAAATAGGACACTAAAATGCCAAAACTAAAAACGAATAAAGCCGCTGCGAAGCGTTTTAAGAGAACAGGTACCGGTAGGTTGAAGCGTCGTCGTGCTTACCGTGCGCATATTCTTACTAAAAAACCAACTAAACGTAAGGTTCAATTGAGAGCGAATGTGGGCCTTGATAAAACCAATACGTCTGAAGCAGAGCGTTTGCTCGCATTGAAATAGATTTTTTTGGGAGTTAGAGGTTGAAGGCTTCGCGTTGTCGAATGAGACTAATTCTGAGCTTTTAAACTTTCAACTTTAAACTAACCAAGCACGGTGCATTCTATTTGAATGCGCCGTGCTGCAATCGGAGTCACTTAAATGGCTAGAGTAAAAAGAGGCGTCACAGCGCGTGCACGCCATAAGAAGATATTAAAAGCAGCAAAAGGTTATTATGGAGCACGCAGTCGTGTTTTCCGAGTAGCTAAGCAAGCGGTTATTAAGGCGGCGCAATATGCCTATCGCGATCGTCGCCAACGTAAGCGTCAATTTCGTGCTTTATGGGTTCAGCGTATTAATGCTGCAGCGCGCTTGCATGATTTGTCCTACAGCCGTTTTATTAATGGCCTGAAAAAAGCAGCGATTGAATTAGATCGTAAAGTATTAGCTGATTTAGCGGTGCGCGATAAAGCAGGATTTGCGAAGTTAGCAAAACAGGCTTTGCAAGCAGTGTGAGTTATCAGTGACAGTGATTGTACCTCTGACACAGTCACTGTCACTCTCCCTGCCGCTGTCATGTGTACCCGGTACAC
>CAZFAA010000002.1:0-15796 GCA_964516605.1 uncultured Coxiella sp. | reverse complement strand
AAAGTATTAGCTGATATTGCTGTGCACGACCCGCAAGGTTTTGCAAAGTTAGCAGAGGCAGCAAAAGCAGCACTTTAATTTAAATAGAGCAATTACCTTCGGCAATTGCAACGTATACCTTCCCTCTGTTTACGAGGGGAGGGTCTAAAAGGGGTTGCCCTTGTTCGGAACTGCTGACGGGAAGATCAGGGAGAAACCCCGTTCTTACCTTGCCGTAAACAAAAGGAAGGATCTTTTTTAATGAGTTATCAATGTTAGCAGCAGATCTTGATAAAATATTGGCGTGCGCACAGCGTTCTGTAGAATTAGCTTCGGATGTGAAAGCATTAGAGCAGATTCGTCTCGAGTATCTCGGTAAGCAAGGGCAGTTCACGCAGCTCATGAAAAATTTGGGTACGTTGTCACAAGAAGAACGCCCCGCTTTTGGTAAAGCAATTAATGATGCTAAAAATGCCTTGGTCGCTGCGCTCACTGTAAAGCAAGAACAATTTGCGCAAGCGATATTGACTGCGAAATTAGCGCAAGAAAAAATAGATATTACGTTACCGGGTCGTGGGCCCACTCTGGGTAGTTTGCACCCAGTTACCTTGGTAAAGCGACGTGTTGCAGAGATTTTTGAAAAATTAGGATTTGCTATCGAACAAGGTCCTGAAATTGAGGACGATTATCATAATTTTGAAGCATTAAATATTCCAGCACATCATCCAGCGCGTCAATCGCAAGATACTTTTTTCTGTGAGCAAGGATTGGTGTTGCGCACGCACACTTCTTCTGTGCAGATTCGCACGATGGAACGTGATGGCGCACCACTGCGTGTGATTGCTATGGGGCGTGTGTATCGGCGTGATTCAGATCATACGCATACTCCAATGTTTCATCAGCTTGAAGGTTTGGTTATTGAAAAACATTGCACATTTGCTGATTTAAAAGGGATGCTGCAACAGTTTATTACGGCTTTTTTTGGCGAAAAGATCCGCTTGCGCTTTCGGCCATCGTATTTTCCTTTTACAGAACCATCAGCTGAAGTGGATATCGAACACAATTTGTGTCAAGGCAAAGGGTGTCGTGTATGCAGTCAGACTGGTTGGCTTGAAGTATTAGGGTGTGGCATGGTGCATCCGCGTGTCTTGCAAGGCGTATCTATTGATTCCGGCGTTTATAATGGTTTTGCTTTCGGTGTGGGTTTGGATCGCTTGGCAATGTTATTGTATGGCATTGATGATTTACGCCTCCTCTTTGAAAATGATGAGCGATTTTTACAGCAGTTTATCTGAGAATAATTATGAAATTCAGTGAAAAATGGTTACGTCAATGGGTTAATCCTGATATCACCGCAGAGCAATTGGCAGAACAGCTTACTATGGCAGGTCTTGAGGTTGAGTCTGTGACACCGTGTGCCGATGAATTTAGTGGTGTGGTCGTGGGTGAGATTATTGAATGTGCTAAACATCCGGATGCCGATAAGCTCAGTGTTTGTAAAGTCGATATAGGAGATGGTGCGTTACACCCGATTGTATGTGGGGGTGATAATGTGCGTGTTGGTCTTAAGATTGCGTTAGCCACCGTGGGTGCTGTGTTACCTGGTGATTTTAAAATCAAAAAATCAACATTACGCGGTGAGCCGTCGCATGGCATGATTTGTTCTGCTCGAGAATTAGGTATAGAGGATCCAGTCGCAACGCCTAAAGGTATTATGGAGTTGCCTGGTGATGCGCCGTTAGGTGTTGATGTTCGTGATTACTTGCAGCTTGATGATCGCATTTTTGATGTTGCATTAACGCCTAATCGTGGTGACTGCGCCAGTATTCAGGGTATGGCTCGAGAAGTGAGTGTATTGAATCGCATGCCAATCAAAGAGCAGGTTATGAATCCTGTGGTATCGCGCTGCACAGCCACCATTCCCGTGCGCGTTGAGGATTCCGCTATGTGTCCGCGTTATGCAGGACGTGTGATTAAGGGGATCGACAGTCACGCTAAGACGCCACTGGCTATAACATTACGCCTAACACAATCAGGGATTCGCTGTATTCATCCTGTGGTAGATGTGTGTAATTATGTGATGCTTGAATTAGGACAGCCATTACATGGGTTTGATTTAGGAAAAATAGACTCTGAAGTGATTGTGCGCAGAGCACATGACAATGAACAAATAACTTTGTTGGATGAACGTACTGTTGTGTTACGGACATCTGATTTAGTGATTGCAGATAAACAAAATGCCCTAGCTATTGCCGGCATTATGGGTGGCTTTGATTCAGGTGTGAGTGCTGCAACACAAGATGTTTTTCTTGAGAGTGCTTTTTTTGATCCCATTGCAATTGGTTTAACCGCGCGTCGCTTAGGTATGGTAACAGATGCCAGTTATCGTTTTGAACGTGGTGTGGATTATGCATTACAAGTGCACGCATTAGAGCGTGCTACACAGTTATTAGTGGATATCAGTGGTGGTCAAGCTGGGCCAATTTTAGAAATTGTCGATCAAAAAACTTTGCCATCTGCTAGAGAGATTGTGCTGCGGCGTGAGCGTATTTTGAGTTTGCTTGGTATCACTATCAACGATGAAGATGTGTTGCGTATCTTGACTGCATTACAGATGCGCGTCACGGTAGAAGAATGGGGGTGGCGTGTTACGGCGCCAAGTTGTCGTTTTGATGTGACGTTGGATGTGGATTTAATCGAAGAAATTGCTCGTATCTATGGTTATGATGCGATTCCGATTTGTGATTTGCAGGCACCTCTTAAGATTCACGAATATGTGGGTGAGAAGGTGAGTGAATCACGAATTGCCGATTTATTAGTGGATCGTGGTTATCATGAAGTTGTGACCTACAGTTTTGTGGATCGTGAACTGCAACAACGCGTTGTGCCACAACGCCAGCCTATATTAGTGCATAATCCAATTGCCAGTGATATGAGCGCGATGCGCACCAGCTTGTGGCCGGGCTTGTTACAGACGATGCAATACAATCAGAATCGCCAGGCGTCACGACAAAAACTATTTGAGATGGGGCTGTGCTTTTGGAAAGAGGGCGATACCGTTATCCAAGAGCCTTATCTTGGACTATTAGCGGTTGGTAGTGTTGTGCCATTGCAGTGGGCAGACGTATCACGCCCCATCGATTTTTTTGATCTTAAGGGTGATTTGGAAATGCTGATGGGATTGACGCGTGGTGCTATGTTGCGTTTTGAGTCTGGCACGTTACCACAATTACATCCTATGCAGTCTGCTGACTTGTTTTCTGGGGAAGAGTTGGTTGGGTATATGGGTGTGCTGCACCCAGCCTTGACGCAGCAATTGGATTTACGTCAGGCGCCTTTATTGTTACAGATAAAGTTATCTGCTGTGATGCCGTACACAAAAACTCAATATGAGTCTGTTTCTAAATTTCCTGCGGTACGCCGCGACTTAGCACTGGTGGTTGATGAGGCGGTGACTGTGCGGGATATTGTCCAGGTGATCGAGGATAAATCAGGCAATATATTAACCAATATACAAATTTTTGACCTGTATCAGGGTGAGGCTATTGAAAAAGGCAAAAAAAGTATCGCTTTGGGGTTGACCTTTCAAGACCCATCACGCACTCTTGTAGAGGCAGATATCAATTCTGTCATTCAGAGTATTATCAATGCTCTAACGGAAAATCTTAAGGCAACATTGAGGATGTAGAGATGGCACTCACTAAAGCAAACCTCGCGGAGCACTTATTTAATGTGCTTGGATTGAATAAACGTGAAGCAAAAGAATTGGTTGAGCTCTTTTTTGAAGAGATTCGGCAATCACTTGAGAATGGTGAGGTAGTAAAATTATCTGGGTTCGGTAATTTTAATTTACGTGATAAAAAAGAACGACCAGGGCGTAATCCCAAGACGGGTGAAGAGATTCCTATTTCTGCGCGCCGTGTTGTAACCTTCCGTGCTGGCCATAAACTCAAATCACGTGTTGAACATTTTAAAGCACATTCTTTAAATGACGGTGATGGAGGCAGTGTTCATGGCGCAGTGTGATTTGCCGACCATTCCAGATAAATTGTATTTTACGATCGGTGAAGTGGCGAGTTTATGTGATTTAAGACCACATGTATTGCGTTACTGGGAGCAAGAATTTCCACAGTTAAGCCCATCCAAGAGACGTGGAAATAGGCGTTATTACCAGCGTAAAGATGTGGTTTTGATTCGCTCTATTAAAGATTTACTATATAACCAAGGTTATACGATTGAAGGTGCGCGTCAGCAATTGACGACAGATGAAACAAGTAAAACAGGCAGTGTGATTCAAGCGCAAAAACACCACGAATCCTTGCATAAAGCAGTGGTTGGGTTGCAAGAAGTTATTCGCGAGCTTGAAACAGAATAAATTTTGCAGAAGTGTCGTCAAGTAGTCTCATCTATTTTCATTTGTATCTTCACTGGCAAATGCTCTAAATACACCTATTCCATAAAGTTTAATTTGCTGGTAGAGTGCTGTTTTCTTCGGGGCGTAGCGCAGCCTGGTAGCGTACTTGCATGGGGTGCAAGGGGTCGCAGGTTCAAATCCTGCCGTCCCGACCAATTTTAAGAGGTGTCGAATGGACGCAGAATTGTTGAGTATTTTGGCTTGTCCGATCTGTAAAGGTAAATTAATTTATAAAAAAGATGAAAAAGAATTGATTTGTAAATTTGATAAATTAGCTTACCCCATTCGCGATAACATTCCGGTCATGTTGCCAGATGAGGCACGTGATCTGAGCACAGGAGATTAGTATGGAATTTCGAGTTATTATTCCCGCACGCTTTGAGAGTACACGTCTACCAGGTAAGGCATTGTTGGATATTGCAGGCAAGCCCATGATTCAACATGTGTATGAACGTGCTCAAGAAAGTGGTGCTGAATCCGTGGTGATTGCAACAGACAGTGATGAGATTGCAGAAGTCGCAGAGCGTTTTGGTGCGCGTGTGTGTATGACGTTGCCTGAACACCAGTCGGGTACAGAACGTCTTTCAGAAGCTGTTGAAGCTTTAGAGTATGAAGATGATGATATTATTGTTAATGTTCAGGGTGATGAACCGTTAATTGATCCGGCCTTGATTAACCAGGTCGCACGTGATTTAAGTGAGCATGAAACGGCAAAAGTGGCGTCTATTTGTCAGCCGATTCATGATAAAACAGATTTGCTTAATCCTAGTATTGTCAAAGTTGTTTTAAATAGACGTAGTTTTGCGATGTATTTTTCACGCTTACCAATTCCATGGCAACTTGGATTGCAGGACAATACTCGCAAAATTGATCTGTCGGAAAACTATTTTCGTCATGTTGGGTTGTATGCGTATCGTGTGAGCATGCTCAAGGATTATGTCAATTGGACAGAGTCTCCATATGAGGCGTTGGAATCATTGGAGCAACTACGTGTATTGTGGAATGGTCATAAAATTCATATGAGTGTTGCTGAGAAAGCATTAATGCTGGGTGTTGATACGCAAGAAGATTTAGATAAAGTGCGAAAAATTGTAGAAGGCTAATGAATGATTTAGCTGTAAAAAATTTTTTTGTATTAGTGACTCTTTTTTTACTTATTATTATCCCCAATTTTGCAATCGATATTCATGTTCCGGCTATGCCTGTCATGGTGAAGCAGCTCGCCATTTCTATTTCGACTGTGCAATTAACCATGAGTGTTTTTTTACTCAGTTATTGCATTTCGCCTTTATTTTTCGGGATACTTTCAGATACTTTTGGACGTAAAAAAATAGTGTTAATTGCATTATTTATTCTCAGTTTGGGTGGTGTCGTATGCACTGTCGCGACCAGTGCTGCTGTGTTATTGATGGGGAGATTTATACAAGGTATTGGTGCTGCAGGTTGTATTTGCATATCGCGGGCGTTAATGCGTGATTCGTATCAGGGTCATGCTATGGCTCGTGTGGCCTCATTTTTGGGTATAGCTATTGAATTAAGTTTGGCTTTTTCGCCGGCTTTGGGCGGATATTTAGTGCATACTTATGGCTGGCGCAGTAATTTTGCATTTTTGATGGTGTTTGCATTGCTTATATTTTTATACATTTTATTTTTTCAACCTGAAACCAATCAACAGCACCATCGTGATTTCCTTAAATTAAAAAGCATGATTGAAAACGCAAAATTTGTGCTTAAAAGCAAAGTTTTTTTCCGCTATTTAATTTGCAATACGGCAGCATTCAGTTCAGGTATTGCTTTTTTTACTATAAGTCCGTTTATTATTCAAATTGATTTGCATTATTCAGCAAAATTCAATGGCAATATCACGCTGCTTGTGACGGGAGCTGTTGTTATAGGTGCGATTGTGAATGCGTGTTGTATTAAAAAAATAGGTTGTATTGGTATGATTAAGATTGGTTTGATCATGTTATTTTTATCTGGAATTGTATTACTACTGTTTTCTCTATTGCTGCCATTAAAGCTGTTTTATTTTATTGTGCCATCAAGCCTAGCATTTTTTGCGCTTGCTTTCTTGTTTGGAAATTGCATGAGCGGTGCGTTAGGCCCTTTTTCTAAGCAAGCCGGTATTGCCAGTGCCGTGTATTCATTTATTCAAGTTTTTTCTGCGGTGATGGTAACCAGTATTATTAGCATTTTGCACTATAACAGCGGTCAGTTTTTGAGTATCATTTTTTTAGTGATGTCATCTCTGGCTATGTTTAGTTTTTGGATGTTGGCTTGAATGATTTATTAATTTACTTAAAAATAATGTAACTATACTTTTAAATTTTGACTGCTTAAAAGAATATGCCTAAATAGATTTGCATATTATTAATGATCTTAAGTGGGATGAATCACAATGAGTAATTTAAATAGAATTGTTGATTTTAAGCTGCGTGCCTTATTCGATCAAATGCCAGGTGCCTGGGGATGTAAGGATGAACATTCTGTATTCATGTACGGTAATGCTGAATATGCAAAAATTATTGGATTACCACATCATGAAGATGTTATAGGTAGAACTGATTTTGACATGCCGTGTGATACGATTCATTGTGCAGAGTTATTCAGAGAGCAAGATCAAAAAGTAATTCAAACGTTAAGTAAAATGCGCATACTTGATATCCATCCATTTGCAGGTGGCCAATGGAAAGCGTATATCTTTACAAAAACGCCTATGTTTGATGAAAGTCAAAATGTAATAGGCACTATTTATCATGGCGTAGATATTACCAGTACAACTTCTATAGAGATAGGTGCATTACTTTCCCGTATTTCTATTGAAGGGTTAAAGAATAATTTAATTGGTCAAAATAGTTATATGCTTAATACAAAATTCGCAGACTTAAAATTAACAGATAGGCAATCAGAGGTTCTTTTCTATTTATTAAGAGGTAAGGCAGTAAAAACAATCGCATTGTTTTTACAATTATCACCACGAACGGTCGAAGAATATATAGAGCAACTTAAATTTAAATTTAAAGTTGAAAATAAAAATGAATTAATAGATAAGGCTATCTCATCAGGATTTCTTAATATTATTCCCGAGAGATTATTTAGAAATCAATTGTCACTTGAATTACAAGATTAAATTTACGTAACGTGCGTGCTATTTTTAAGCTAGCCTTAAGTAACAGCAAAAATAAAGTCCACGTTAATTTTTCATTGTGAGTATAAATAATTTCATGTGATTTTAGATTTACTCATTATATACCCGTATTTTATACGGTGTTATTTTTTTTAAATTCAGTTATATTGACGGTTCAAAATAAAAATAAGTATTTTTTTTTGATGGTCTTAAAATCTAGCAGATAATTATTTTTACATCTGGATTTTTACAAGTTAAACATTTCACATAAAAAACCTATAAGGAGTGATATTTATGAGTCATGATCCTGAAAGACTTGCCATTTTAGTTCCTGTTGCTGCTGTAGCGGGGGCTGCAAGCGCTTTAGTAAGTTACGGTCTTTATACATTATGGAAAAAAGCCTATTCCAGTTATAAATTTCATACAAATTTATCGGGTCACGATGAGTTCAAGTTATTAAGTGAGGCGATTCAGCGTTTCTCTGAAACTTTTACAGAACGCTCTGCTACCTTTCAAAAGTGTAATAATGAATTCATTCGAATAATGGAGCAACAGGACAAACAATTAGATGATGAGCAATCTGATATTTTCAGACAGCGACAGACTTCTTTAGGAAATTTGCTGGCCTGTTTTCGCGCGAAACCTGATACTAAAGCAGATACTGTTACACGACATGAGGCAACGCAGCGGGTGCGTGAATTAGATGAATACCTTTTGCAATTAAATAAATTAACAGAGACTTTTTTGGCTGAGCATGCAGCACTAATAAATATATTGCAGCCTAGGCCCGAGAGAGCATTGTGTATGTTATAGATGGAGTAAGCTATGTGGTGGAAAGCATTGAAAATAGCTGGTTATGTGTTGGTGGGTGGGGCTCTCATTGCCGTGGCGATATTCGTTCCTCCTTTAGGTGTTATTGGAGTGGGCGCTGCAGCGACTGCTTTTACAGTTTCTTTATCAGCTACAGCGGGTGCGGTAATCGTTGGTGGTATAGTACATACTGCCTATCAAGGTGCAGCACCTCCTGATCCTGATCTAATTGATCTTGGTGGAGCAGGTCAACGAGCGCATGATGCAGCGGATCGAGAGCTTCTAAATATTGAAGAAAATGCAGCTCAAGTAATTAATGCCGCGGATGTGAATGTACGCCTTAGGGCATTAGAAGCAGAGGCTGCAGCAGAGAGAGCTGAAAATGCAGCCTTAAGAGTACAATTAAATGCAGAGCGTCAGGCCAATGCTGAGCAACTAAATCGTATTGAAAGGAGTCTAAATGACGGATTTGATGGTGTGCGCCAGGCAGGTCTTTTCCGTAGACGAGGCTCTCCAGGTGGAGGAGCTGCCGCTGCAAATCAACCGGCAGATCCAGCTTCTGCTGCTGGATTTAATAATGGTTAGATGCATTTTTGTAGGTAAATTATAAAGTAATATCATCTCGTCAATAGCATTTGAATACCGGAGGTCATATGCCAGATGTTGTATTTCAAGAGCGTGCTTATCAATTGGGTTTTCCTGTTCTTCCGATTTTTAAGAAAAATCCTGTCGAAATAAAAAGACCTTCTCAGCTCTATAAAAATAAGGAAGGGGCTTATGAAGTTTGCTTAGCGGATTTGGATTTAACGTCACAGCAGCATTACCAATTTTTTGATGGTGATGTTTGCGTACTTGAGATTTTTAAAACGAGTACTGCCTTAAGCATCCAAGTTAATACAGATAAGCAGCTCAATATTAGCGGTGATATTGCAGGAATTAAAACGCTATCAGCTCAATCAGCAGGGCCTATTGCGTTTCAATCTTCCATCACTTGTGAGCAGATGCACCTTAAAGCCCATGCTATGTGTTTTAATGCTGATATTGCTGTAAAAAAAGCAAAAATTGATTGTGGTAATGGGTTGGCTATATTGAAAGAATTTTCTGCTGATGTATTGCAATGTGATGCAGACTTTCTATATCAATCAGGTAAGCTGAATATTCGCGATCAATTGAGTGTTAATGCGGCGGTTTATGAGCAAACAGTAGGCTCTGCAACAGATGTTAAAAAATGCCGTTTAGTCGTGTCAGAATTCTATCTTGATGGAAAATTTTCGGTGACTGAAAAAGCAGTCATTATTTCGGATTTTGTTTCAATTGGCGAGAATGTGAATTTAGAAGCACAAAAGCCATTATTTAAATTGCCAGCCGATACTTATTTTCGGGCTAAAGACTGTATTCTTCAACAATACAGTCAATTGGATGTGCTTGCAAATGATGAGCAACAACCACGCTATAAAATAGATTTTCTGAATATAAATAATGATGCATCTTGTAACCTAAGTGGCAGCTATTTTGAAGGTAATATTATTCGGAATAATGGTCAATTAAATATTTTGAATACAGAAATGAGCGTTAATCGACTCAGTCAGTCTGGTCAAATAGATATTAATTCTTCTCGTCTATTTATTAAGGAGCTATGTGATTTTTCTGGTTCCACAACACTATCTGAATCAGAGATCACTACACCACAATTTAATTCAAGTGGCACTGTATTGCTCAATGATTGTTTATTTCAAATAACGAATTTACTGATAACGGCAGGTCAATTTAAGGCGCAAAATAAAACAGAGATTAAGGTTCAAGATATCACAGTACACAAAGAAGCACGGTTTGATATGAAGGAATCAGATATAGTTGCTCAGCGGCGATTGTTAATCTCAGGTGATTGCCATCTTGATCAAGTGAAGCGTTTTGAAGCAGAATGCGCTTATTTTTCTGGTTCTGTTGCAGCTTCCCAATGTTATTTCACACCTCATATATTAGAATTTAATACCCACGAGCTTGAGCTCACAAATTGCCAGGGAAATACACATGCTTTGAAATTGGCATCTAATAATAGCGTGAGTTTATTAAAGAGAAGTCGCTTTTCAACACAAATTCTAGTTCAACAAGGTAAATTACATCTTCAGGATTGCAGTGATCTTTTTGGTGGTAACAAGGAAGCTTCATATTTTTTGATAGAAGGCGAGTTTAACTTATCCCATTCAACCATTGTAACTAAGGGTATTGTCTATTTTAAAGATCGAAGCACAACACAACAAACATTGGGAGCAATACAGGCTAAGCACATTTTTAATATGGCTGACATGACAGCAGAATTATCGCTTCTTTTTTCACGAACATTTCGACAAGAAAATGCTTCTTTAACAATGAATCAAACACGACTGTATGCAGCAGATCATTTATCATCTACACAATCTAATATAGATTTAAAACAGTCTAAAATTGTCGCGAAAAAAATAACACATACTGGTGCCTTAAGCTTAGATCACAGTACGCTTCAGTCAGAAAATAATGTGATTCAAGGTCATGATTTTCAATCGCCTCATATAGAGATGACTGCCAAGAGAATAGCGTTGCATGACAACACAAGCGCTCGTGGTGTTCAATTGAGTTCAGATGAAATTCAACTGTATGATGCTTTTAATTTTGATGATTCAGCAATCATGGCGCAAGATTATGTTTCATTTAGACCTGAAGCTGTAGGAGAGTTGAGAAAAACAGTTGTTACAGCGAGAATTGTAGATACTTTTGCAGATATATATTTAACGGATTCACAATTACAAGCAGAGCATCATTTAATAACAAGACCCGTTTCTCATACAACCATAGAAGGTACAGTAGTATTAAAATCTGAGCATCAGGCTTATATTCAAGGTAATTTTAATCAAGTCACCACAGTACCACTCAAAAATACACAAAGAAAATCGGCTGTGGTGTTGTCTGTAAAAAATGATTTGGATCTTGCATCAACAACAAATATTCATGTAGCTCAAATGGCTATTGAGGCCAAAACAACGCGAAATAGAGGGCTTATTCAAGCTGATGAGAGCTTTCAATTGAAAGGTGACACGTTCTATAATCAAAATTCAGTTTCCTCTGCTACAGCAGCGCTATACTTAAATTATGCCTTTGCTAATCTTGGCGGTGATTTATCGACTCACAATACATTGCTTCATGCTAATACATTCAATTTATTTGGCAGTCTTCGCGCAAAAGAAAATTACACACAAAACGGTTTTTTTTCCTTAAATATGGGTCTCATATCAGCTTCAAATGCTTATGCTAGTAATTTACTTTCATTTAATTGCGGACTTGTATTACCTAATTTTTCTGCAAATCCAAAATATTGGTTTTCTGCTAACAATCTTTCTATGCTCGCAAGAACAACTCTTGGGTTTGTATTACCAGATATAAGCCACACTGTTAATTTAGCTTTTGCGATTCCAAGTTTAATAAGTGGTGTATCGGGCCTTTATCAGTTATCAAAAAAATACAATAGTTGGGATAAGATTAAAGACATGCCGCTGTATGAAATCATGCCGATAGCATGTCAATTTAAAAGTGCACTCACTCTGTCCATGGGAGCTGTGGAGCATTGTAAAGGCTTAGGATCTGAATTTAAATCAGTTGGCTCAGGGTTGAAATCATTTAACTTTAAATCAGCGTGTAAAAGTGTTGTGTATAATACAAAGTGGGCGCAATTAGGAAAAGCATCTTTAGGAATACTAGGTGGTCATTATGTGGATGATAGCTTAGTCAGTATCAATACGGGTGTTACACTTGCGCAAAGTACAGCAAAATCTAATTTATTTGATTTTAATGGTGGCTTTCAAGCTTCATTGCAAAATCACTCGGTCAATAGCCGCTGGATGGTCAACGCTGGATTTTCAGGCGGTGATCAAAGTAATTTTTCTGCAGCATATGGCAGTAACTACGGCACCCTTTATGGTCACAGCAGTATGCGCTTAGATTTTGATACATTACATAATGAGCAATCAGGTAAAATTTGGGGGCAGCATCTTAGTGGGCATATTAAAGATCTTTCCCAAGAGGGCGAGCTTGATTGGAAGAAAGGTTCTATGACGATTGATCATTTTAAAGAAGGTGCTCGCGCAAGCACGTCGTTAAGTGATATGTATGTTAAAGGAGAGGATGCTACTTTTGCGGGTAGGATGCGTGCACAAGGTGTTTATTTTGATTACGATAAATCAATTGAGTTTATGGGAACTGCTCACGATGAATTGGATAATACACAATTTAAAACCCAGCATTTTTCAACACAAGGCGATATGCATTATAAAAACTATGTGGTTATTAACGCTGAAAAAGCTGAATTTTTAAATGGCAGCCAAGTTGCTGGAGCTGTCAGTCCTGAGCAAAAGACAGAACCTGCAGCCGATACAAAAAAAGAGGAAAATAAAGCTCCAGAATCGTCAAGTGATACGAAAACAGAAGAAGCTAAAGCAGTAGAACCCGCCGCTGATGTAAAAAAAGAAGAAGGTGGTGTTGCTGCAGATCCTGCAACGGATACCAAAACAGAAGAAGCTAAACCTGCAGATGATATCAAGCCTACTCATGTTTTACTGGTTAATTCACAAAGTGTACTACTGGATGGTAAGCTCACTGGCGGTGATTACACACAAATCAGTGGTATACCTGTACCTGAGTCAGCGGAAGGTAAAACTGATGATGCTGCGCCAGCTCCAGTTGCGAAATGTGACAGCTTGGTTATTGGAGAACATGCACAGATTGATTTAACACATGGGTCAATTGCCTCGAAAAAAGCCGATATTTCTGGGGAAACTCATTTAAATGAATTTAATGTTCAAATTGATTCAGCTCATATCAATCAAGGTCAGACATTTGCTTTAGAAAAATCAGCCTATACTGGCCAAGCACTCACATCTGGTGGCACATTTAATGCGAACAGTAGTTTACTGACTATAGATAGCGTGGTACTCGGTCAAGCTGCTGAAGAACATTGGCATGATACCACTCTTAAAGCTAAAACGGTGCAGGATGATAGTCAGCTGCATTATGCAGGACAAGTTGCTACTTTTGCGGATCGCTATGAACATGGCGGGTATGTCAGTGTGATCACACCTGCTGAGGGTGTGAAAAATGAGAATATTTTTTATGTTGAAACTAAGTCTGCTGATCTTCATGGCGGCGGTAAGTTAGATCAAATTTATTATAATATTGAACATTTTTCTGATAGGAACCAATTTTTATCAGGCGATGGAGCTTACAGCAACTATGCGGTAAACAATAGTCTCATGCTTGAGACAAAAGATGGGGTTTGCTTGAGCGGTCCAATAAAACGTGATTGTAACATCACTATCAAGGCGGCTGATATTGCGTTAGCTACAGCGTATACGAATGCTCAGAGAGACCTTACGCTTATTTCTACAGTAGGTGATGTGTCTTTGTTAAGTGATATCAATGCACAGAATTTGTATGTGCAATCAGAGCATGATATCTGGACAAATCATGCAGTTAATACAGGTCAAACAACCAGCTTTAATGCTAAAGGTGGTTATTATAATTTAGGCGGCAGTATTAATGGCGATACGATTGCAATTAAAGCCAGTGAAATTAAAAACATTTCAACAGGATCTGCTATGGCTAAGCAAGCATGGTCTTATGGTATGGGCAGTGCTGGTATTATAAATGGGCGAACTAATACGTATCTTGAAGCAACAGAAGGTAATATTGAAAATCATGGTGGTTTAATCCGCGCTGGAGAATACACGCAGCTCATTGCTAAAGGTAATGTTATTAATACGTGTAATGTTCGGACGTATCGCGGTGCTTATGATGTTATCCAAGAATTTGATCCAGGCCTTATTGCAGGTGGCAATGGTAGCAAGACAGAGGGTATAGGACTCTATATTAAAGCCGGTGGTATGATTATCTCAGATGCATCTGATTTTGTTAGTAATGGTGCTAATTATTTAGAAGCTGATCAAGGTTTTAATTTTCAAGCAAGGCAACACACTTATGTTTCAGACAAATGGGAAACTAAGAAGTGGTATGGTAAGAAAGAGAAACATGAATCAACCTCAACGACTATTAAAGGGACAGTGATACACTCAGCATCAGGTCGTAATATTTTAAGAACAGAGCACGGTGGTGTGAATTCAGTGGCTACACAGTTTTCGTCACCCGGTGGTACGGATATTTATTCGCGCGATAATGTCAAACTGTATAGTCTTAAATCGCGAGATTCTGTCAAACATTCAGAGAGTACGTTGTGGGGATTATCAAAACATTCTAAAAACGAAACACATCAATCTGCAACACCAACTTTGTTTATTGATAATGGTGTAACGCGTGGTGCTTATTTTGTTGGGGCGGGTGATTTAGAAATGAAAGCCAAAAAGCGTATTCAATTTGGCTTGGATATTTTGGATCACGAAATTACAGAAAAATCACGCTCAGTAGGTTTGTCAGTTCCGGGAATGGCTGCATTCAATGCTTGGCGCAATGGTGGCATGATGGGTGCTATTACAGCTGAAGATGCAACGGCAGCTAAATTGGCGAGTTTAATTGGCAGTGGTAATGCAGCAGAGCTGGTTGCGAATTCAGCAAATCTCGGTGTTAATTTATATAACACTACAAATAGTTTTATGCGTGGTATTGCTAATAATACAGTAGATAAAGAGCTTTTATCACGCTATGGACTGGGTGGGGAGAATGGTTTTTCACCAGCGGTTACGTTGTCCATGACTGAAAGTGAGACGACTACTCGATATCAAACTGTATCACAAGGTGGAGTTAATCGCGTTGGCAATGTATCACTTGAGGCAGGAGAAGGTATTGATTTAGAAAATGGTGTTAAGGTTCATGCAGGTGGTAATATGGATGTGAATGCACCCGAAATTATTGCAACAGCTGCGGAATTACATTCTTCTGTTGACCACAAAACATCTATTCAAAGTGTTAGTTTCAATCCCAAAGGATTTCAAGATGCATCTGTGAGTTATTCAGAAGAGCATAGAAAATCGACGAATTATCGGAATGCTGAACTTTCAGCTGACGGTAATATGAAGCTGCATAATCAAGATGGTGCTATGGGTTTAGTTGATTTAGAGGGTGCGAATATAAAAGCCGGAACATTGGATGCAAAAATTGATAGGCTTGTGATTGTTGATCGGCAAGACACTAACAGCAATACAGTTAAGTCGGCAAGCATTAGTACTTCCGGACAAATATCAGCTTATACAGGTCAAGGAAATTCAACAATAACGAATCAACACAGTGGTATTCATGTTGTGGAAGGTATTAACACCGGTGGACATGCTGTGCATGTGGGTGAGGCAGATATGACTGGAGGTAAAATTACCACAGATGGTGTGAATAAAATTGAAATTGATAAATTAGTGGCGAGAACATTACAAGATGAGCAGCATTACTCTGGAGTTGGAGTCATCTTTAACGTTAATGATTTAGATCGCTAGTCT
>CAZFAA010000001.1:57925-63408 GCA_964516605.1 uncultured Coxiella sp. | reverse complement strand
TTGGTAACAGCAGTGTGATGGCAACATTGTGCGCGACCTTACAACACGCTTCAATTGATTATGTGGTGACGCGCGAACCGGGTGGCACCCAAATAGGTGAGGCGATTCGTAGTATTTTATTAGCAGAATACGATGAAACACTGCGCCCTTTAACGGAAGCATTACTTTTTTTTGCAGCGCGTGAGCAACACATTCATCAGTTGATTAAACCCGCGTTAGCGGCTCAAAAATGGGTTTTGTGTGATCGTTTTACCGATTCGAGTGTGGCGTATCAAGGTGGAGGGCGCGGTGTCTCTGATGCGCAACTCAATGCGTTGGTCGATTGGGTGCAGGCTGATTGCGTCCCCGATAGAACGATTTTATTGGATGCACCGATCGAGGTCGGTTTGGCGCGTATTCAAGCACGGCATAAAGACCGTATTGAGCGTGAGTCGATTGAATTTTTCAAACGCGTGCGTCAGCGTTATGTGCAGTTAGCACACGAACATCCACAGCGTTATCGCATCGTCAATTCAGATCAACCGATTGAGCAGGTGCAACGTGATGTGGAATTGATTTTACAAGAGTGTATTCAATCTAAATGATTTATCCTTGGCAACATACGCAATGGGCGCGCTGTGTGCAGCAACAAAAACTGCAGCGTATGCCGCACGCTATGTTATTAACCGGTGACGAAGGCTTGGGGCAATTTGATTTTGCTAAGACTTTGGCGCAGCGGATTTTGTGTGGCCAAGATATGGAAATGCCGTGTGGGACGTGTCGCTCCTGCCATTTATTTCAACAAGGTTCGCATCCAGATTATTATTGTATTGAGCCTGTCGAACCGAGCCGTGTTATTAAGATCGATCAAATTCGTGATGTCATTGATCATGTGGCGCAAACGCCGCATTTGGCACATTACCAAATTGTATTGATTCACAGTTTGGATGCACTGCAGATGAAAGCTGCAAATGCATTACTGAAAACATTAGAAGAGCCTTGTGGTCACGTCCTCTTTCTATTGACCTGTTATCGTATTGGCGCTGTTCCAGCGACAATTGTGAGTCGTTGCCAAAGCCTGCATTTTTATGTGCAGGATCCTACTGTAGCATTGAATTGGTTAAATGCTGCGTTACCACAACAAAATAATAAAGTGTTATTGGCGCTGGCACAGAATGCACCACTGCGTGCGCAGCACTTTGCTGCAATAGGCTTGCTCACACTGCGCGATCGACTGCTGCAAAAATTAGTTGATTGTGTGCAAGAGGGTAATCCTTTGAGTGGCGTGGATCTGCTACTAAAACAGGATGTGAATGATGTATTCATGTTGTTATACGTGCTGTTATCTGATGTGCGAAAATGTCAGTTGGGTGTTGCCACAGATCACTTAGTGAATACGGATTGTCTGACCAGTTTGAAAAAACTTGCAGCGGCTTATACGATTCAACAGCTGCAAGCGCAGTTGGATTCGATTATACGTGTGGAACGTGCGTTGCATGCTGGTGTGCACATTAATCCGCAGTTAGCCTTGGAAAATGTATTATTGACCTGATTTTTGGAGAACACACCATCATGATTGATTCACATTGTCATTTAAATAGATTGGATCTTAAAAAATACGATTCTGATCTGGCAAAATTGGTGCATGCAACGCAGGCAGCAGGCGTTGAGGTGATGCTGAATGTGGGCATTGATTTGGATACGGCACAAGAGGTCATTGATGTGGCGCACCGTTTTGAGGGTGTGTATGCGAGTGTGGGTTTGCATCCGAGCGATGTGCAAGGTGCTGTGCCAACGCGTGAGCAGTTATTGCATTTTCTCAACCAGCCTAAAGTGATTGCAGTGGGCGAAACAGGCTTGGATTACCACTATAACAGCGATGCATTAGAATCGATGCGCGAGAGTTTTCGCCTGCATATTCAGCTTGCTAAAGAAACTCAAAAACCGCTGATTGTGCACACACGCGATGCGGTGGAGGATACACTGCGTATTTTGCAAGAAGAGCAGGCACAACACATTGGTGGCGTTATGCATTGCTTTACCGAAAGTATTGAGATGGCGCGTGCTGTGATGGAGATGGGGTTTTACATTTCATTTTCAGGCATTATCACGTTTCGTAATGCGACAGAGTTACAGTCGGTGGTTGAGCAAGTACCGTTGGAGCGCATGCTGATTGAAACGGATGCGCCTTATTTAACACCTATTCCGTTTCGCGGTAAACCTAATGAGCCACAGTATGTGCGCTATGTGGCGGAAAAAGTAGCTGAGCTTAAAAAAATTTCTTATGAGGATGTTGTGCGAACGACATCAGCAAATTTCAAAACGCTTTTTAACGTCGCATGATTCTGTGCATAGCAGGCGTTGATTCCAGTGGTGGCGCCGGTATTGCTGTTGATGCACTGATGTGCCGCGCTTTAAAACATGCGTTTATAGCGCTTGAAACAGCGTATACCGTGCAAACCGCGCAGGGGGTGCAAGCCATGACGCCACGTCCACTGAAACAATTCACTCAAGAGCTCACACAAGCGCTAGCAAAACCGATTAGCGCGATCAAAATCGGTATGCTTGCGAACGCCGATATTATCGGTGTTGTTAGCGATTGTTTGCAGTCGGTGCGTGTGCCGATTATTTTGGATCCTGTTTTAGCTGCATCACGTGGTGGGTTGTTATTAGAAGAAGCGGCGATCCCTGTATTACGCCAGACAGTGATGGCGCAGGCGACACTGGTGACACCGAATCTTCCTGAAATGGGTATCCTGTTGGGGTGTTCATTGTGTTCTGAAGAAGATATTGAACAGGCGGCGCACAGCGCGATCACGCAGGGTATGCAGGCTGTGTTGATTAAGGGTGGGCATGCTCAAGGACATGACAGCTGCGATTATCTCTATGCTGCGTGCGGGGTAGGTCACTGGTTTCGTGCCCCACGGCTTGAGGTCTCACTGCGCGGCACGGGGTGTCGGCTAGCCACCAGCATAGCCTGCTATATGGCAGACGGTCATTCTTTACACGAATCCGTTAGACTTGCTAAAAACGTTGTGTATAATCTATTGCATGCAGCAGTTGATCGGTAATATTGCACTAAACTTGTCTTTTTTGATCTATTTGGTTTTGTACCTACCCCAAGTTATTTATAATTTGCGCCGTAAAAGCACGGATGGCTTGAGCTTTTTAATGCACTTCATCCTGATTATTGGCTATACCGCGGATATGATGTATGGTTTTGGGCGGCATATGCAGTGGCAATATTGTCTTGTTGCAGTGATTGGCTTGGTGTGTTTGGGGTTTCAGCATGTGCAGGTTGGCTGTTATCAAAAAATAACACGCCAGTATGTGCTGGCGACTGTTATTTTATTGGCTTGGTTGGCTTATGCCGTGTATGCGATTAGCAGTAGGGCATTACCCGCTGGCGATTATATCGATGCTGGTTATGTGGCCTGGGGCACGGGGGTCATTTATACGTTGCCGCAGGTATGGAAAAATTACCGAGTGGCTTCGGCTGTTGGCGTGAGCACGGTGTTTATCTTATTTGATATTTTGGCATCATCGTGTGATGCCGTTTCGGCATGGTGCTTGAACTGGGATGCGCCGAGTAAATTTGGCAGCCCTATTGAGTGTGTCTTTGGATTATTGCTGCTAGCGCAAGCGTATTATTTTAATCGCACTAAAACCCCCTTATACCCTTCGGAAAATGATTGGCGAGCAGCCTAAGCTTTTTTGACCTTGCAAACCACCGCTGTATGACTTAGAATCTGCGACCTAAATTGTGTTTAACCTCTTGCTCTACTGATAACATTTTGATTTCAGAGAGCTTTTAACCGTAAGGGGAGCTAATATGCGCCATTATGAGGTCGTATTTCTCGTTCATCCTGACCAAAGTGCTCAGGTTCCTGCCATGATTGAGCGTTATCAATCTATCGTCAAACAAGCTGGTGGTGCTATACACCGTCTCGAAGATTGGGGGCGTCGTCAGTTGGCCTATTCAATTAATAAAGTACATAAAGCACATTACGTGTTAATGAATCTTGAGTGTAATCAAGCGGCATTAGATGAGCTGAATGATGCATTCCGTTTTAATGATGCTGTCCTGCGTAAATTAGTGATCAAGCGTAAACATGCGATTACTGAAGCGTCTCCGATGATGAAAGATGATCGTGATCGTCCGGATCGTGGTGGGGATCGCAGTGATCGTGCAGATCGCGGTGGCGATCGTGACGAACGTGATGATCGTAGAAAGAATTAAGAGGAATTTATTTTATGTTAACAGCTCGATATTTTAGACGTAAAAAAGCCTGTGCCTTTACTAACACAAAGGACACAGACATTGATTATAAAGATTTGGGTACATTGAAAGAGTACATTATGGAGTCGGGACGTATTGTACCGAGTCGCATAACAGGGACAGGTGCTAAATACCAGCGCCAGCTTTCGCATGAGATTAAAATTGCGCGTTACTTGGCTTTGTTACCGTACTGCGATATGCACGAATAGGATTGAGCATGGGTAGCATCAGCAAATTCTTATTGGCTAAGGATATGAATGCGGCGTTAGTCGCATTCGTTTGCATCATGCTATCATTTGTTGGTATTCCGGGTGAAATTTTAGCATCTATTATTATCGCATTCATCACCATGAAAAAAGGTTATCAGTCAGGTGCTGTGGTGTTGGCTTTTGTCGCATTGCCTGCGGTTGCCTTTTTGCTGCATAAACAAATAAGTCCATTTGACTTTATGTTTTTACAATGCGTGGTGGTGTGGTTATTAGCGATATTATTTCGTCAATACCATTCTTGGAGCTTGAACTTTGAAGTGATGGCTGTTGTGGGTGTGGTCGTGTTATTCGTGTTTCATCTTTTTGTGCCGGATACAGCGCAATTTTGGATGAATATCATTCTAGAGCTTGTAAAAAATCTGAATGTGGATGTTAATGCGAATATTAATGTTGATGATATGGCATCTGTTTTGCAGCCATTTTCACATTATTTAACGGGATTGCTGTTATTTGTTGTCTCGAGTATGTTGTTTTTGGAGCTGTTGGTAGCGCGTCGCTGGGATTTGCGTACGCAACAGCAGCCTGCTTTATTCAATCAGGAATTTATTAATATTCATATTGGATATGTAGCTGCTGGATTATTGTGTTTGACGGTGGTTGGGGTCCTGTGTGACGTTAATATTGCTCGGGATGGTTTATTTATATTGTTGCTGCCGTTTATGTTTGGTGGCCTAAGTTATATTCATTACATTGCGAAAAAACACCACAGTATGATTTTTTTATTGATCGTACTGTATATAAGTTTATTCATTTCGTTTACAAGCATTATCACAGTGCTATTGCTGGCGCTGATTGGGTTTTTAGACAGTTTATGTAATTTTCGTAAACGCTTTGCGTTTTAATTTGGAGAGCAATTATGCATGTTATTCTTAAAGAAAAAGTAGCGAACCTGGGTAAGGTTGGTGATGTGGTTGATGTGAAGCCTGGCTTTGCGCGTAATTTTTTGGTGCCAAGAG
>CAZFAA010000001.1:0-57915 GCA_964516605.1 uncultured Coxiella sp. | reverse complement strand
AAGGCTGTACGTGCAACCGATAATAATCTTGCTGAATTTGAAAAAATGCGCGCTGATCTTGAGCGTAAAGCTGCTGAAGTGTTGGCTGTTGCGCAACAACGCCTGGCGCAGGTGATGAATTTAGTTCTGGTGCTCGAAGCGCAAGCGAGTGAAGAAGGTCGGTTGTTCGGTTCTGTTGGACCACGTGATATCGTCGAAGCAGCAGTGCGAGCAGGTGTTGAGCTTACTAAAAGTGAAGTCAAGCTACCTGAAGGTCCTATTCGCGCAGTTGGTGAGTTTGAAGTCGATGTGATGTTGCACAGTGACGTACACGGCAAGCTTAAGATTACAGTTAAGGCATCAGAATAAGTCTGGGTCATTCTAAAACTAGGTTCGCATTCGTTAAAATTAGCAATACGTATAACACAGGAGTGTGAATAAGCATATGGCAAGTCTGTCGAAGCAAGTGGCGCCGCGTGTGCCACCGCATTCTGAAGAAGCGGAACGTGCAGCGCTCGGTGCGTTATTAATTGATAACCGTGCTTGGGATGAAATCTCCGATAAAATCAGCGTCAGTGACTTTTACCGGCATGAGCATGGCCTCATTTACACGGCGATTGCGCAACTGGCAGAACGCCAACAACCCTTTGATGTGTTGACAATTGCAGAGCATTTGCGCACACAAAATCTATTAGATCAGGCCGGCGGCGAAACCTATATTTTTGAGTTGGCACAAAATATCCCCAGCGCTGCGAATGCGCAAGCTTACGCCAGTATTGTGCGTGAGCGTTCTATCCTACGTCAGCTGGTGGCAACCGGTACGGATATTGCTTCCAGCGCTTTTAATTCAGATGGACGTGAATCAAAAGATTTATTGGATGCAGCAGAACAGCTGGTATTTCAAATTGCCGAACGCGGCCATCGTGGTGCAGGGCCCGTTAAGATCAGCGATTTGCTAGCCGCAACCACAAAACGCATTGATGATATTTTTAACTCTCCTGCGACCATCACCGGTGTAGGCACAGGCTTTACCGATTTTGATAACATGACATCGGGTTTGCAAAAAGGCGATTTAATTATCGTGGCAGCGCGCCCCTCAATGGGTAAAACCACTTTTGCGATGAATATTGCGGAGTATGCAGCCATTAAGCACGATAAACCAGTGTTGGTTTTTAGTCTTGAAATGCCGGCAGAACAATTGACGATGCGTATGATTTCGTCATTAGGACGTATCAATCAACATAATCTGCGCACTGGTAAATTAAAAGATGATGATTGGGCAAGAATTTCCTCCGCGGTGAGCATGTTATCTGATTCGAAAATGTATATTGATGATACGCCAGCATTAACCCCTATTGAAATGCGCGCACGTGCTAGACGTGTGTCACGTGCCAATGGCGGTTTAAGTATGATTATGATCGATTACCTGCAGCTGATGCGGGTCGCTGGCACGAAAGAAAATCGCACCAATGAAATTTCCGAAATTTCACGTTCGCTCAAAGCACTGGCTAAAGAACTCAATGTGCCGGTGGTGGCGTTATCACAGTTAAATCGTGGTTTGGAATCGCGTACCGACAAACGCCCGATTATGTCTGATTTACGTGAATCCGGAGCGATTGAGCAAGATGCCGATGTGATTGTATTTATCTACCGTGATGAAGTGTATAACGACGATTCACCACAAAAGGGGCTTGCTGAAATTATTATTCGCAAACAGCGTAATGGTCCGATTGGTGATTTCAGATTAACGTTTATGGGGCAATACACGCGCTTTGATAATTTTGCGCCGGAAACGGTGATGTCGATGGGCGAATTTGTATGACCCCGCGCGTTGAGGCAACGATTGACCTTAATGCCTTATCTCATAATTTTGCTGTTGTTAAAAACTGTATTCCGTCTACGACACACGTGATGCCGATGGTCAAAGCCAATGCGTATGGGCATGGGTTGATTGAGGTGGCGCAGCATTTGGAAGAGGCGGATGTCTTTGGTGTGGCGACCTTACCTGAAGCGATTGCATTACGCGAGGCCGGAATTCGCCAGCCCATTATGGTGATGTGTGGTTTTAGAAGTCCCGATGAATTGTTATTGTTTTGTGAATTTAATTTAACAGCCATTGTGCATCATCTCGATCAAATCATGTGGCTCACGCAACTGCAATTACCCCAACCTCTGTGTATTTGGCTTAAAGTAGATACCGGCATGCACCGTTTGGGTGTAAGTCCTACAGAATTTGCAGCAGCATTAGAGATACTCCAGCATTCTGTTAACGTGCAGCAACCAGTAGGTGTGATGACGCATTTAGCCACTGCTGATTCTGATGTGGTTTTTGCGCAAGAGCAATTGCAGTTGTTTGACAGTTTAACCGACCACTTGGATTGCCCTAAAAGTGTGGCGAATTCAGCTGCGATTCTGACACTGCCACAAACACATCATCAATTAGTACGTCCAGGAATTATGCTATATGGTGTCTCTTCTTTTGCAGGTAAAACAGGTCAAGATTTGGGTTTAAAACCTGTGATGACATTGCTGTCGCATTTACTCGCTTATAAATCAGTGCGTCGTGGTGAATGCGTGGGCTATGGATGTACGTGGCAAGCACCGTCCGATGTGCAAGTGGGTATTGTAGCGGTGGGTTATGGTGATGGTTATCCGCGTTCTGCACAAAATAAAGGGGTGGTGCGCATTGAGGATCACGTTTGCCCGATCATAGGGCGTATTTCAATGGATTTATTAGCAATTGATATCTCATCTGTCTGCCGCCCTTATATCGGCCAAGATGTGTTACTGTGGGGGGATGCCTTACCAGCAGAGGTGGTGGCGCAAGCAGCTGATACGATTGCCTATGATTTATTTTGCCAGTTGACTCATCGCGTGCAGCGTTTCATAGCTAAATAAGGGCTTAAAGAGTATGCCTAAAACACACTTTATAGTGACAGTGACAACTCAATTAATAGTAGTTTGTATGGAGTATCCATGTTAGAAGATCAAGGGCGTTTACGTTGGATGTGCCGCCGCGGCATGTTGGAGCTGGATGTGTTATTTGAACGATTCATAGATAACGGGGGTTACGCGCGCCTGGATGTTGCAGGACGCCACTTATTTGAAACGATGTTGCAAGAGCCGGATCCTGTTTTATACAGTTGGCTATTGGGGTATGAGCGACCACAGGAGCTCTATAAAGAGCTGGTATCACAAATCCGTGGTAGCAAGTAATACCCATCCCTCACGCCTTTAATAAAGAGGGGTACATGTACTATACTGGATCAAGTTGTCACCTCTTAGCGCTGAAAAGGAAGTCACATGTTTACACGGATGGTATCGACCCTGACTCTAGTCTTTTTTTTAGTATGTCAAACAGTTTGCTATGCAGCAGCGCCGCTAACCTATGCACCGGCGGTTAAAGTAGCCGCACCCGCTGTGGTCAATGTCTATATTCTGCGTCACTTAAGTCAGGACGATCCAAATTTAGAATACCAATCAGAAAACAATCAACTGCGCATTTTGAAAGATCGTATGATCTTAGGTTCAGGGGTCATTATGGATCAGCGCGGGTATGTATTAACCAATAGTCATGTCATACGTGATCGCAATAAATTGTTGGTCGCGTTGGCTGATGGGCGCAGTGCGCATGCACAAGTGGTGGGTGTTGATACCGAGACGGATTTAGCGGTGCTAAAGATTGATTTAAAAGCCGTGCCAACCATTCCTATGGCGAACTCTGATACGTTACAGGTAGGTGATGTGGTCTTGGCTATTGGCAACCCATTTGGTTTGGGACGCACGGTAACCCAAGGTATTATCAGTGCATTGGGGCGTACGGCTGTGGGTTTAAGCAATATCGAGAATTTCATTCAAACCGATGTGGCATTAAACCCAGGTAGTTCTGGGGGTGCGTTGATTAATACAGAAGGTCAGCTTGTGGGTATCAATACCGGAATTTATACGCATTCAGGTGGTTATCAAGGTATTAGTTTTGCGATTCCCGTCAACGCAGCACAAAATATTTTACAACAAATTATTAAGCAAGGTCATGTGCAACGTGGCTCATTGGGTTTAGATGTGGTGGATATAGATCCGGCTTTAACACATGATCTGAATCCGAATCAGATTGTGGGTGTTGTGGTGCGTCGAATACTGCTGAATTCACCTGCAGAAAATCAGCTGCATGTAAATGATGTTATTGTTGAAATCGATGGGCATAACATTCGTGATGCGCATTATTTTAATAGCTTGATTGAGCAGGGTGTACCGGGAGCCAATGTAAACTTAGTGTATTACCGTGCCAACCAAAAACACCAAGTGACGCTAAGATTAGGGATGCGTAAACAAGAGAGTAATGAGTGGCAAGAAAAAGCCGTCAAGGGTAAGAAATACCAATTTCCAGATGATCGGATTTAAGGTACTGCTTCGTTATAGTGCTTTATCGGTTATTTCAATTAAAAATAGCCTAACATCCACCAAACAGCGTTCCTTGATCATCACGAATAAAATACGCAAAAAAATTAAATGCTTGCATGGTACGATAGAAGGTAATTGGTAAAGCCACACTTCACCTTGTTTGCCCCATGTGGCACGTACGTTTTGTTCGAGTTTTTCCATGTTGATTTTACTCTAAGATTAGGAAGCACGCTCTACTTTGATGATGCCCGGTATTTTTAGGATTTGATTGCGCAGATAATCAACTGAAATATCAGAACGCAATTCAATGGTAATCTGAATAATCGCTTCATTGATTGTTTTATTAATCTGTGTGGTTAAGCCTAAGAAATGTAATTTTTCATTGGCAACGATTGAAGAGATATCACGCACCAAGCCACTGCGGTCTTTGGCAATGATGATCAGATCAACGGGGTAGGTATTGCCTTGTGCCTGTTCATTCCATTTCACATCAATAATACGTTGTGGTCGGGTTAATATTTCATGCTGAATATTTTTGCATCTAATATGATGAATAGAGATGCCGCGGCCATTGGTAATGAAGCCAATGATCTCATCTTCTGGAATTGGTTTGCAGCATTTGGCCAGATTAGACAGTAAATTGCCGACACCTTCGATCAGCAGAGGTGATTTATTTTTTTTGTTACGTGGTTTAGATTGTGTTGTTTTAAACACCGGTTCTACTGATTCCGCTTCCTCTTTGTGCTTGGATAACGATTTAATGTAGTGAAGGACCGTGTGGATACCAAGGTGCCCCGAACCAATTGCTACTAAAATATCATCTGCTTTTTTTACGTTAAAATGTTCAGTGATTTTGCTCAGTATATTTTTGGGAATGACCTCGTGGTGTGTTGCTTTTTCCCATAGTTCACAACCCGCTGCCAGATCACGATCGTAGTTTTGTTTTTTGTACCAATGACGTACTTTTTGAATGGCAACGTTCGTTGTCAGATAACCCAATTGTGGATTCATCCAATCGCGACTGGGGTGCTCTTCTTTGGATGTGATGATTTCAACACGATCACCTGTTTCTAATGTGTAGGTTAAAGGAACCATTTTATCGTTCACTTTAGCGCCTTTGGCGCGATGCCCAACCGAACTGTGTACATGGTATGCAAAATCAAGTGGCGTACTGCCAGCTTGTAAGTTAAAGACATCACCTTGTGGCGTAAACACATAAATACGATCTGCAAATAGTGAGCTGTATAAATCTGAATTAGTTGTATCAGTGACTTCTTGTTGCCAATTCATCAATTCACGCAAACGCTCTATTTTTGCTTCATAGCTTTTTTGCGAATTGGCATCGTTCTCTTTATATTTCCAGTGAGCCGCGACACCAAGTTCTGCTTTTTGATGGATGTCGTAAGTGCGAATTTGAATTTCAACAGCATGACCTTCATGAGTCATAATTGCTGTGTGAATGGATTGATAGCCATTTTCTTTAGGGTGGGCAATGTAGTCATCAAATTCTTTTTTGATATGCGGCCAGTGATCATGCACCAAACTTAAGGCAGCATAACAATCGGTAATCGAATGCACTAAAATACGCAGTGCACTGGCATCGTAGATTTCACTGATAGGCACCTGTTTGCGCTGTAATTTTTTATAGATACTGTAAATATGTTTAGCGCGTCCTGTAATGCTGTGGCCTGCAATATTCCCTTGGTTTAAAAGTTGGGTAAGCTCATGAATCATGTTATGAATAAATACTTCGCGTTCAGTACGGCGCATGTTCAATTCTTTAGAAATGGTAAAGTATGCTTCACTGTTTAAAAAACGAAAGGATAAATCTTCCAACTGCCATTTCAGCTGGCCAATACCAAGTCGATTCGCCAGTGGCGCATAAAAATTGATAGCTTGTTGAGCAATATAACGCTGCTGCTCGAGGCTGCATTTTTTTAAATATTGCAACGTAATGAGGCGCTCAGCCAATTTAATCAGTACAACGCGCACGTCATCAACGATTGCTAGCAGCATTTTACGCAGATTATCGATTTGCTGTATGTTCAGTTTTTCTGAGCCACGATGCATATCATGAATCGCTTCCATTCGAGTGACACCATACACCAATTTACTGACTGCTGGCGTGAGCGCTTGTTTTACGTGTTCGCGATTCGGTTGCGTGTAATAAACGCTAGGGTAGGCAATGGCAGCGGCTAATGTGGTTGTATCGCAATTCAGATCGAATAATAATGAGGCCATTTTAAGGCCTTGGTCCAATGTGGAAGTGGTATAGGGTGAGGTGGCATTGATACTTAATGATTGTGCGTACTCACAGGCTGTGCGCAATAGGGTGTGGTCGAGAGTAGGGTAGTGTGTTGTAACAGACTCAAGCCATGCCGTTGCGTCATTATTCAGCTGATTTTGAGCATTTTGATCAGACATGAGCGTCAGTATAGCGTATGTATAATATGAGTGTCATGCACAATTATTGAGGCACAAATAAGCCCATCACTTCGGTATGTTGGGTGTGAGGGAACATGTCCATGGTGCCGCATTGCGACAGCACATAACCCTGTTCATTGAGTAGGGCTGCATCTCGAGCAAAGGTGGTTGGATTACACGAAACATACACAATGCGTTTTGGCTGCCATGTTGGGATGAGGGCTAGGATTTCTTGTGCACCAGAACGTGGTGGATCCAGTAGGATTTTATCGTACTGTTGGCGTGCAAAAGGCAAATCTTTGCAGTCTTCAAACAGATTGGCCACATAAAATGTTGCATGCTCGATGTCATTCAAGCGGGCATTTTTTTGTGCTTGTAATATGGCGGATGCATCGGCTTCGACGCCAGTCACATGCTGAGTCTGTGTTGCTGCGGCTAGGGTAAAGTTACCGATACCACAAAAAAGGTCGAGGACTGAATCGTTTTTTTGTAAATCCAATAATTGTATTGCTTGGGACACCATTTTACGATTAATTGTTTCATTTACTTGTGTAAATTGCGAGGGTAAAAATGCAAATTTTAAATTAAATTCTGGAAGCACATACGCAAGCTCATTTTTATCTCCCACAAACAGCGTGATGCTGTCGGCGCCGTGTGGCTGTAAATAAATCTTAAATTGATGTGTGTGTGCAAATGCACTGATTTTCTCCAGATCTTCTGCGGATAATGGCTCTAAATGACGGATGATCAGAGCTGCTTCCTGATCTGTTGCCGCCAGTTCAAGTTGTGGGATAGTATTGCGCGCATCCAAGGTATAGATAAACGCTTTGAGTGTTGCAATATTAAAACCGACACGTGCATCTAATACATGACATTCATTCATATCAGTAATAAGGCTGTGGCTGCGTTCGCGAAAACCTACCATCACTGTATCTTTTTTCGGGATGAATTTCACACCAATGCGTGCTTTGCGTCGGTAGCCCCATTCAGGGCCAGTTAAAATGGGCAGCAGTGTCAGTGGGGTGATCCCCTTGTGTTGAAGTAATTCCAGAACGGTTTTAAGTTTAAACTGACGTTGATAATCTGCTGACATGTGTTGCAAACTGCATCCGCCACACAAAGTGAAATGTGGGCAGCGTGGTTCAATACGATCTTCTGATTTTTTGATGATGTGTGTGCTGTAGCCTTCACCAATGTGGCTACGCTTTTTAGTATATCTAAACCGTACATCTTCACCAGGTAGTGCATTGAAGAGAAAGACTGTCTTGTCATCAACATGCGCAATACCACGCCCTTCATGCGAGAGCGTGTTAATTGTAGCCGCATAGTCTGCTGTGTCTAATTTTTTATGCCTTCTTGCCATGGCGCGCAGTATAACGCGATTTCTCCACGCCTGCACCTTGTGGGTGTGCAAACCCACTCGATTCATGGTGTGCATGAATGAAGGGAATTGCTGGCTAAATTACGTTATGTACTGCAAAATGATCCACTATGATTATTATGATTCTTGCTGCGATAGCTGCTATTTTTAGTGTGGTATTAATCCATGAGTTAGGTCATTTTATTGTGGCGCGCTTGTGTGGTGTAAAGGTGATCAAATTTTCGATAGGATTTGGCAAGGTAGTGTGTTCGTATACGTCCAAAAAAACAGGCACGCAATATGCTCTATCACTGATCCCTCTGGGTGGCTACGTCAAAATGTATGGCGAGCAACCCGATCAACCTATAACCCATGATGAACTGCAAATGCAGGCATACAGTAATAAGCCAGTATGGCAGCGCATGGCGATTGCCTTAGCAGGTCCTGCTGCCAATATTGTGTTGGCTATTGTGTTATTTTTCATAGTGCATCTGTTAGGAGTGACTTACATTAAACCGATTGTCGGCGGTGTTGTGCCCAATTCAGTTGCCGCTAAATCAGGAATAGTGCAGGGTGAGCAAATTATTAAAATTAATCAGCATGAGGTGTATGGTTGGCAGCAAGTGATGACGCAGTTATTAGGTCACATAGGCGAGGCACAACCTGTGTCGGTGACAACACAAAAAAATGGGATGGTACAACAACATCAGCTTGATTTGTCGCAATGGGCTTTAAAAGAGCGTGGCGCGGATATTATTCAAAGTCTTGGATTTAAGTATCAATTCTTAACCATTCCTCCTATTGTAGAGCGTGTTGAGGCCAAATCATCTGCAGCGGTCGCCGGTATTAAGGTTGGTGATCTGATTCTTAAGATGGACAATCAGTCTATACAGGATTGGTCGCAGTTGTTGCATTATGTACGTGAGCGGCCAGGTAAAACGGTTCCCATAACAGTGCGGCGCAAGGGGGCTGATATACAGCTGATGTTGCCCATAGCCACCGAGATTTCTAATGGTAAAGCGTACGGCCATATGGGTGTGCAAGTAAAATGGCCGCGTGTACCAGATCAATTTTTACATACAGTCCAATATGGTTTTATTGGTTCTATCAAAGAGAGTGTGAGTTATACATGGAATTTGCTTGTGTTAAATTTAAAAATTATTGGCAAGATGTTTACAGGTTCTGTATCTGTGAATACCTTAGGCGGACCTATTTCAGTATTTAAGACAGCAGGGCAAGCGTCTGAGGCGGGTTTGAGTGTGTACTTAAGTTTTATTGGCTTTGTGAGTGTGGCGCTTGGATTTATTAATTTATTACCGATTCCGATGCTTGATGGGGGGCATGTATTATTCCAGTTGATTGAAGTTGTGACAGGTAAGCCTGTATCGCTGCGTTACCAAGTCTTAGGTTTAAAAATAGGTGTGATTGTGATCGCTTGGTTGATGGTGCAGGCAACGGTCAATGATGTATTGAGGCTGATTCAGTAAGTTAAAGTATTAGTTTGATTTGTTATTTAACACCATGAATTTTAATATTAAAATATAGAATGCCTCGTGAACATATTGATTTTAGATACCATTATTGATTTCATAAAACAGCTTGGCTTTTTGTAAGAGATTGCTTAATCAGTCGCCAGTAATTATTGTGGGTATTGCTTGGGTATAGCACGTGGCGCTCTGGGTAATAAGGCTAACTTAATGAAAGATTGGATGCTGGTTTTGTTTTAAGACGAAGTCATTTTTAAAGAAAGAGAAAAAATTAAAATAAGCGGGTTGCACACCCTAGGTGATGTGATACATTAGACACTGGTTTGAGTGGTCTTAAGGTGCGCGCAAGTCAAGAAGCTCAAGTTGGTTTAACGGCATGATCAAGGAGGATCACTATGAAAAAGGCACTGGCATCTATTGTTATTATCGCGTTTGTGGGGTTGTTGTGTACGAGTCTTTTCGCTGTTTTCAGCGGTCAGAAGCTTGGACAGCAATATGCGGCAAGCCATCATGAGCTGCATTACCCTTATTTTACGGCATACTAAATTTGATGCTGTGTGACGACCACAGCATTAAGGCGGCATTTCTTTCTCTACTTTTTAAACCCCACACTGCAGAGTGTGGGGTTTTCTTTTTGAGTATTTGTTCAGTATAATGGCCACGGTTTTTTTATTTTTTTAGCGAGGGTGCTGCAATGCGTAATATTTTTTCTTTGCTGTGTGTGGTGTCTGTTTTTGGGCTTATTGGGTGCTCAAAAAGCAATCAAGCTGCATCGCAGCAGGCTGCTTCAGCTTGCAGTGGTGACCCTTATCTTATGAAATACAACTGCTCGATTGATCGTGTGCAAGCATCAGCAGAAAATGGTGATGCGGATGCAGAATATGCTTTAGGTTATATGTATTATTACGGCGTGAATACAGCGCGTGATCAAGATAGTGCTATGTTATGGATTTCCCGTTCAGCGGCTCAAGGGCAGCCTTTAGCAAAAAGTGCTTTAGCTATGTTGCAAGGTAAAAATGCTGTGAAAGTGCAAGCGTCTGTGCAAGCACAGCCAGCTCCTGCGCAACGTGTAACAAGTAAAGCTACTCCTGCTCCATTAGCCGCTTCTGGTCCTGCAACAACACCTGCTGTTGCAAAAGTATCGAATCAGTTAGCCACAGCTTCTGCTCAACCGGCTACTCAAGTTAATGCCAGTCGTGAGATGGCAGAAGATACATTAAAAACGGTCGCTCATGATGCAGCTGAGCCATCCACTACAGCTCAATCGTCGCAAGCAATCGAGCCTACTGCTCAACCTGTTACAGCGGCGCATGCTGTCGAAACGCCTAATACTGCAGTTGGAGCCGGAGTGCTTCATTCTGCTCAAGCAGCGCACGCGGTTGAAACAGATGATGTAGCGCAAATGGAAGGACGTTTGCTGCATGTTTCAAACGATGGATTTACATTGCAGCTTATGGGTAATCATGATGAAGGCGTTGTAAAAAATTTTGTAACGAGCCATCATTTAGGCAAGCAAGCAGCGTATTACTATTCTTCATTTGATAATTCAAAGTGGTATATGTTGGTATACGGTCAGTATAAAACAGTGCGTCAAGCTCATGAAGCCATCGCAAAATTACCTCCAGAACTGCGTCAGTTGCAACCTTGGATTAAGCCTAATAAAGATATTAAAGCTGAGATTGAATCAAGACATTTAACATCGTAATTGTGTGGTTGTAACGCAAAGATTTCAAGGTAAGTCATCATGTCGAATATGTTATATAAGTGGGCTGTTGTCGGTGCAGGTCCAGCAGGTATTGCTGCTGTTGGAAAATTGCTAGATCATAATATTGATGCACAAGATATTGTTTGGATTGACCCAGATTTTGCAGTAGGTGATTTTGGCCAAAAGTGGTTTAGTGTGCCTTCGAATACCAAGGTCGGTTTGTTTATACGGTTTTTGTATGATGCTAAGTCGTTTCATTTTGGTGGTGTTGAACAGCAGTTTGAGTTATGCAAACTTGATGCAAATGATACGTGTTTTTTAGGTACGATGGCAGAACCTTTAAGGTGGGTGACGCAAGAACTTCGTTCTCAAGTGAATTCAATACAAACGACTGTCGAATCATTACAGCTTAAAAATCAATTGTGGCATCTGAATATCGGTCAAGAGCTGTTGCAGGCAAAAAATGTCATCTTAGCAATCGGTGCGCAAGAAACGGAGTTGGATTATCCTGATGTCATGCAGATTGACTTAGCGACTGCTATGAATCCTCAGCTATTGAAGCAGGTGTGTTGCGATGTTAAATCAGTTGCTGTTTTTGGTTCATCCCATTCGGCTATATTGGCTATTCGTAATTTAGTTGAATGTGGTGTATCTGAGATTGTGAATTTCTATCGCAGTCCATTGCGTTATGCTCTATACATGAATGATGGCTGGATTATGTATGATGATACTGGTTTGAAAGGCTCTACAGCACAGTGGGCGCATGAGTATATTGATACCGATTTAGCGCCAGGACTTGTGCGTTATTATTCGAGTGATGAACATGTGGCACGTTATTTGCCTGATTGTGAACGGGTTATATATACGGTAGGCTTTGAGCGCAGACAATCCCTTAAAATAGCCGGATATCCGTCCATAAGTTACGATCGACACACCGGCATTATTGCGCCGGGATTATTTGGGTTGGGTATTGCATTTCCAGAGGCGCATATCACACCGCTTGGTAGCATATCGCATCGTGTGGGCTTGTGGAAATTTATGGAATATTTAAACCGCATATTGCCAATTTGGTTGCGTTATAACGCTTAAGCTTCTCAGTATAATTTAGCGCTTTTGGTTGAAGGTGTCTCTGGTGTCGCATTGACTGATTAGGTTTGCTGTGGATACAGCTGCGGCATCAATGGTAATAATTTTTCAATCGGCTGATTAATGAGTTGCTTAAAAGGCGGTAGGCCTTTTAATAACGATTTGCCGTATTGGCGCGAATAGAGGCGGTTATCTAGAATGGTGACCACGCCTGTATCAGTTTCTTGGCGAATGAGCCGACCAATATATTGTGTAAGGCGCAGTGATGTTTCAGGTAGTGTTGAGAGCATGAACGCGTTTTTGTTATTCGCTTTGAGCCATTCATTACGCGTTAATTCAAGTGGTGTCGTGGGGACACTAAAAGGTAATTTATAAATAATCACGTGCTGGCAAAAATCGGCGGGTAAATCGAGCCCCTCACCAAATGAGGCCAGTCCAAATAAAATAGAGCGTCTTTGTGCGCGCACACGGTCTTTGTGTAATTCAATAATACGGCTTTTGCTGTATTGATTTTGTGTGAGCACATCCGCTGTGAGGGTGTCAGGTAGGTCCACATAGGTTTGTTCCATCGCGCGGATGCTGGTAAACAGCACAAGGCAGCCGCCTTGAGCGGGAATTAATTGCGGCAGTAGCTGCATGACTTCCAGATGATGCTGTTGTTGCTCAGTACCTTGAGGTGCGTACCTCATGCTGGGAATATACAAGACGGATTTTGAATAATCAAAAAAGGGTTCAATAGCAATATCCACAACCCGTTCATCATCAGTTAAACCGCTGCGTCTGTGAAAGTCTTTGAAGTTGCCGAGCGCGCGTACGGTTGCTGAGCACAATACCACTCCGTTTTTAAGTTTATCCCAAAAATACTCTTTGAGTTGTGTGCTGATGTTAATTGGCGCTGCATGGCATTGAAAATTTTTGTTATTACTGAACCATTTTGCAATCGGCGCTTCACCAGATTGGCGTTCATGACAAAATAACATCCAGGTGTCATATAGGTTTTTAGCGCGACTGGTGATGAAATTAAGATTAGTGAATAAGCGACTGAGCTCCTCGTTCGGTTCACTTTTTATTTTTTCATTATGCAGTATTTTAGTTTCAATTTCTTTTTGCAGTGCGCTGCAGTGACTGTAGACATGCCGGCTGGATAATTTTATTTCATTTGCCAGTTCCTGTAGCGTCAGCATTTCTTTTGGATTGGGAATCCAGATGGTATCAATAAATTTTGCTTCCTGATTTTCAAGGTAATCAGTCATGACCTTTAAGTGTTGCACAAGATTATGTGTGAGTGACTTCATCGTTTCAGGTAGGTTCTGATCGACTTCATTCAGTTGCGCTGCTTTCGAGAGGATTTTAGTCAGTTGATTAATCCAGTCAATGCTGTTCATGAGGCCTGACATTTTTGCAAAATGTCCTAATGCTTTATGTGGAAGATGGTGGCATTCATCAATAATATAAATACAGTCTTGTATATCAGGAAGAATGGCGCCACCACCTAATTCCAGATCGCTAAGGAGTAAACTGTGATTCGTGATAATCACGTCTGCTTGATACATTTTGCGCCGTGCTTTATAAAAAGCACACTCCTCATAAAAAGAGCATCGCTTACCGCTACAGCCTGTGGCATCTGTACTAATTTGTTGCCAAGTATTGTCTGACACAAGCATTTTAAGTTCATCGCGATCCCCTTTCCATTGCCCTGTTTCTAAGAGCCGTTGTAGTTCTTGAGCGTGTTGATGGTTCTCGAGAAGGTCGGTTTGCATATCCTGATCGTATAATCGAGCGTGACAGACGTAGCGGCGCCGTCCTTTAGCTAATGCGTATTTGAATTCATTGGAATACAGTTGCGTGAGTAAGTCTAAATCTTTATTCATTAGCTGCTCTTGGAGTGCTATCGTCGCTGTACTGATTACGATGTGTTGTTTCTGACTGCGTGCATTAAGGCTGGCGATACCATAGCTGAGCGTTTTACCTGTACCGGTTGGTGCTTCAACACAGACTATTTTATTTTTTTTAAGACCATCGTACACGGCCGTAATCATTTGCTGCTGCGAGGTGCGCTCTGTTAGTCCATGGCGTTTTAATTTTTCAGAAAAAGCATCAATATCCATCGCGGGAGTATATCGGTTTTTAGTTGCAGCGACACCTTGTGTGAGTCTTGAGTGCCAGGTTACCCCCAAATTCTGTGAGTTAAATTGTGGATAAGATTGGGAATATAGCTATAACATATTGATTAATAATATTATGATATCTTTTTGTTAAAATTAGAGACATTTTTCTTATTTTGAAGATTTCTTACCTTATTTATTATTCAGATGATTAATATGTACGCTATACAAAGAAGTAGCGCTAAGGCTACCCAAGTAGCGTTAAATTAGATACACTAGTTGCTGTTTTAAATGAATTTATACGTCGAGCACAATGGATGCAGCGATAAGGAAATCAGGTAGAAAATATGCAACTTAAAAGTGTTAAATTAGTTGGCTTTAAATCATTCGTTGATCCCACCACAATCCAGATAAAAGAGGGTATGAATGGCATTGTCGGCCCCAATGGCTGCGGCAAGTCTAATATCATTGATGCTGTGCGTTGGGTGATTGGTGAGCGTTCTGCTAAACAGTTGCGTGGTCAATCCATGTCAGATGTCATTTTTAATGGTACGAGTGGTCGCAAACCTGTTGGGCGTGCATCGGTTGAATTGTTATTTGATAATTCCAATAGTCGTATCGTTGGTGAATACGCTGGTTTCAGTGAGATTGCTATTAAACGCGAAGTGTTTCGTGATGGCCAATCCAATTACTTCCTCAATGGTACTGTGTGCCGTCGTCAGGATATTGTCGATATTTTTTATGGTACGGGTTTAGGTTCACGCAGTTATGCGATCATTGAACAGGGGATGATTTCACGTTTGATTGAAGCCAAGCCTGAAGATTTGCGCCAACATATTGAAGAGGCTGCTGGCATTGCCAAGTATAAACAACGGCGTCGTGACACTGAAAATCGTATGCTGCGCACTCAAGAAAACTTGAGTCGCCTCATTGACTTGCGTGATGAGTTGGATAAGCAACTTAAACATTTAAAGCGTCAGGCGAGTGCAGCTGAGCGTTATAAAGTCCTGCGTGAAGAAGAACGTCAGATTAACGCACAAATTAAAGCATTGCATTGGCAGTCCTTACAAACCAGTTTTGAAACATACCAAGGGCAAATAGAGGTTCATGAAAATGAGCGCGAGCGCATCCATTCCCTGCAAAGTACTCTTGAAACGGATCTGGAAAAAAACCGTCAGATGCATATTCAAGCAACGGATCATTACAATCAAACACAGCGTATTTTTTACTCCTTAGGAAATGATATTGCTCGTATTGAGCAGCAGATCCAGTACACTCAAGAACAATTAGAACGTTGGCAGCGTGATCTGCAGACAACCAATTTACGTTTTGAAGAATTGTCCGATACAACGAGTGATTTTGAGGCGCAAATTGCCGACATTTTATCCGAGATTGATACACTAAAACCCCGCGCGCAGAGTTTATCTGAAAATAATCAGCTGGCTTCGCAGGCACTTGTTGTTGCAGAGGAGGCGATGCAAGCTTGGGTGCAAAATTGGGAGCAATTTCAGACAGGTTTTGCTGAGAGTAATAAAACGCTTGAAGTGAATCGCACTAAGCTCTCGCACTATCAACAAGAACAGCATAATCTGGCGCAACGTATTACACGCCTGAAAGAAAGCAGTCATCCCGAGCAACAAGAGTTATTACAAATTGAAATTCTACCGCTGCGTGACCATTTGGATATGCTCAACACAAGCAGTCACAACTGTTTGATTAATTTAAATACTATATTGCAGCGCATACAAGATAAAAAACGTTATATTGAGGTTTTGCAAAAAACGATAAATGATAAACGCGCTTTATTGCAAACTAAGGATGGGCGTAGATCTTCGTTAGATGCATTACAAGAAGCCGCTTTCATGACGGATGATCAAGCTGTGGCAACGTGGCTCACAGAGCAGGGGCTTGATGATTACCCGCGTCTTGGTAAGGATTTACAGGTTGAATCGGGTTGGGAGGTAGCGGTTGAAACCGTACTAAACCAATTATTTGATGCTGTGTGTGTTGATAATCTCGATACCTTTATTAATCACTTTGTACCATTGGAATCAGGTGAATTAATTTTAATAGAAAGCACGCAACGTGTGGCAGTGAATTGTGAACAATTTATTTCCCTCGCCACCAAAGTGAAAAGTGAATGGCCAGTTGTGCAGTGGCTTGGTAATGTCTTTATTGCTGACTCGCTCGAGCAAGCGCGAGAGATGCGTCAACAATTGACGCAGCATCAATCTATTATTACTCGCGATGGTATTTGGTTGGGGCGGCATTGGTTGCGTGTTGCTAAAGCTGTGAACAATGAAAACAGTATTTTACTGCGTGATCAAGAACTCAAGCAATTAACTGAAGACATTTTGATATTAAAAAATGAATTATTTGGACTGGATGATGAGTTAGAGCGTGGTCATCAGGATGTGGCAGAATTGGAAACGCAGCGTGAGCAATACCATCTGCAGCTACAGGAAATTAATAGCGACGTTACTAAAACCCAGTCGCAGTTAACCGAAAAGCAAACGCGTTATGATACGTTGGTACAGCGTGAGCAGGCTATTAAGCAAGAAGTTGGTGAATGTCAGCAGCGCGATGCACAATTGCAAGAGCAGATTCAAGAAGTGCAACAGCTGATTACGTTGCATGATGCACAGATCCAGACATCCTTACAGCAACGTCAGGAATTATTAGCACAAAGAGAGTTGTGTCAAACAAATCTTAATTCCAAGCGCCAGTTAGCTCAGGAAGCAAAACAGCAGGCTGATGAATATGATATTCGTATTTCATCGAATGAAAGTCAGTTAGCAGTATTAGAGCAAACCGTGCGTCGTGATGCCCGTCAATTGGAACTACTCAGAGAAAAACGTGATGAATTATCTGATAGTTTAACTCATGCAGATAATCCACTCATTGAATTGCAAGCCCAATTACAAGAATTGCTTAGTAAGCGCTCTTTACAAGAACAGGCATTGCAGCAGGCAACAGAATCGTTGGAAGCGTGTAACAGCAACATTGCTCAACTTGAAAAATCAAAAGATAGCTTGCAGCAGCAATTAAATGTGATGCAATCAGCCTACCAGCAATTGCAAATGGATCGCCAAGCTGTGAGTGTCCGTCAAGCGACCATTTGTGAACAGTTGCAAGAAGCTGATTTAAACCTAGAAACGATTATTGCACAATTACCCCCTGAGGCTAATTTGCGGGCATGGGAAACGCATTCAGAAGAATTAGCATCACGTATTACGCGTTTAGGACCGATTAACTTAGCTGCGATTGAAGAACACGACACTTTGTTTTCACGCAAAGAATATATTGATAAACAGCATGCTGATCTTGAGGAAGCGTTATCCATATTGCAAAATGCCATTCATAAAATTGATAAAGAAACACGTAGTAAATTTAAAGATACATTTGATCAGGTGAATGCAGGATTCCAAAATCTATTTCCTAAAATATTTGGCGGTGGTCAGGCTAGCCTTGAATTAACAGAGGATGATTTTTTATCTGCGGGTATTATGGTTAAAGCACAGCCTCCGGGTAAACGTAATTCTACTATTCATATGTTATCAGGTGGAGAGAAGGCGTTAACGGCTATTGCCTTAGTATTTGGATTGTTTCAATTGAATCCAGCACCATTTTGTATCCTCGATGAGGTGGATGCACCATTGGATGATTTGAATGTTGGACGTTACTGTCGCCTGATTAAAAACATGGCCAGTACCATTCAGTTTATTGTGATTAGTCACAATAAGGTCACTATTGAAGCGTGTGAGCGTTTAATGGGTATCACTATGCAAGAACCGGGTGTGTCGCGTGTTGTCTCAGTGGATATTGATGAGGCAGTGACGTTGGCTGAGGCTTAATTAAAAGGTGGCAATTTCTAGTCGGAATCACTGATAAAAAGGATCAATCATGACATTTATTATTGCATTGGGAATTATTATTATTTTATTGTGTTCTGCAAGTGTATTTAAACTGATACAGCCTAAGCATGATGTGGTCAGTGATCGCAAACGGCGAGCGCCGGTTAAATCTGCACCTAAAAAAAATATCACAAAACCTATAATTGAATCGTCTTTACCCGAGCAGAGTGAGCCTGCAATAGATCAATTGACGCTGAACGTAGAGGAGCACGTTACTCCAAAGCAAGAGCCGTTTGTAACCCCGATGTCACCTGTTGATGTACCAGGGCTTATTTCCATTAATTTGTGTGCAGAGGTGGATAAGCCCTATATGGGCTATGAATTACTGCAAGCGTTATTGTCATGTGGTATGCGTTTTGGTGTGATGAATATTTTTCATCGACATGAGAAAAAAACAGGTTTGGGGCCTATCTATTTTAGTTTGGCATCTTGTACGCAAGAAGGTACATTTGATCTAGCTAAAATTGGTGCGTTTAGTTGTAATGGGTTGGTATTATTTATGAAGCCAAAAGAGGTTGAAGATCCTGTAAAAGTATTTGAATTGATGCTTGATACAGCCGACCAATTAATTAGTGATTTGGGCGGTAAAGTACTCAACGCCAAGCAACAACTACTGAAGAAAGAAGACGTGTTACGATTACACCAACAATTACAGCAGTATACAAAACAATTAAAAACGATCGATTTATCTTAATTCATGAGTGCTTTTCAAAAAATAAAAGAGCGTATACGTGAATTACAGCGCGTTCTGAATGAACATAGTTATCGTTACCATGTTTTGGATCAACCCTCTATTTCTGATGCTGAGTATGATGACCTCTATTATGAGCTTAAGGCATTAGAATCCGTTCACCCTAATATGATTACGCCTGATTCACCGACGCAACGTGTAGGCGATAAACCATTACTAAGTTTTGAGCAGATTACGCATGCCGCACCAATGCTATCGCTGGATAATGTTTTTTCAGAGGCAGAATTAATCGCATTTAATGAACGTGTTCATAAGAATTTGGGTATGGATGAGCGGATTGAGTATGTTTGTGAGCCTAAGCTTGATGGTGTGGCCATTAGCCTTATTTATAAAAATGGTAGGTTAGAAACCGCGGCAACGCGCGGCGATGGTGTGACGGGTGAAAATGTTACGCAAAATATTAAAACAGTCAAGGCTATTCCTTTGAAATTACGTGGTACGGGTTATCCTGACACACTGGAAGTGCGCGGTGAAGTCATCATGCCTAAGGCTGGCTTTCAAAAAATGAATCAACAAGCAGCAATGCATAACGAGAAAGTTTTTGCTAACCCGCGTAATGCTGCTTCAGGCAGTTTACGCCAACTCGATCCACGCATTACGGCTAAGCGTCCATTATCTTTTTATGCATATGCAATTGGTGTGCACGACGGTGTAATGCCTGGCACACATTTTGCCATTTTAGAACAGCTTAGAGCGTGGGGGCTGCCGGTTACAGCATTAGTAAAAATTGCTCAGGGAGCGTCAGGGTGTTATGCCTATTATCAAGAGTTGCAAGAAAAGCGTAATACACTTCCTTTTGAGATAGATGGGGTGGTTTATAAAGTTAATTCCATTGCATTGCAGCAAGAATTGGGTTTCGTATCACGTGCGCCACGTTTTGCGATTGCGCATAAATTTCCTGCAGAAGAAAAATTTACAACGCTCAATGCTATTGAGTTTCAAGTGGGTCGTACGGGTGCTATTACGCCTGTAGCACGTTTGGAGCCAATTTTAGTTGGCGGTGTGGTTGTCAGTAATGCCACGCTGCATAACTTTGATGAATTAGCGCGAAAAGATATTCGTATTGGGGATACGGTGGTTGTGCGTCGTGCAGGTGATGTCATTCCTGAAATTGTGACCTATATTCCTGAAAATAGACCACCTCATACGCGACGTATTACCATGCCAACGCATTGCCCTATTTGTGGCAGTGATGTGATTAAGCCTGAGCAAGAAGCTGTGGCACGTTGTATGGGTGGATTATATTGCCGTGCACAAGTGTGTGAGTCCATTAAACATTTTGCATCACGACAGGCGCTTGATATAGAAGGTTTGGGTGATAAAGTTATTGAACTGTTAGTTGAAGAAAAGATGGTGCATACGGTTGCAGATTTATTTACCTTAAATCAGCTTAAGTTGGCTCAGTTGCCACGCATGGGAATAAAATCTGCTGACAATTTGTTGGCGGCTATTGAGAAGAGTAAAGCTACGACATTGCCGCGATTTTTATATGCATTGGGCATTCGTGGTGTCGGTCAAGCGACGGCACGCACATTGGCGCATCATTATGGGGATTTGCTAACGTTGCAGAAAGCCAGTCTTGAGTCTTTACAAGAGGTGCCTGATGTGGGGCCTGTTATTGCCGAGCAGATACATGGTTTTTTTGCGCAGTCGCATAATGTTGAATTAATTAATAAGCTTAAAACCGAAGGGGTGCATTGGCCATTCATTAAGCCGAGACAAGTAGAGGGTGTTTTGTCTGGAAAAATATTTGTATTAACTGGTACACTGGTTAGTATGACGCGTGATGAGGCAAAAGAAATACTGCAGGCACAAGGAGCGATGGTCAGTGGTAGTGTCTCTAAAAAGACGGATTATGTGGTGGCTGGGGATCAAGCAGGCAGTAAGTTAGTGAAGGCGCAGGAATTCGGTGTGACAGTTTTGAGTGAGCAAGAGTTTAAAAGAATGATAGAGCGTTAGGCTAGAAATAAGGAGCGTAGGATGACGAATAAGGAAATTATTCAATACTTCAGTGATCAATTATGGCATAAGCACAATTTTGCTGTGATCGATGAGGTATTTCACGAAGATGCAATTATCCATAGTCCCTTTAATATTCAGCAGGGTAGTCTGACGATGCATGAAGCCGCTTCTAAGTGGCTGGAAAGTTTTCCAGATTTAGAAATTACGATCAATGATTTGATTGCTGAAGATGATAAAGTCGTGGCACGTTGGACAGCTCAGGGCACGCATATGGGTAGTTTTTTTGAAACCAATCCTACGCATAATGAAGTCACGTATGCTGGCGTTACAACGTTCGAATTTAAAAATGGTAAAGTAGCTGAATATTGGGCGCTCGTTGATATGCATGCTATTTTGACTCAGCTCGGAGATTTTCAGCACGTAGCTGAAGCTTTAGAGTAGTAAGTTCTTTGGTTTAGTTACTGTAATTTATTTTTGACTATCCTATATTACCAAGTAATGAGTAAACGGTGTCCTCGTTTACATTGACACACTGATGTGCTGATGTCTTTTGTAGTCCATTGGCCTGTCCATCTACCCCTGCTTTCTGCGCACCATTGTGGGCATTTGTGATCGGCATCATTTTGATTCCATATTGGCCCATTTGAGACTTCATAAAGGTGGTGACGATGGTCTCGGCGCGCAGGGCGTGGATTGTTATTATAGGCTGTGCAGGTCAGTCGGCCGTCGTAATTTTGAATATAGCTGCAATAGGGTGGGATATTGAGTGTTGTGCGAATCCAATTGGATGCTCGTGTTTGGCATTTACAGCGGAGCCAAGTATTTTTGATTTTGCAATTGATACAAGTTTCTAGGAAATTTCCAGCAGGAAGGGTGTTCGCTAATAGGGGCTGTGTCATCCACAATAATAGAGCTAGCACACCAATTAAGGCACTTATTTTTTTCATATTAAAATACCTTTTTATTTTTATTCAGTTACTGTACTTATTAAATCAGGTAGCACAACATTGAGCTCCAGCACTGAATTATTGTCCTTGCAGCATAAGTCGATTTTAACATCATTAAGATCTACGTGAGTATGTTTTGCAATAGCTGCTAAAATATCTTGCCTCAAAAGAGGCAAGAAATCAGGGCTTGTCGATTGAGCGCGTTGTTGAGCAATAATAATATGCAACCTGTCTTTTGCTGATCTGGCTGTTGGTTCATCTTTTCCCTTCATGCGAAAGTAGTTCATAAATCTCATGCTGCAACCTCCTCATTTTTAAACAGACGCTTTAAGAAATTTTGTTTTTTCTTTTTAATGACCTCTTTAAAGGGGGGTGCTTTGCCTAAGTAGCGTTTGATAATGAGCTTGTATTCAAGACCTGCATCACTTTCCGCATCTAAAATTACAGGCACGCCTGAGTTCGATGCATTCAAGACAGAGGAGGATTCATTGACGACCCCAAGCAATGGCACCCCCAGTAGATCTTTTATGTCTGCAATACTGAGCATTTCGCCAGATTCCACGCGACGTTCTGAGTAGCGCGTAATAACCAGGTGTTCTTGCACAGGATCTTCGCTATTTTCTGAGCGTTTTGTGCGGCTGGATAAAATACCCAGGATGCGATCGGAGTCACGCACAGAAGATACTTCAGGATTGGTCACGATAATGGCATCATCGGCATAATACATTGCCATCAACGCGCCGTTTTCAATACCGGCAGGTGAGTCACAGATAATAAAATCAAATTCTTTGCTGAGTTCCGCAATAATGGCGCCAACGCCTTCACGTGTTAGTACATCTTTATCACGCGTTTGTGAAGCGGCTAAAATAAACAGATTTGGTATTTTTTTATCTTTAATTAAGGCTTGATTTAGTGTAGCTTCGCCATTGATAACGTTAGCAATGTCATACACAACACGACGCTCAACCCCCATAATCAAGTCGAGATTACGCAGACCTACGTCAAAATCAATCACAGCAGTTTTATGACCCTCTAAAGCTAAGCCTGTTGAAAATGATGCGCTCGTAGTCGTTTTACCAACGCCTCCTTTGCCTGAAGTAATCACGATAACTTTTGCCACGGTTGTTCTCTCCTTTTCCATTGGGAATTACTGATTAAATGCCTTCAATTTGCAGCTTATCATCCTTCAAATAGATGTGGATCATAGGCTCTTTAATTTTTGGGATTTTGATTTGATCTTTGGTCATGTAGTAGCCGGCAATCGCAATTAAATCAGCTTCGAGCGATTCACAAAAAATATGTGCTTCTTTATTACCGCTGGCGCCAGCTAACGCACGTCCGCGTAATGGTCCATACACATGAATATTGCCGTCAGCGAGACATTCTGCGCCGGCATTTACTGCTGAGAGTACTACTAAATCTGTGTTTTTGGCGTACAGTTGTGTACCAGAACGGATGGGGCGCGTTATCACCTTTGCGCTTGATATAATTTTTGGTTTTTCTTCTTGTTTGGGAGCAGGCGACGTGGCATGACCTTCTGCTAAGCTCACATCACGGCTTTTCATGACAGCTAATCCTGCTTTGATGGCATCATCATGGTATTTTTTTTCAAGACCACGAATACCAACAGGTACGACATCTTTTTTACGGAATAGCTCGCATAATTTATGCATATCGAGCGCACCTTGCTCTGATTTAGGCATATCGCGTACATCGATAACGATGGGTGCATTGAAGAGGTACTTTGGTGCTTTGCTGATAGTACTTTCGAGTTCTGTGGTGATCACCCGAATATCGGGCTCAGTGAGCTTGACGACAGTCATAGGGAAAAAATCAGCTCTAAGCTGAAACAAGGCGTCTATTTTATCCTCAACGCTGCTCATAATTTATTCAAAACCCTTTGAAATTTTAGTATTAGATCAAGAGGTTAAAAGCTTAACATTAGCATAAAAAAAAAGCCAGCGGCTCCCACTGAACTTATCCGGATGGATGATTTTTAAGTGGTAGAGCGGAATTCTCTTCATTCTATTCAGGAAACGATGAGGGCTTAAGAAGTGCCAATAGCTAATCCAGTTGAAAAACAGATTATAATAGATGCATTGTGGCAGCAGCGCCTGAATTTTCAGGTTTTTTATTGGCTGGAGTGCGGGTGAAGAGCGCGGGGCTTTTCACAGCACTTTCTTTTTGGCACTCTTTATTCTGTTGTTTTGTTAAATACCATCCATACAGTGCTGCAAGCGGCAACATAATAGCGTATTTTATGATAGGTCCTGCGATACCACTAACAGCATCTCCGATCGCGCCCTCAATAGTATTCATGATGTTTTTAGGCCCCATGATGAATGAACGCAAGCACCGCCATATTGTATTTAACTTGCTTGCTACGGGAGGTGTGTGTCTAAAAGCGTTCAGGTGTTGTTTTTGTTGTGTGTGTTGTGTGACAAAATCATCGCAAATCTTATGCTGGCCAGTATTTTTTGTAATCTTAAAAAGATTTTCTAGGTTTTTTAATAGCTGCTGTTCATCGCGCAGTCTTTTATATTGTGTATAAGTAAAAGGATTATTTGAGGATAAACAGTTTAATTTATCATTAATTTCATTTAATTTGCTTTGAATATTTATAGAGTCGCTAGTGTAGCCATAGACTTCAGATAATTTATTTTCAGTTTTTATAATGACTCTGTAGTAAGCTTTAAGGTTCAGTAATTGATTTTTAATCGGATCTTTATCTGAATTAATACGATTATGCAATATTGAAATACTCAGGTGTTTTTTGTAATAAGCTAACGTGTTTTTTAATTTTAATATTTTTTCATTACCTTTATTAGGTTTTCCTTTAGTAAGTTGATTGAGTTGATTTTGAATTTCATTAATTTTGTTGTTAACTTCATCTTCAGTATCATGTAGTTTAAAATCAACATTTATTGTTGCAGGTTTTGAGATGTATTCATATATTAATGATTGTTGCATATCTAAAAGCTGATCAGCATCAGCTTTATGTTCACTTGTAACACCGCATTGTTTATGTATGTCATTTTCAAATTGTTCATAAGAGTTTTTTAGGCGCATGCGTGAGCCAGCTTCACCAGGTTGGACGCCATATTTTTTTTTAAATTCCTCTATATGTTTTTCTAGCTCATTTTTTTTCGATTCTTCTTCTTTATGACGGTCTTTCAATTTTTCAATTTGCAAGTTTAATCTTTCAAATTTTATTTCATCTTGACTTTTTTGTAATCTTTTTTGCTTTTGAATTTCAGTATAGGCTTTGCTAAAGAGGGAAGAGAGTGTGTAGATTACTAGTATGGTTGCTAGCGCAATAACCGGCGCACCCATGGTTAGAGTAGATAGGCCGATACCAGCAATACTCACAACGATCAGAGTCATGGCATTAAACATATACGGTGCATCCGTTATGGCATCAAAAGCGGAAAGCGTTAACATCAGCGCTCTTTTTGCAGAACCCTGTACTTTTGGCGCATGGTTTTGTGGAAGCTTTGCAAGAAGTTTTTTTGCTTCGTCTGAGTTGTTTGCAGTTAATAAATTTTCTAATAATGTTTGTTCCTCAATTGAAAATTCAGTTTTTTGATAGTTCTTATTTGAATCAAGAGCACAGATTTTGAGTGAAAGATTCTTAATGTCGTCATTATTGTTATTCGATGGGAATATTTTTTTTAAGTCAGTTAAATCACTTTCTGAAAATTGATTCAGTATGAAACCGCAGGCTAAGTTTTCAATAATTTTTTCATTAGACTCAATGTAGCGATCACGTTGTGAATTGAAGTAACGGTAGCTTATTAGAGCTGGAATTAATGCAACGCCTACACCGATACCAATAGGATTAATAAGGTGATACAGATGGGCTGGGATATGATGCAATAGATGAGTGATTAGGGTATAGGTACTCACAACTGCCGTGCGCCCATTTTTTGCAGCGCTTGCGCCATCGCGGCTGTATTTCCAAGTTGTTAATACGTCTTTAAAACCAAATATTTTGCTTGCTAAAATAGCAAACAGCAAAGTGCCGGGTAGTAAGCTGAATAAAATGGCTATATCTTGAGGGTTGTGTACTGCTTCTTTTATAAAATGGTTGTAGTCTGAATTGGCTGAATCGACTGAGACATTATTTTGACAATTTTTAACATAACTGATCATGCTGAGTGTGAGATAGGAGGCATCGGTGAGTTGGTGGGCGCAATCAGCGATCGTATCTTGGTTGAGAGACTTTGATGCTGAACCAACTGAAGTCGCTAGGCTGCATTTATCATTACTAAGTGTGGCTGTTCGAGTCATGTGGGCAGTATATGTTCAAAATGTTACATGTCTGTGACTGGTATGTGACAAAAATATGAAATTTTGTAATTTATGATGCACAAAAGCTTAAACGTACACTTACTGCGTATTCTGGAGTATGCGCACTATATCCTCCACTCTAATGCTGTCCATCAGGCTATCACAGGTTTCCCAGTGAAAACCAGGATAATTCATGAGTTTTTCAGGTGATTCAGGTGTGCTGACGACATGGCAGTGTGGGCCGTAAGGCGCATATTTCTGCTTGTCAGTCGGGCCAAATAAACCTATGGTTGGCGTGCCAACGGCTGCTGCCATGTGCATGAGTCCTGAGTCATTACCAATAAAGACAGCGCAGCGTTGCATGCAGGCAGCAATGGTCAATAAGCTTTGGGTGCCAATCAGATCAATAAAACGATTTGCAGGAATGGATTCAATGATTTTTTGAATTTGTTGGCGTTCATGCGGGGCTGCGATCAATAGGACATAAGCATCAGGATATAAACCATCTGCTTTACGCAGTTCGCGAATGAGTTCGATAAAATGGCTTGAACGCCATGTTTTGGCGCGCCAATTAGCAGCAGGGCCAATCGCAATAAATCGACCGACTTGAGGTAAGATTTGTAGGGCTTTTTGGTGGTGTGTGCTATCTATCCATATTTTAGGGAGTGTGATGTGTGAGCTTTTTAGCATGCCAGTGTAGCGTTGTACGCGATGCAGCGATTGACTGCCTGTTGGGTATTTGTAAAAACGCTGTTGTGTCCAAACAAGCCAACTTAACGCAGAACCACGACAATCAACCACGATGCTCCAGCGAGTAAAAAAAACCTTGGACCATAGTTTCAGCCAATGCAAGTGGTATTTGGCTTTTTTGATCACGATAAGACGTTTTAAATTAGGTATTGCGTCGAAGAGTTCTGCTGGTATGGGTCCTGTAACGACTGTGAATTGAGCCTGTGGGTAGTGCTCATGAAGGTTGTTGAGAATACAGGTTGATAAAACAGCATCGCCTAAACGATTGTGAGTGATAAATAAAATATTCATAAAAGGATCTATTAATCAAAAAGGTGAAAAATTCTAGCATGTTCATGGAGTTGTGTCAGTACCAGTATATCGGGCGAACTTTTTAAACCAATCCGTACAAGAAATAGGTGATACCCCCACGCCTAATTAATGTGGGGGTATGGTCATTGCATGATGTTATTGACCGGATGCTTTAGGGGCTACTGGTGTTCCTGATGAATAGCTAATTGGGGAGTTACCACAGAATGCCGGTAATGTTGTGGTACTGCTTAAGTAAGCGATTGTTGAGGCATCGCACTGAGTATAATACACATTAGCCTGGTTACAACGAGGGAGCTCGTTAGCAACAAAAGCATACGCATTCATCCATACATAGGGAAAATCTTTATCCCCAGGGCAGCACGTAAAAATATACTTCCCACGTTCTTTAGGGCACGATGCATTGCTGTATCCAGCTAAAGCACTGCAAAAGTCAAATACTGCAAAAAAAGATAATATAACTAACAAGATTGCTTTATTCATAAAAGACCTCGGTTTTATAGAAAGTTTAACCAATAGCTCTATACTATAGCACTAACATTAAATAACTATTAATTGCAGCGTTCTTACAGAAAATATACCTCTGGTCAATTAAGATGTGAGCTCCATATTGTTTTTGTGCCATTAAAGCGAATAGGCTCTTTCATATTGAAAAAACTCAAGAATTTGTCCTTTTTTTTAAAAAAAAGTGTACCATAAGGCAATTATATAAATAGATGATCGGGGGGTATGATGAGTTTGCGTGCTACTACCGAAAGATGTGTTGCGCTTGCGGTACCTTGTGAACGCTTTGATAAATATATTGGCCGGAAAGTAGATGGCTATCGCCATTTTGGATATCCCCTTGATTTGATTCAGCAAAGGTTGGCTCAATTGCTACCAGTAGTTTTAGAGGCGGGTCGTTTTGATTACGCTTTAGTATTGTTGGCGCATGGCGTCGATCCGTTGCAGGCACCGCTCAAACAGTGGCTTAGGTTAATTGATGATTCCGCTATACTCAGGTTCTATCCCTCTATTATTCAAGTGCTCAAAGAGCATCCGGGTCTTCTAAAAGGCAGTCTACCAGAATGTTTGCGGCCTGATCGAATAGAGACATTTTTAAATAATCAGTATGCCATGTACCTTCGGTCTTTTTCGCAAGATACCCCTGAGCATGCACGGCGGTATGCTCAGTATTCGCTGAAGGTCCTGACAGAAGAGACATTGGATTTTGATAAGGCTATTGATGAGGCTAAACGAATCCGAGCCAATACGTTACCTCCTTCGCCGTTATTACTACGGGAACGGCAGCGACATCGTTTTTCCGCGCAGAGGGTTTATGCTGATCCTATTCCTCCTGATTTTTTTGCTCAGTTGAATGAGACTTGCATAGCTGCAGAAACGCAGCGACGTATTGACGAGGAGAAACGGCAGAGTGAGATCCAATTTTTGCAGCGAGTGCGTGAGAGTCTCACTCTAGCCGCTGCTGATCTTTCTAAAACACGCTGTTTGATCAAAGATGAAATACTAAGTTATTTGTTTGTAGAAATAGTATCAGGTAAGCAAATTGAATCGACTGAAATTTTATTGGATCTCCAGGTGGCGGTACGCAGTGCCATTTCTCAGAAATTAAACCGAGTTGTTATGGCATTGTTATCCTTATCTGAATCGTTGTTGGTTGATTGGAGTGATATATCCGAGGCTATTTTTTGTGACTGCAGTCCTGAAGTTTTTGAAATGTTGCTCACGCGAGTCAAAGTTGAAAATACGGATAGGCTATTTGAAGCATTATCTCAGGCTGTGCTTTGGAATCGCGCACAGTTAATTCCCAAGCTATTAGGTAGGTGTAGTGCAAATCAAAAGAATGCTGCATTAAATATAGCTTTGTTTCAAAACGTTGAGACATGCTTAGCTCTTTTAAATGGAGGTGCATATATTGATTTTTATGCTGTATTACAGCAAGTAAATTTGCAGACGTGTAATCAATTTAACAGATTTTTTTTAGCATATGCATGTTATTTGATTGAAAAAAACCAACCTAATGAATTTTTAACGCGTTTTGAAGAGTATTATAAGGCATTGCTTAAATTAGGGGTCGATCAACCTGTTCATGAGAATAGCGCTAAATCGATTGTGTTATCTCTTTTTTCTCAAGATAAATTTATAGAAGCGATTGTTCACTTTGGACGTTTGAATTTTTTGGAAAAAATTAGGGATTCAGTTTTATTGTCTACTCTGTCGTTTGATTATCAAAATTATATTCCATTTCTTCAACAAGACGATTCAACACCGATTGAATCCAAGTTAAGATTTTTTCGTTGGATTTGTAAGTATTATTTCCAAAAAAAGAATAGTCAGGGGTATGTTGAGTGGTTGTATGCATTTTGTCATCTAAAGCAATTTGGTGAAGCATTTTGTGAGGAGGTTGCTCGGAATCTGGAATGGATAGAAAAGCGTGTTGACCTTGACCTTAAATTTTGTTTTGCCTGTAGTTTTTATGAAGTATGTCCCCAGCAACTTTCAGACTGTCCTTCCTATGGAAATTTAAAGAATGATTTTATTTTTGAAGCGATGTTAACGCAATATGCGCATTCTCAGGTCGTATTGAATGCATTTAGAGCGCAGCTTGATCATCATGGGATGTGGTTGAATAAAGCAGATCTAATAGTGGGAAGTTGTTTTTCACGTCGCAATTTTTTATTAAATACCCAGTCACTTAGGCTTAGAGCGGCATCTTTTTTTAATAAGACAGGTTGCGAAAAATTGCGTCACTACCATTCCGATTCAGCACTGCAAGTTGATTCAACGCAGGGCTTATGGCTTTCGTTGCTTTGAAAATTACAGGTTACGGGTGTTCTCATGCTTAGTGGTGACTCTATGGTGACTTTCAAAATTCAAGAATCTGTCAGATATTTATAACTATTTGAAAAATATGGCTCCCCGGGGCGGATTTGAACCACCGACCAAGTGATTAACAGTCCTAAAAACTTTGTTTGAATAGACACGAATTATTATGAACAACAGCTAAATATCCTTGTTAATCCATTAATTACATTTATAATGTGTCAGAAGTTCTTTGAATGAGCTTTAATTAATCACGCGACACATGCGCGACACGGACTGAAATGGATTAAATGATGAACATAACTAAAACCACTCTTGAGAAGCTAGCTATCCCTCAGCAGCTGATGCCAGGTAAGACTATTCAGCAAAGATATTACGATGACAAACTGAAAGGGTTTGGCGTACGCGTCACCTCTGGCGGCAGTAAATCATTTTTCGTTGAAAAGAAAATTAAGGGCACTAATAAAGTTAAGCGTATCACTATCGCTCGTTATCCGGGGTTGACCGTTGAGCAAGCGCGTCTTGAAGCCCAAAAGCTAATTGCCCAAATGTTGACTGGTAAAGACCCATCCAATACGACTAAGCGACGGCTAAATCAAGAAGCAGAGGAGAGGGAGCAGGCTACACAAAGACTCCTTGAAATTTTGAACACCAGTTTTGGTCAAGCCTTCAAAGATTATGTTGCTGACAATGCCAGGCTCAAGTCAAGCACAGCTAAAGATTACGAGACGGTTATTCATTATCGACTCAGTAAGTGGCTTGATATCCCACTTAGCAAGATAACGGATATTATGGTTATTGAAACGCACCGTGCCATAACTGAGACTAGCCCGGCACATGCTAACTATGCATTTCGCATCGTACGCGCTGTATTTAATTTTGCGATGCAACATTACAGAGACGATAACCGCCAACCTGTATTTCTACATAATCCAACTGCAATACTTAAAAAGAAATGGAACAAAATAGAACGACGTCAAACAGTTATTAAGCCACATCAACTCAAGGATTGGTTTCATGCAGTCCTTGGGTTAACTGAAAGCGGGCCTTTGAGCAAAGCTGACTTGGTTAAGGACTACTTGCTGCTACTCATTTTTACTGGATTACGTCGGAATGAAGGCGCCACTATCAAATGGAAAAACATTGACTTTGAGGATAAAAGTCTTTGTATTACAGATACCAAAAACGGCAAACCGCATACATTACCCCTTCCTGATTACTTGCTTGATTTGCTAAAACGCAGAAAAGAAAACTGTTTTCCACAACCAACACCAGAAACGTTTGCGTTTCCGGGTAGTGGTGCCTGTGGTCATTTAGTTGAACCAAAAAAACAAGTTATACGTGTGATTGAAGCATCACATGTTGAATTTTGCCTACATGATTTACGTCGCAGTTTTGCAACGTATGCTCATACACTCGAATTACCCTATCTAACGATTAAGCGTTTGCTAAACCACAGCATGAAAGATGATGTGACGAATGGATATATCATTCCAGATGTTGAGCAGCTGCGTAAACCCATCCAAAAAATTGAAGATTACATACTGACTAATGCTGGCTTTAAGGAATCAACGGTAGTTTCGTTAGTAACGAGCGCCTCCGCTGCTAAAAGTGCAGAGATTGTTGGGTAAAAATTTAATTGTGTTAGCCATGCCTAGGGTAGCTCCCAAAAACCTGGAACCTCAACAGGCTGGTATGGCTCTTTTTTTGAGGACTGAGTTATAGAGGTGTAATTATGTCTAAAAGAGCAGTATCAATGTGCAATACAAAAGATATTTTGACAGCAGATTTTATTGAAAATCTTTCAAAAAATTTTAAATTTAGAGATGTTCAGCCTGACATGAAATATCCTCTTTATGATAAATTGAGGGAAGCTATTTTAAATATTCAGCTTGATATACACGAATACAAAAATTTTCCTAAGTTAGCTGATTCAAAAAAAAGATTAAAAGAAATCTGTGCGAGCGCAAGAAAATTACGAGAAAACCTTGAGGATTTATGTCTTGATACAAAAGCTAATCAAGCTTTTGGAGTGTCATCTATTATTGATGGGAACTCTTCATTACAAGAAGATGCTATAAAAATTTGTGAACATTTAATCTCAATCGCAATAAAGTCTGAATTAAAAATAAGTCTAAATACAGATACCGGTGGTCACAATCCTTATCCTTGGAGAGATAATTTTATCAGTTCATTATGTCGGATATTTCAAGATGGAACAGGAAAAGAAGTGTACATAAAACAAGATAGAATCTCCCAAGAAGATTTTGGTGAGTTTTTTATTTTTGTAAAAAAATGCATGGATTTTGTAGTTAATTCTGAAATATTCGCACAGATAAAATTTAGTGAGCAAAGTGACAGCGCACTAGAGACAGCTATCAGAAGAAATAAAGTTTTTCAGATTTTTTCGGGTACGGCAGTAGATGTAAAATAAAATCGATGACTACTGCCGGTGCAGATGCTTTGTGAATCGCTAAAATTGATTTGTTTTTAACCATTAGGAAATCACATGAAAAACAAAAATATTTTAGTGCCGTTGATGTTAAACGAGAAGCAGGCCGCGAGCCTCTTTCCGTATTCCGTCGCGTGGTTCCAGCGCGCGCGATGGGCGGGCGTCGGGCCCGTGTATCGCAAGATAAACAATAGGGTAATGTACGAAATGGACGATCTCATTGCCTTTTTTATGTCGCGTCCGAAGCTTCGCTCAACATCGCAGGAGAACACGGCGCATGGAGATTAAATCGTACAAAAATCTATCAGCTCTTGTCCTCGAGAAATTGCTCAACGGCGAACGGCTGACGCAACAGCAATTTTTGCAGCACGGCAGCTGGCGGCTTGCCGCTATCATTTGGTACCAAAAATCCCGCGGAATCAAAATCGAAAAAAAAACGCTGGCCCGGCGCGCGGCTGAGTATTTTTTAACGACAGAAGAAATTCTGCGCATCAAAAAAACAAAAAAAAATAAAAAGTAACAACATGAGGAGGGTTGGCGCCCTCCTCTGAAATAAATAAAAAACTAACGGGAAAATTATAATGGAATACACTGACGCAAACAATACAGATAAATTTAAGCAAGCTATTTCAGAAATAGGACTAACACCCCCAGAGCAAGTCATTGCGGATGGACAAATTCACCGATTTGCACAATCTAGTGATGATGGGAAACCCTGCTGGTACCTTTATCACGACAATATTGATATCTCAGTCGCTGTATTCGGCTGCTGGAAACGTGGCATCTCAGACAAGTGGACTTCAAAATCCTGGAATAGCTTATCGTCATCTCAAAAAAAAGACTATCACAGCAAAATCCAACATATGCAAGAACAGGCTGAAGCAGAAAAGAAAAGGTTACAAAAAATTGCTGCTGAAGGATGTCGAGAACGTTGGGAGAAATCATCACTGGCAAATCCACAACACACATACATCATAAATAAACAGATACAGCCATTTGGTATCAAGCAAGAAGGTGAACATATTTTAATACCTATCTTTAATATTGGGAATAAACTCGTAAATCTGCAAACCATAAGCCCAAATGGCGACAAAAGATTCACTAAAGATGCTAAGAAAAAAGGATGCTTTAGCATATTGGGCAATCCAGAAGATAAAATTTATATTTGTGAAGGCTATGCAACAGCCGCTACCATCCATGAACTTACTAAAAAGGCTACCATAATTGCGTTTGATGCAGGAAACATTCTTCCTGTTTCAAAAAATATCAAAGAGCTTTACCCTAATGCTCACATAGTCATTGCTGCTGACAATGACCACCTCAATGAGACAAACACAGGACTAAACAAAGCAAAAGAAGCAGCAGCAACCCTTCATTGTGATTACGTATATCCACTCTTTGACGAAGGGCAAAAAGGCAGCGACTTTAATGACCTATTTGTCTTAAAAGGTGCATCATTCACACTAACTCATCTTAATAATATCCATACATCGGCTGCCCTACGAATATCGGACAGGCTTAAGAAGATTGATTTATTTGATGGCGATAAACAAAAATCTGCATCAACATTGCTGATTGAAATAGGCTGCCTCTTTGAGCTATTTCATGATGAGGATAGAAATGGGTATGTAATAATTAGTAACGGCACTATAAAGCAAGTCATTAGATTACGCTCTGAAGAATTTAAAGAACATCTTTCAAACTATTACTACACAATCAAACAAAAAGGCGCTCACTCAAACGCACTACAAGACGCATTAAATACGCTTGAAGCAAAAGCTAAATTTTCGGGTCAATGTCATAAGGTGTTCCGCCGCGTTGGGCATCAAGACGGCAAAATCTATATTGATTTAGTTAATGAAGCTTGGGAAGTCGTCGAGATTGACTCAAATGGTTGGCGCACACTGAAAGAATCTCCTGTTATGTTTATTCGTGGGAAATATTCAAAGACCATGCCGACACCAACAACAGGCGGTAATCTAAGCCAACTTTGGCAGTATATAAACGTTAAAGAATCAGATAGAGCCTTGATATTTGGCTGGCTAATGGGCGCATTTAAGCCACAAGGCCCATATCCATTGCTTAACATTAACGGCATACAGGGTAGTGGAAAGACATTTCTGACACGTGTATTACGCACAATTGTAGACCCAAACACAGCTGATACATCTAGCGCTCCACGCGACGAACGTGATTTTGCAGCACAAGCATATAACAACTGGCTTATCTGTCTGGATAATCTTAGCAATATTGACAATTGGCTAAGCGATGCTTTGTGTCGTATGTCTACTGGAGGCGGAATTAGCAGTAGGCGATTATATAGCGATGTTGAAGAAGTCGTTTACGAAATATCGCGCCCTGGTATAGTGAATGGTATTCCCGACCTCGCCACTCGCGCCGACCTTCGTGAGAGATGCATCTCAATCGAATTAGAGCCTCTTGGCGAAACAAAACGTGAGTCAGACGCAAAGCTTATGCAGTCATTTAAAAACGACTTGCCAAGAATACTGGGCTCGATATTTAACTTACTCTCATCAGCACTACGCACAAAACCATACATAAAACTTGAGCGAAAACCTCGATTAGCAGAATTTGCTGAATGGGTTGTAGCAGCTGAACAAGGTGCAAATTTGCCTCCCCAATTTTTAGAAGCGTATTTTGAAAATTTACAAAACAGTGATGAAGATGCTGCTGAGGTTTCAGTGACTGTTTATGCCTTACAGATATTAATGAAAGGGAATCGAACCTGGGTAGGCACGATAAGTGAGTTATTCAAACATCTTAACAGACTTGATGGTATTACTGATGAAATGAAACGTTCTAAGGCATGGCGTGACTCAGCATTAAAAATGCGCAACGAAATAAAGCGTAATATCACAACACTTAGAACTGTGGGGATTAATGTCATCTTAAAATATGAAAGGGCGCCCGGGACAGGAGATAGGCTTATGAAAATTGAGCGCTTAGAAAATTTATCAGATAAACCGTCACAACCGTCACAACTGTCACAAAAAATTAATTTAAATAGTGAAAACATAAGGTTAGGTCGTGACAGTTCGGATGGTTACAATGGCGTTATACCGTCACAAAAAGCGTCACAAAGTTCTTATCGTGACACTATTGTGACAATACCAAGATGAGGAAACCAGTTAAGTGTCACAAATAAAAATTAATATTTTTCAAATAATTAAAATCATTCGTGACGGTTGTGACAGTAGTGACGGTTATTTTCATAAAAAAATAAACGCTCACATTGTTCTTTGGCTGTTAACAACAATAGGAGTTCGCTAATGCCATTCGAAAAAGGTCAATCAGGTAATCCAGCAGGGCGTCCACAAGGCGCTCTTGGTAAAGTGACAAAATATAGACAGCAGCTTGAGGACGCAGCACCTCAAATTTTGAACAAACTTATTGAGCTTGCAAAGGATGGTGACATCCAGGCATTGCGTATCTGTGTGGAACGACTGATTCCGAAAACTAATATGATGCCTGTTAACTTAGTCATAGAAAATGAGCCTGACTTAGTAGGGTCATCAACCTATCCTGTCTTGGTTGGCAAAGAGCTTATCAAGCAAACAGCCGCTGGTGAAGTCTCTCCTGACATTGCCAAAGTCTTTATTTCAGTGCTAGAATCGCATCGTCGTATTATTGAGATGAATGAGATAGAACCCTTGGTTATCCAACTCAAAGCGGTCCTTGAAAAACAGAAAAATGAGATGCGTTAATTAAAGATCTAAGCAACTTTTCAAAGTTGTTATACAGTCTGAGCCATCTTCTTCTGGAATAGCAAGTCTAAAGTCTTCGGTATATGAAAAAATTTGCTTTTGTGCTGCATTAAATGTACATGAATTTATCCTTGAAACTAGTTCTGTATCTCCACTTATTACCCTAGATTCTTCGTCATAACTACCACAAAGTGCAATTTTCTTTGATAATGGAAAAAATATTAGACTGTTCTGATTTTGGTATTTTTGGGTTACATCTTGTATCAGAGGTGAGGAGGAGGGAAAAATTGAAATTGGTCTATCGCCAGTAACAAAATACTCATCATCTGGAGCTAAGATTGGTGACCAATGTCTTTCTTTTAAAGCTGTAACTATTTTTTTTGCCTCATCGCATTCGCGAAGTAAATAATAGTCTGTAGGATATTTAGCTCCCAAGCTATTTTTATTTTGTTCTATCCATTCGTGTCGTTGAAATGGATTTTTTACTGAAGTTAGCGCCATGTAGTCTAATATGAGTTTTTGGTTATGAGGCCTTAAAAAGTTAGATATATTTCGTGCAACTTCTGATAGAGACTGACTTACTTCTCTTTCAAAATCAGAGAAAATTTGCTCTGGGTTTGCATTGGCATTTATTTCAGGTGTGTTAAAGTCTCTTTCACAAGCAATGTTTTTGATATTTGATTTAAAAGTATCTCCATTTTCTTTATTGAAACAGAAAAGCCAAAATTCTTCGCTTCTTTTATGTGCAAAATTTTTCAGATAGAATTGCGATAAATAATGGTGTTTTCTTGTGGTAGATTCTTTCTTAACATTAGAAGCCATGATTATTTAACGTTACCTATTATTTAAAATAGTGTGGTTTGATATTTGTGAAAGGGCATACTGCATTTGAACCTATACAAGTTGCACGTTGCTGACTTGGGTCATCCCAGTTCCAATTAAAAGTGCTTCCAAAATAAGGATACAGATTAAGCGGTGGCTTAGGCTCTAGTAAAATTACTTTTGAATCTGGGTTTTCAAACTTGCATCTGACCTGTTGGCTTGCGGGATCGTAAGAGGCTCCAACGTTTTTAAAATATGGGTTTAATACATCTGTCATGCCTGATATTAATGGCACCCACGTATCTCCCCACTCGTGGTCATCGCATGTAACCACGTTAACACCATCACACAGTATCGACTGAGGGCAATAGTATGCATAATTAGCAAAAGAAGATACTGTAAAACAACATATAAAGCTAAGTAAGGCTCTCTTCATTATTTCATCGCTCCTTTTGTGTTTTAGTTATGTTTGGGTTATCGGTAAAAGGGCATGGATTTCCAGTCTGGACACAGACTGCATTTGAATGGATTGAGTCGGCCCATTTCCATGCTGTAGCAGGATTAAAAATGGGATATATAGGATTACCTAGGTGTGTTGTGTATATAGAGTCGCGGTTTGCATTCCTATAAAAGCAATAATCAGTTTTTGGTATAGGGTCAAATCTGGCTGCATAGTTTGTGAAATACGGGCTTAAGAAATTTGATTTCCCTTCTAGATGGGGTTCCCATGAATCACTCCATTCTCCTGGCTGGCAAGTTATAACTTTTATACCAGAACAAATCATTGCTTGTGGGCAGTGATAATTTTGCGCAATACATGCTGCGGATGCTAACGTTGAAAACAGAAATAGTAGAGAGATACGATGCATCAAATTTTCCTCCTTTATTATGAAAGACCAGATTATATCTGTACAAAAATTTAATTTATAGAAGAACTCCCTGAAGAAATTCAACATAAACACGACACATACGCGACACAGCCCAATTCCAGAATAATCTGAAAATTAGCTATTTTATAACTTGATGAATATAAATAAAAATTTGGCTCCCCGGGGCGGATTTGAACCACCGACCAAGTGATTAACAGTCACCTGCTCTACCACTGAGCTACCGGGGAATATCTAGGTAATCAGGAGGCGTTATGTTACTGATACCTCCTGCTATCGTCAAGGGTTGAGAGCTTTTTCCAGACGATTTAACGCTTCCTGAAGTTGTTTGTCGCCAGTTGCACAGGAAATACGCAAATATCCAGGCGTTCCAAAGGCGCTACCGGGAACTGTGGCAACGTGAGCTTTTTCGAGCAAGTAATTTGCAAGCTCAATATCATCTTTCAGGCCTAATGTGTCAATGACTGCTTGAACATAAGGATAAATATAAAACGCACCATCGGCTTCTTGAACAGTGACACCTTTAATTTTACGCAAACCTGCAACAACCAAATCATGGCGCTCTTTAAACGAGTCATACATGAAGCGTAAATCTGCATAAGGTATTTTAAATGCAGCAACAGCGGCAACTTGTGAGATATATGAAGCACAAGAAGTGCTGTGTGATTGCACTTTTTTCATTGCTTTGGTTACCTCACCGACGGAGGCAGAATAACCAATACGCCATCCTGTCATGGAATAGGCTTTAGATACACCATTCACGACAATAGTACGGTCTTTGAGGGTCGGGTTTGCATTTAAAAACGTATCAAAAATACCAGCCTGCCACACAATGTATTCATAAATATCATCGGCAATGATTGCGATATTGGGATGCTTACTTAATACGTCTCCGAGTGCTTTGAGTTCATCAAAAGAATACACCATTCCAGTTGGATTACTTGGGCTGTTTAAGAAAAACAGTTTGGTTTTAGCCGTGATGGCTTTTTCAAGTTGTTCAGGTGTAATTTTAAAATTTTGTGTGTAGTCGGCTGTAATGATCACAGGAACTGCTTCGGCTAACTCCACCATGGATGCATACGATACCCAAAAAGGCGCTGGAATAATCGCTTCATCGCCTGTGTTCAGCACTGCTTGGGTCACATTATACAGTGCTTGCTTGGCACCACAGGTAACAATAATATCATTCGTGCTGTACTCGAGTTTATTGTCGCGACGTAATTTATCCACAATGGCTTGTTTGAGTTCGGGTATGCCATCTATATCTGTGTAGGTGGTTTTATTATCATGAATCGCCTGAATCGCTGCCTTTTTAATCGGGTCAGGGGTTGGGAAATCAGGCTCGCCTACACTCAAATTAATAATATCCACGCCTTGGCGTTGCAATTCCTGCGCTTTGGCATTAACAGCCATGGTAGCAGAAGGTTTTACGAGACTTGTGCGCTTAGAAACAGTAATGCTCATGATGCTAGCCTTATACGTTGAATAATGTGCGCTTAATGTAAGCAAATATACCTATAATTGCAATACATAAAGATTGTTTTTTAAGAAAAATTAAGACCAACAATAGTCCAATCTGCTTTAGGCTCAGGAGGGTGTTCTTGTGTCATGAAGTGGATGTTGCCTTTGGGATCGATTGCGAACAGCGCAATGATGTGTGTTTGATGCGTAGCACAATACGTTTTGTAGTCAAAATTGGTTGTTAAGCGCGTTGATTTAACCGTTGCGCCTTGTGAAATCAAACTCGCTAACTTTGAAAAAGTAATGCCATTTTCAAATAAAATTTGACCTTGATGGCGAGATGCAACTTGATGTTTTCCATCATGATCCACAGCGCTTGTTTGCACTGTAAAAATATGTTTATAGCCAAATTCGCCGCGATAACGCATCGATGAAACGGTATTCAGTTCCACTTGCGGCGTGATAGCCAGCATATTGCCAATGCCCACGAGATCAAGATGACGATCAGCATGCTCGGAAATGGCATTACCATAATACGCATTAATGCCCATCATGCGCGCTAGCCTCACATTATTCCAACTCGACCCAACAACCAGTGCGCGAAAACCTTCATTCATGAGCGCGCTGGCAATTGTGCGTGCCACAGCGTTGGCGCCTATAATCAAAAAGCCTTTTGCCTCAGGTTCAGATACTTTTAGCAATTTGGCAACTGGGCCTGCTGTAATACTTTGGAAAATGACCGTTCCTATAATCATTAAAAATGTCAGTAATACCAGTTCTTGACCGCCTGGTATATTCATTTCACGTAAGCGAATGGCAAACAATGCCGCTACAGCTGCGGCGACAATGCCACGAGGGCAGATCCACGATAAAATAATTTTTTCTTTAAATTTAAGATCACTTTTAAGAGTGCATACCCATACGCACAGTGGGCGCACTATAAATTGTAGTGCTAGGAATAACAATACAGCGGGTATGACAAAAGAATGAAACGAATCGAATGGGATACGTGCCGCTAAAATAATAAAAATACCCGATATGAGCATGATGCTTAAATTTTCTTTAAAGTCGAGTATATTTTTTATATTAACTCGTTCCATATTGGCAATAAAAATTCCCATAATCGTCACGGTTAAAAGTCCAGCACTTTCATCAAATAGATTGGATACAGTATAGGCGGCTATGACGAGTGTGAGCGTGGCAATATTTTGTAGGTACTCAGGAAATACATGACGTCTTAATGCGACGCCGAGCCAATAACCGGTCATCACGCCGATCGCAGATGCCACCACAATCAATGCAGCAAAATGATAAATGACATGCATAGAGGTATCGCCAACATGCCAGGCTAGAATAAAGCCAAATGTCAGTACAGCAAGAATCGCGCCAATCGGATCAATTAAGATGCCTTCCCAACGTAAAATATTCGCTATACGCTGTTTGGGCCGTACAGTCCGTAAAATGGGGACGATCACGGTGGGTCCCGTGACGGAAATGATCGCACCAAATAAGGCGCATATTTTCAAGCTAAAGCCAAAAATCCAATAGGCAAAGCAGGCACTGCAAACTGCTGTGATGACAATTCCTATGGTTACTAAATTACGCACAACAGAGGCTACTTCATGCCATTCGTGAAATTTCAAATTGAGGCTGCCTTCAAATAAGATGATGGCAGCACCCAGTTGAATCATGGGAATTAATATCGGTCCAAATAGCGCATCCGGCTGTAACCAATGTAAAACAGGCCCCAGAATAATGCCGCAGACCAGTAAAAGTAAAATAGCCGGAACTTTGAGCCACCAAGAAAGCCATTGTGACGCAAAAGCGAGTACACCGATGAGAGCGAGAATAATCAATGCGGTTTGGGTCATGGCATCCTGCCTTAGTAAAGTTTCATTCTAAGGTAAATAAAAAATAACGGCAATCGAGTGCATGATGGTCTCATAATGAAAATGAGGTATCATAGCTATTTTAAGTATATCAGAGTGATATCGATGGCAGAGATAAGACGTTTTGAGCTGGTTTCCTCTTATTTGCCCAGCGGCGATCAACCGCAGGCTATCGAGAAATTAGTTGCAGGCACCCGGCAGGGGTTGATGTACCAGACCATGCTCGGTGTTACGGGTTCCGGTAAAACCTTTACGATCGCTAACATTATTGAGCAAGTGCAACGTCCAAGCCTTGTGATGGCGCCCAACAAAACCTTAGCGGCACAATTATATGCCGAATTACGTGAATTTTTTCCACATAATGCAGTTGAGTATTTTGTATCGTATTACGATTATTATCAGCCTGAGGCTTATGTACCGTCTTCTGATACGTTTATTGAAAAAGATGCTTCCATTAATGCCCATATTGAGCAAATGCGATTATCTGCTACCAAAGCGATTCTTGAACGTTCCGATACCATTATTGTGGCAACGGTTTCAGCGATTTATGGCTTGGGAGATCCTGAGTTATATTTTAGTATGGTATTGCATTTGAGTCGTAAGGAGCGCATTGATCAGCGCGCCATTTTAAGACGTTTGGCCGAAATGCAATACACGCGCAATGATAATGTCTTTGAACGTTCTACGTACCGTGTGCGTGGAGATGTGATTGATGTATTTCCAGCGGACTCTGAACGTGAAGCAATACGTATTGAATTATTTGATGATGAAATAGAGCGTATTACTTTTTTTGACCCACTGACTAATGAGGTATTGCGTGATGTACCACGAGCAACCATATTTCCTAAAACACATTATGTGACGCCACGTGATAAAATTTTAGAAGCGATTGATCTTGTTAAGGAAGAATTGCGTGAACGCATTACTTATTTTGAAAATGAACACAAACTAATAGAGCGCCAACGCATTGATGAGCGTACGCGTTTCGATATTGAGATGATGGTGGAGCTTGGGTATTGTTCTGGTATTGAAAATTATTCACGTTATTTATCAGGGCGTAGTGCAGGTGAAGCGCCGCCTACCTTAATTGACTATTTGCCGAGTAATGCCTTGATGTTTGTAGATGAATCGCATGTCACGATTCCACAGATTGGAGCTATGTATAAAGGTGATCGGGCACGGAAAGAGAATTTAGTACAATACGGATTTCGTCTGCTATCGGCATTAGATAATAGGCCGCTGCGCTTTGATGAATTTGAAAAATTAGCACCCCAAATGATTTTTGTATCGGCCACTCCGAGTACCTATGAACAAGAACACAGTGATCAAGTGGTTGAATTGGTCGTGCGCCCCACCGGTTTGATTGACCCTGAGGTTGAGGTACGTCCGGTTACCAATCAAGTTGATGATGTGTTGTCTGAAATTCGCAAACGCATTGTATGCAACGAACGTGTTTTGATTACTACGTTGACGAAGCGTATGTCTGAAGATTTAACGGAATACTTAGCTGATCATGGTATTAAAGTGCGTTATCTGCATTCGGATATTGAAACCGTAGAGCGGGTTGAGATTATCCGCGATTTGCGTCTCGGTGTTGTTGATGTATTGGTCGGTATTAATTTACTGCGAGAAGGGTTAGATATACCAGAAGTGTCTTTGGTAGCCATCCTGGATGCCGATAAAGAAGGTTTTTTACGTTCAGAACGTTCATTGATACAAACCATTGGCCGTGCTGCGCGTAATGTGCATGGTAAAGCCATTTTGTATGCGGATCGCATGACTCAGTCAATGCAAAAGGCCATTAATGAGACGGGTAGGCGGCGTGCCGTGCAGACAGCTTACAATGAGCAACACGGTATTACCCCAAAATCAATTGAAAAAGCAGTACGCGACATCATTGAAGGGTCTAAAGATAAGCATTTTATTCCTGCTGGCTACATCCAAGTGCAGCGTTCAGGAGAAGAAGCTTTGGATTACTTAGCGCTTTCTCCCAAGCAGTTAGCGGCAGAATTAGATAAATTAGAGAAAAAAATGCTAAGACATGCACAAAATCTCGAATTCGAGGAGGCGGCGGCAGTGCGTGATCACATAGCGCATATCCATAAAGTTGTGCTGGGAGCGGGCTAGTTAAATCAACTTTCCGCGTCATTTTGTTAGCTAGGATTTATATTATTAAGCTGTTACAGTGCATTTTTAATGCTAAAAGGTGTTTTTTATTTTTTCTACTATAGTTACTTTTACGTAGAATTATTCCAATAAATACGAGGAGAGGAATGATGTGGAAGGCAATAGTGGGCGCTTGTGCCATAGGCTTGGTCAGTAGCGCTGTGGTGGCGCAGGGTGTGCAACCCAAGATGGGTGTAACAGCTGAGGAGGGTGGTATGTGTTATGGGCTGCAGCCTATGAAAGATACGCCTGATTTCGGCAGTTGGTTGAAAGAACAACATACTGAAGCAACCGATCAAGCAGATTGGAAGTTAAAACAAGTGTATAACGAAAGTATTGCACAAAAATACATTAACTCAGGTAAGCCTGTTTTTGTATTTCGCCCTCATAAATACAGATGGTATTTTTATCAAAACGGCGAATTGGTTGAGGAAGGTGTTGCCAATGGTGGCCAAAGTTATTGCCCTGATATCGGTAAGCCATGTCGTACACCCAGTGGTGTTTTCACTGTTTATAACAAAGGGGGTGCGGGTTGTCGTTCTTCTAAGTTCCCAGTCGATCGCAGTCAGCCACGTGCCATCATGCCTTATTGCATGTATTTAAAACGTGCCGACGGTGCGCCAACAGGCTATGCTATTCATGGTTCGGCTTATATCAATCCGGGTCGTCATGGTAGTCATGGTTGTATTCGTGTACAAACTCCCGCAGCAGAATTGTTGTCGAGTCGCTATATAGGTGTTGGTACAACCGTTGTGATTACAAATTATTAAGATCAGTCAGTAGTAAACTGAATGGGGCGTGAGCCCCATTTTTTTTTAGATTGTTTGTAAGCAGTTTATTTGAGAAGATAACGTCTTGATACGAGCTCAGGATGCTATATGTTACATGCTATTTTACAGTTTAATTTAACACAGTGGGTCAGTACCATGGGTTATATTGGTATTTTATTTATTGTGTTTTGTGAAACGGGTTTGTTTTTTGGTTGTTTTTTCCCAGGTGATAGCTTGTTGTTTACAGCAGGTCTGTTAGCGATGCAGGGTATTTTCAATATATATAGTTTATTATGTTCGGTTGTTGTGGCGGCTGTGCTCGGTTATGCGTGTGGCTATTGGTTCGGTGCTAAGTTGGGTATGTGGTTGCTGCAGCGATCAGAGGGGTTTTTCTTTAAAAAAAGGTACTTACAGCAGGCGCATGATTTTTACGCACGTTATGGCTTTGCGGCGATGATTTTATGTCGCCTGGTGCCTGTTGTACGCACTTTTTGCCCTATCATTGCTGGTATGGGCAGTATGTGCTTTAAGCGTTATATGCTCTGTAATGTCATCGGTGCCGTGATTTGGGTGTCGTTATTAATGCTGCTGGGCTATTTTGTCGGCGCTTTATTTCCGCGTGCCCCTCATTTTATTTTGCCGATTGTACTGGGTATTATTTTTATTTCTATTTTACCTGCCATGGTTCATTTCTTAAAGCAACGCCGTAGTATCAAGCAACTGCCACTCTAGGGCCTGTTTACAACCGCTCAATTGTAAACAGGTTCTAGTGTTTTAGGTGTTATCTTCATCATTTTTATCCCGTTTGGGGAAATCAATAACGTTTGATACGTCATTTGCAGATTGAAAGAGGTTACGCTCTTTTTGTTTGCTGATATCGGGTAGAGGGTTTTCTAAATACAATTCAGTAATGTGATGCTGAAATACGCTGACTCTACCTTTGAGTCGCTCATCCCCATTATAAAATTCAAAATGATAGCGGCGCATCCATCCAAGACGCCCTTGATCATCACGCTCGATACGGCAAGAATCGAGCATGGCTGTGTCATCCAGAAATTGCATATGATGCTGTTCACACAGCTGCTTGCTAACGCGTGTTGCCAGCTCACGATCTTTTGCGCCAGATTGCCAGAATAAAATTCCAGCTACAACCAAGATCAAAAAAATGATGCTGCCGAGTGTCATCATGCTGTGATCCTCAAACTTAATTCACCGCTCATGTAGTTTGTAATACGTTGGTGCTCATCTTCGAGCATCAGTTCACCTTGCGGTGAGATACCTCGCATAATGCCTGTAACGGATTGCTTGGTATTATACAGGATGACAGTTTTATCTTTAAAGCAATCATACTGATTCCATTCTTCAATAAATTGAGACAAACCACTGTGATCGAATTGTTGTATCATGATAATCATTTCTTGAGTCAGTAAAGCGATTAATTGGTTGCGATCAATAAAATGGCCTAGGATATCATGCAAGCTTATAACAGGTTGATTGATCAGCAATGCTGTTTTATGCGATAGATAGGTATTGATGCCGATACCCATCACGGCGTTGGTTTGTCCATGAGATTCGCCGGCTAAATCGATCAGTATTCCTGCTAGTTTTTTCTCTTGATAATAAATATCGTTTGGCCATTTAATACCAAGATTTTTAATACCTAATTGAGTCAGTGTGCGTAAGATAGCGATGCCTGTTGCCAAGCTTAAACCAGATAACTCTAATCCATCCTTATGGAAGCGGTAACCAAATGAATAATAAATATTATGTCCATATGGGGAATGCCACGTCCTACCCAGACGTCCACGTCCTTGTGTTTGTTGCTCTGCAACAGCAATCGAAAAGGGTAGATCATGTTGATTAGGGTTACGCATTATTTGAAGTAAGTAATCGTTGGTTGAGTCAATTTGATCGAGTAATGTCATGTGAATTTGCGAATGTTGTGTGGGCGGTAAATGCTGCAAAATATCATCTTGATCCAATAAGCTTAAGCCTCCTTCAATGCGATAACCGCGTCCCGATATGGATTGAATATTCAGTTGATATAGACTAATCAATTGTTGGATGGCTTTCCACACGGCACTGCGTGTTATATTGAGTTGTGCTCCAAGACTTTCACCCGAATGAAATTCGCCGTCTTTTAGAAGTTGTAGGATATTGTAATAAGTTTTTCTTTTGCTCATTAAGGTCTGCTTCATCATGGGGGTATGGTAGTGGATTCTTGAGTCTATTTGAATAGGAAGGCTAGAAATCAATTCCCTATTTTTATGTGATCCAGTATACTACCGCCTTTATTTTGAACACTAAAAGAAGATATTAAAATGACGGATAGAATTCGCAATATTGCCATTATCGCCCATGTAGACCATGGCAAAACAACATTAGTTGACCAACTATTACGCCAATCAGGCACGTTAGGTGAGCGCGCTGCGCCAATTGAGCGTGTGATGGACTCTAATGATTTGGAAAAAGAGCGTGGTATTACCATTCTTTCAAAGAATACAGCTATCGATTGGCATGGTTATCACATCAATATTGTGGATACACCGGGGCATGCTGATTTTGGTGGTGAAGTGGAGCGTATCTTGTCAATGGTGGATTCAGTTCTGTTATTGGTAGATGCAGTAGACGGTCCCATGCCACAAACGCGTTTTGTGACTCAAAAAGCATTTTCGTGGGGCTTAAAGCCTATTGTTGTAATTAATAAAATTGATCGTGATGGGGCGCGCCCAGATTGGGTGGTGGATCAAGTATTCGATTTATTTGTAAACCTTGGTGCCACGGATGCGCAGCTTGATTTTCCAATTGTGTATGCTTCAGCGTTGAATGGTTTCGCGCAATTGAGCTTGGATGATCACAGCGATAACATGACCCCTTTATTCCAGACAATTGTTGATAAAGTGGCGCCACCGGATGTGGATATCAATGGTCCTTTTCAAATGCAGATTAGTTCGCTTGATTATTCCAGTTATGTGGGGGCGATTGGTATTGGTCGCATCAAACGTGGACGTGTTGCAACAAATATGCCGGTGTCGATTATTGCAGCTGATGGTAGCATCCGTAAAGGCCGCGTGTTACAAGTGCTGGGTTTTCAAGGGTTGCAGCGAATTGAAGTGCCGGAAGCGTTTGCTGGAAATATTGTGGCAATTACGGGTATCGATAGCCCGCGTATTTCTGATACGGTGTGTGATCCCAATTGTATTGAAGCATTGCCTGCATTAACTGTAGATGAGCCAACAGTGACGATGACATTTCAAATCAATAACTCACCTTTTGCGGGGCGTGAAGGTAAGTATGTGACAACACGGCAGATTAAAGATCGCTTGGATCGTGAATTGATTGCAAATGTGGCATTGCGCGTAAGCTGCGGTAATGACACGGATAATTTTATCGTTTCCGGTCGAGGTGAGTTGCATTTATCTATTTTAATTGAAAATATGCGTCGAGAAGGCTATGAATTGGCAGTATCTAGGCCTCAAGTTGTCAAAAAAGAAATTGATGGTGTATTGTGTGAGCCGTATGAAGAGTTGATGGTTGATGTTGAAGAGGTTGATCAGGGTGCGGTGATGCAAGAATTGGCTGAGCGTCGTGGTCATATGAAGCATATGCAGGCTGATGGCAAAGGGCGTATTCGTTTGGATTATGTGATTCCAACGCGTGGTTTGATTGGATTTCATTCACGTTTTTTAACTCAAACATCAGGCTCTGGTATTATGCATCATGTATTTGATCATTTTGGACCAGTCAAACAAGATCCCATAAAAGGGCGTGGTCGTGGTGTGATGATATCGATGTGTGCGGGTAAAGCGACTGCCTATTCATTATTTAACTTGCAAGAACGTGGCAAGATGCTCATTGGCCCGCAGACTGAAGTGTATGAAGGTATGTTGGTTGCGATTCATTCCCGAGATAATGACTTGGTAGTGAATGTGATTAAAGGTAAACAGCTTACCAATATTCGTGCTTCAGGCAGTGATGAAAATATTATTTTGACGCCTGCAATTGATTTCACACTTGAGCAGGCATTGGAATTTATTGAGGATGATGAATTGGTTGAAGTGACGCCATTGTCGATTCGCTTACGCAAAAAACTGTTGACTGAGAATGAACGTAAACGCGCTTCACGTAGTTAAGAATGAGAGGTTAACTGAGTGGGTTATTATGTCGTGATGCCGTCATGGTTCTCGACGTTTGGCTTGTGATTTTCCTTAGGTACGGCTGTATTGAAATTCAATATAGCCATAGCTGCATCTAATTTATTCACGTCAACGCCTGTTTCATACCCCATTTCTGCGAGCATGCGCACAACGGCTTGTGTTGATACATTACCGCTTGCGCCTTCTGCATAAGGGCAGCCACCGAGCCCACCTACAGAAGAATCAAAAGAGGTGATGTTCATTTTTAGTGACGCTTTAATATTATCCAGTGCACGACGATGCGTTTCATGAAAGTGCATGGTAATGAGCGCCGGATCGACATCAGCCAATACGGATTTTAAAAGTTTGGTGATTTGTTTGGGCTCGCCAACGCCAATAGTATCTCCGAGCGACACATCATAGCAGCCCAGCTCAATCAAACGGTGCACCATATTAGTCACTAAGCTTGGTTGAGTAGCGCCGGCATACGGGCAGGCAATCACACAGGAAATATAGCCACGCACATGAATGCTGTGTGATGCAGCCAGTTCCATAATCTCACTAATGCGTTCAAAACTTTGTGTGATACTGCAATGCGTATTGCGTGCTGTAAATTCTTCTGAGGCCGCTGTGAAGACAGCAATGTCGGTAACGCCACATTCGATGGCTGCGAGCATGCCTTCGCGATTAGGAATGAGTACAGGGTAACGTACGTCACTGTGCTTGTTAATAGCAAGGCAAACTTCACGGTGATCGGCTAGTTGTGGTATCCATTTAGGTGAAACAAAGCTTGTTGTTTCAATGCATTTCAGACCGCTGTCGCTTAATGCATTAATAAATTCAATTTTAGTTTGGGTTGCAATGCTGCGTTTTTCATTTTGCAAGCCATCGCGCGGACCAACTTCGTTGATTTTGATGAATTCCATGGGTATTCCTAGTTGTGTAGTTTGTTACGGCCACTTCTGTTCAATAAGTTGTAAGCGGCCGCCTGTCCATCCAGTTTAACATGGTGTTTAGTGAATAAAAATCCCTCACGTTTCGGCAGTAGTGGGCTGCATTTTATAGCGGTCACAGCGGTGTGCCCATTTGTTTGCATGGGCAAGCGTTTTCTCCAGGTCAAGCTGTGTAAAGAGGCCTTTTTCCAGTAGTTGCTTGCCAGCAATCCAGACATCACTGACTTGCAGGCGATTCACGGCATAAACCAGGTGTGATTGCGGATTGAAAATCGGCTGGGTAAACAAATGATCCATATCGATGGCAATGATATCGGCTTGCTTGCCTTTTTCTAGAGAGCCAATTTTATCGTCTAAACCGAGTGCCTTTGCGCCATTGAGTGTCGCCATCTTAAGAGCATTCGGCGCATTTAAAGCGGTGGCGTCTTTGGCGATGAGTTTTGCAAGCAAGCTGGCTGTGCGCATTTCTCCAAACATATCCAAATCATTATTACTGGCAGCGCCATCAGTACCTAAAGACACGTTAATTCCAGCGTTCATATATTTTTGAATTTGCGGTTCACCGCTGGCCAGTTTCATGTTGGATTCGGGGCAATGTGCAATGCTCACCCCCAGCTGGGCACACAATTCAATTTCGTCATCGGTCATGTGTACCATGTGCACAGCAAGAAAATTTTGACTTAAAAGTCCAAGATCGTGTAGACGTTTAATGGGGCGTTTACCATATGTTTTTAAATCCATGTCAATTTCAAATTGTGTTTCATGTAAGTGCATATGCATACGCAGAGTATGTTCGTCAGCAAGTTGCTTGGAAAGTGCCAAACTGCGGTCACTGTTAGTGTACGGTGCATGCGGTGCAATCATCCAATTCAGTAATGGATATTTTGGACTGTTTTTTAGAACATTAAAGTCTTTATGATAATATTCATCCTCATTTTTAGCCCAGGTATTGGGTACATTCATCATCATGAGACCAATAGTGCCGCGCATACCTTCTTCGAGAGTCACTTCGGCTGTCTCGAGCGGGAAAAAATAAGAGTCGTTGTAGCAAGTTATACCACCACGTATGAGTTCTGCGATAGCCAAACGTGTACCGTCCTTAATACTGTCTGGGCACATGATATCGCCTTCAGCAGGCCACATGTGATTGTTAAGCCAGTCCATCAAAGGTAAGTCATCGGCTAGGCCACGAAAGAGCACCATCATATTATGGCAATGGGCATTAACCAGGCCAGGCATCACTGCATGTGTGCTTCGATCCACTACTTTTTTAGCTGCATATTTTTGTTTGGCGTCGTTAATTGGTAATACATCTACAATAATATTGTTATGTATGGCCACAGCATGTTGTTCTAGAATACTGTTCTGTGGTGCGATAGGGAGCACCCATTTTGCTAAGATTAATGTGTCTATATGTTGCATAATTTTTCTCTAATCCGATTCATAATGGGCGGCAGTTTAGCATGGTTTTTGCTGTGCATGTAATAAAAAGGTTATACTTTATGCTCCCTATTAATGTGATGGAGGTGGGTCAATGCTATTGGTCGGGACATTCAATACGCAAAAATTAGCGCAGCGTTTTTGCGATTACCTTATAAACCACAATATGGAAAGTCAGATCCGGGTGCAGGATGTTAATTATGAGGTATGGGTGTTGGATAATCAGCATTGTGAGGTGGCGAGAAATGCGTATAAAAAATTTAATCTTAATCCAGATGATGCACTTTTTAAGGTAAAGCCTACGCATGCAGCACGTCAGCAACAGTTGAGCGATTATGCTTTAAAGCGTCAGTACCGACGCTACTTTCAACGCCCCAGTGGTAATCAAGTGACCATTTCTCTGATTGTGCTGTGCATTATTGTATATGCATTAACATTTACACCCTGGGGTAATCCGATTTATAGCTATTTATTTATAGCATTGCCAGGGTATCCCACTTTGAGTTTGTGGCTCAGTCAGCCCTGGCGTTTGGTGACGCCCATGTTTTTGCATTTTAATATTTTACATATTTTGTTCAATTTATGTTGGCTCTATAGTTTAGGTAGCTTGATTGAAACCAAAGAAGGAAAATTTTTTTATATTGGTTTTATTTTAGCTGCATCATTGGCTTCAGGCTTATTGCAATACACTATCGCCGGCCCTCAATTTGGTGGTATGTCAGGCATTGTGTATGCATTATTTGCCTATATTTGGATTTCATCGCACTACAATTTACGCTCAGGGTATTATATGTCAAATCAGATTGTCATATGGATGTTGCTATGGTTTGTGCTGTGTTTTACAGGTTTTCTGGGTCCAGTTGCTAATTTTGGGCATTTGGGTGGGTTGATTGTGGGGGCCGTATTTGCTTATGGGCGCAAGCTGATTGCTGAGCATCGCTAGACCTTATTTAAAATCGCTTGATTGAATACCGCTTATTAATTGTAAGCAGGGCTTAAATATTCACTACGCAAATTATATTGTTTGAGCTATTATAGATTCATGTTATTGGACCATAATACACTCATTGAATGCGTCAACACGATTGGATACGTGGGTCTTTCGTTTATTGTTTTTGCTGAAACTGCGTTTTTCTTCGGCTTTTTCTTGCCAGGTGATAGCTTGCTATTTTTAGCCGGGTTGTTGGCTTCGCGTGGTTTGTTGACATTGTGGGTATTGGTGTTGGTGTTGGTCTTATCATCCTTTTTTGGCTACGTGTTTGCGTATTGGTTTGGCAAGCGCTTAGGTGGATGGCTTGTGCACAGGCCAGATTCTTTTTGGTATCGTAAAGCGTATATTGATAGGGCGCATATTTTTTATAAACGTTTTGGTTCGTTAGCGGTGTTAATGGGGCGTATGGTGCCTGTTGTACGTACTTTTTGTGGTATTGTAGCTGGAATGGTGCGCATGCCAATGCGCGCTTTTCTGGTTTATAATTTTTTAGGTAGTTTGGTGTGGGTGAGTCTTTTTACGTTATTAGGCTATTACGTCGGTGATGTGTTTCCGAATCTGGTTCATTATCTTTTGGTTTTGGTTCTCCTCATTATTCTGGGGTCAATCATTATACCTCTTTTCTGTGATCACTTTAAAAAAAAATCCGCTCAATCTGATAGGCATATAAAATAACCTTGACCCCTCAATTGACACCTACAGCTTACTGATACAGGATATGGCCTGGCATGACATTGGTCTTGTTCTATTCATACAATGTGTTGGGTGAGACCGTGTTTTACGATGATTTTTTTATATTAAGCAATGTGAGGACTCTATGAATCATTTTAAAAACTATTCTTTTTTGCTCGGTTTGAGCGCAGCTGTTTTGAGTAGCTCTATTATGGCGGCATCACATCCGCAAGTAGCGCCTTTTACTGATACGTTACATGTACACTTTAATAACTTTCCTGCAGCAGGCGTTGCTGTAGGATATCAAGATGATAGGGCAAATGATGTTCATATTCGCGGCGATCGCAATCATGTCAGCTCAGGGAATTCCAGTTTTAATGTGTATGTATCCAGTGTGAATTGGTTTACGGGTTATCCTTCTATGCACTTACAATTACATGACACAACTAGCCCTTGTGTTATCACCTTTATCGATGGTGCCTGGGTGAATTCGTTAGATTTTGCAAACGGTGCACCACCCAGTGACTGTCCGCATTTTCGTATGAGTGGTATTTCTAAAAATGGCTACGATTATACGATGAATATTACGTATTCTGCGTAACCCTTAATTTTTTAGCATTCATCTATTGACCCACATGTTGCACTATGTGGGTCAATATTTTGTGACCTATATCAACCTCAAATTTTTCCTATGCAAAGATGTTAAGAGTACCAAGATATTGTATTGCTTAAGATCATGCATCATTTAAGCTCTTCTACTACCTCTTTTTTCTGCCACACTTCATTGTTGTATGGTACAATTTCGGCCTTCAGAAACGAATTTTTTGATCAACAAAAAAACAACTTATGACCCTTGGATAACTATATGACCGAAATGGCAAAAGAAGTAACAGAGGTTACGATTGAGCAGGAATTAAAGCAATCTTATCTTGATTATGCAATGAGCGTTATTATTGGCCGCGCGTTGCCTGATGTACGAGACGGGCTGAAGCCTGTGCACCGTCGTGCTCTGTTTGCGATGAAAGAGTTGGGTAATGATTACAATAAGCCTTATAAAAAATCAGCACGTATTGTTGGTGATGTCATTGGTAAATATCATCCGCATGGTGATACAGCAGTGTACGATACGATCGTACGTATGGCGCAGCCTTTTAGTTTGCGTTACATGTTAGTCGATGGTCAGGGTAACTTTGGTTCGGTGGACGGCGATTCTCCTGCGGCGATGCGTTATACCGAGGTGCGCTTATCGCGCTTTGCGCATTCGATCATGACGGATCTGGATAAAGAGACCGTGCAGTTTGTTCCCAATTATGATGAAACAGAAATGATGCCAGCCGTGATGCCAACGCGCATCCCCAATCTCTTGGTGAATGGATCTACTGGTATTGCGGTTGGTATGGCAACGAATATTCCGCCGCATAATTTAGGTGAAATTATTGATGGCGTGTTGGCTGTGATTGATGATGCCGATGTAGACTTAAATGCATTGATGCAGCTGATTCCAGGCCCTGATTTCCCAACGGCTGGTATCATTAATGGTCGTGGTGGTATTGTCAAAGCGTATAAAACAGGGCGTGGGCGCATTTATGTACGTGCTAAAGCGGATATTGAAACCAGTGATAAAAATGGGCGTCAATCCATCATTGTGCATGAGCTGCCGTATCAAGTGAACAAAGCGCGTTTGCTCGAAAAAATTGGTGAGCTGGTGCGTGAGAAAAAAATAGAAGGAATTACGGGGCTGCGCGATGAATCGGATAAGCAGGGTATGCGCATGGTAATTGAAGTGCGCCGTGGTGATAATGCTGAAGTTGTTTTGAATAATTTGTACACGCACACCCAATTGCAAGTTGTGTATGGAATTAATATTGTTGCCTTAGATAAAGGTCAGCCACGCGTTTTAAATTTAAAGCAGTTGCTCGAAGCATTTATTAACCACCGACGTGAAGTGGTGACGCGTCGCTCTATTTTTGATTTGCGCAAAGCACGTGAGCGCATCCATATTTTGGAAGGTTTAGAAGTAGCCTTGGCCAATATTGATAGCGTGATTACATTAATTAAAGCAGCTAAAAGCCCCTCTGACGCTAAAGAACAATTGTTGGGGCAAGTGTGGGCGCAAGGTTCTGTAGCGGAATTACTGAATATTGCTGATCCAAAGCAGACGCGGCCTCAGGATTTATCAAACGAATACGGAATGCATGATGATGGTTATCACTTATCACCTCAGCAAGCGCAGGCGATATTGGATTTACGTTTACATCGTTTAACCGGTCTTGAAAAAGATAAAATTCATGAAGAATATACGAAGCTTGTTGAACTGATTAAAGAATTGCTGTTTATTTTGTCGGATCCAGATAAATTGCACCAAGTGATCCGAGACGAATTAATTGAAATTAAAGAGCGCTTTAGCGACCCACGGCGCACAGAAATTATCGATAGCAAGCTGGATCTTACTCATGAAGATTTGATTGAAGAAGAAGATTTGGTGGTGACCTTATCTAAGGCGGGCTATATCAAATCGCAATCACTCGATAGTTATCAATCACAAAAGCGTGGCGGTAAAGGTAAAATTGCAACGAGTGTGCGCGAAGAAGATTTTGTTAAACGTCTTTTGGTGGCGCATTCACACGATACTATTTTATGTTTTTCAACCGCAGGTAAAGTGTATTGGATGAAGACGTACGAAGTGCCGCAAGCTGGGCGCACGGCGCGCGGCAGACCGATTGTGAATATTTTGCCACTAGAAAAAGATGAGCAAATTTCATTTATCTTACCCGTCAAACAGTATGATGAGGATCATTTTGTTTTCATGGCGACCTCCAAAGGGACAGTCAAAAAAGTACCGTTAACAGAATTTTCAAAGCCACGTTCCAATGGTAAAATCGCACTGGAATTGATAGATGATGATCGATTAATTGGCGTGGATATTACTGATGGCAAGCGTGACATTATGCTGATTTCATCGTCTGGTAAAGCGATTCGCTTTAGTGAAGAAGAGGTGCGTCCAATGGGGCGTATGGCGCGCGGTGTGCGTGGTATCAAGCTACAAAAAAATCAAACCTTGATTTCATTAATTATTCCTGATGAAGGTTGTACCATATTAACAGCTACAGTGAATGGTTATGGTCAGCGTACGGCATTGGATGCGTATCGTGCTATTGGTCGTGGAGGTCAGGGGGTGCAGGCAATTCAAGTAACCGAGCGCAATGGTCCGGTAATTGGTGCATGCCAAGTAGCAGAAGACGATGAAGCCTTATTGATTAGCAATAAAGGTACGATGGTGCGTATTGAAGTGAAGGGTATTTCTGTTATTGGGCGTAATACACAGGGAGTGCGATTAATTCGATTATCAGAAGGTGAGCAGCTGGTGGCCGTTGAACCGGTTGTCGAGAAGTAAGAAAGCTAGCGCTTTCTGTTGGAATAGAGGCTTTCAGTATGGTAAAGAAATTTAATTACTCTCCAGGACCTGCGATGCTTCCAGAGGCAGTAATGCGTAAAGCACAGAATGAATTTTGTGATTGGCGTGATACCGGAATTTCTGTCATGGAGGTATCGCACCGCAGTCAAAATTTTATGAATATTGCGCGTCAAGCAGAACACGATTTGCGTGAGTTACTGGCTGTGCCAGAGAATTACCGTGTGCTGTTTCTACAAGGTGGTGCCCAATTGCAAAATGCAGCTGTTCCGATGAATATTTTGGGTGAGCATCGTAGTGCTAATTATTTGGTGACTGGAAATTGGAGTGCGTTGGCTGCACAAGAAGCGCGAAGATACACGAACGTTGTGGTCGCATGTGATATGTCGTCCACTCAGTTTACGACAGTGAGCCCTCCTGCAACGTGGCAAGTAGATGAACAAGCTGCTTATTTTTATTATTGTGATAATGAAACGGTCTATGGAATTGAGTTTCCAAAGGTTCCTGATGTGGATTTGCCGATTGTGGCTGATATGTCCTCGAATTTACTCACACGTAAAATCGATATCACACAATACGGAATTATTTTTTCATGTGCACAGAAAAATTTTGGTCCTGCAGGTGTTACGGTTGTGATTGTGCGCGATGATTTGTTAAAGCAACGTTCTGCTCAGTCTTTTACACCTTCTGTTATGGATTACCGCTTACAGTCTGCGCGCGATTCTATGGTTAATACACCACCAACGTTTAGCTGGTATATGGCGGGTCTAGTTTTTCAATGGATTAAAGAGCAAGGTGGGGTGGAAGAGATGGATCGCTTGGCTCGCCAACGCTCTCAGCTTGTCTACGATTATATTGATCAAAGTGATTTATATGAGTGTAAAGTAGACCCTGCATACCGATCACGCATGAATATTGTTTTTGATTTAAAAGACCAGCAGCTGAATGCAGTATTTTTGCAATCAGCTCATGAGACGGGGTTATTATCTTTGCAAGGTCATGTCACGCGTGGTGGTATGCGTGCAAGTATGTATAATGCGATGCCATTAGAAGGTGCGGAAAAATTGGTCGATTTCTTAGATGCATTTCAACTGTTAAAAAAGCCGCTTCATTCTAATAGTTAAATGTAACTCAACTATTAATTAGGTTTCATATGTATTTTAGTACAAATCCTGCCTTAGCTTTAAAAGGTACTGTTATTGTTCCCGGTGATAAATCGATTTCACATCGTTCGTTAATGCTCGGCAGTATTGCCACAGGTGATACGCACGTCACCGGATTTTTAGGTGGTGAAGACAACCGTGCAACACTTACGATCATGCGTGAGTTGGGCGTGGTGATTGATGAGCTCAGTGCCACAGAATTACAGGTGCATGGTGTCGGGATGCAGGGTCTTAGGGCGCCAAAGGGTCGATTAGACTGCGGTAATGCAGGTACGGCGATGCGTTTACTCGTGGGCTTGTTAGCGGGGCAGCGTTTTGATTCAGTGTTAACGGGTGATCAGTATTTATTAAAACGCCCAATGCGGCGCGTGACGGATCCATTAACATTAATGGGCGCGAAGATTGCAACGACTGAATTCGGTTGCGCGCCCCTAGTGATAACAGGTGATTGTACTTTGCATGCTATGGAGTTTGATTTGCCTATTGCGAGTGCACAAGTCAAATCCTGTTTGTTGTTAGCCAGTCTCTACGCGCAGGGCGAGACAAAAATTTGTGAAGCAGGTATAACACGCGATCACACCGAGCGCATGCTGGTTGCGATGGGTTATCCACTAAGAGTGCAGGGTAACGTCATTTCCTTGGGAGGTGGGCATGCGTTACAGGGCTGTGCTATTTCTGTGCCT